>JABWBQ010000101.1 GCA_013360395.1 Flavobacteriales bacterium
GGCCAGCGCGTCGAGCACGCCCCTGTCCCAGGCCACCTGGGCCGCGGTGCTCAGGGCCAGCAGCAGGGTGGCCAGCAGGGCGTGGGCGCGCATAGCCGCAAGGTACGATGCGCGGCCGAGGGATGCCCGGACAGCACCGCCGGCCTCAGCGCACGGCCTTCAGGATGGCGCGCACGGCCTCGCTGCGCCCCATGGTGTAGAAGTGCAGGCAGGGCACGTTGCGGGCCATCAGTTCGCGGGCCTGCTGGATGCCCCACGCGATGCCCACCTGCTTCACCTCCTCGTCGTTGCGGCACTTGGCCAGCTCGGTGCTGAAGGCCACGGGCAGGTCCAGGTGGAAGGTTTTGGGGATGAAGGCGATGTGCTTGCGGTTGGTGAGGGGCTTGAGGCCGGGGATGATGGGCACGGTGATGCCCTCGGCGCGGCAGCGGTCCACGAAGGCGAAGTACTTGGCGTTGTCGAAGAACATCTGGGTCACCAGGTACTCGGCGCCGGCCTCCACCTTCTGTTTCAGGTAGGCGATGTCGGTGTCCAGGTTCAGGGCCTCGGGGTGCTTCTCGGGGTAGCAGGCGGCGCCGATGCACAGGTCCGTGGGTGCGGTCTCCGTTTCCTCCTCATGCAGATACCGGCCGCGGTTGAGGGCGGCGATCTGGCGCACCAGGTCCACGGCATGGGCGTGGCCGTCGCGCTCGGGCACGAAGTGGCCCTCGTTCTTGACGGCGTCGCCGCGCAGGGCCAGCACGTTGCCGATGCCCAGGAAGTTGAGCTCGATGAGGGCGTCCTCGGTGTCCTCCTGGCTGAAGCCGCCGCAGATCAGGTGGGGCACCGTGTCCACGCTGTACTTGGCCTTGATCATGGCGCAGATGCCCACGGTGCCGGGGCGTTTGCGCAGGCGCACCTTGCGCAGCAGGCCGTGCCCCATGTCCTTGTAGAGCACCTCCTCGCGGTGGTAGGTGACGTTGATGAAGCTGGGGCCGAACTCCATCAGCGGGTCGATGCCCTCGTAAATGGAACGGATGTCGCGGCCCTTGAGCGGGGGCAGGATCTCGAAGCTGAAGAGCGTGGCGGTGGCCTTGCGCAGGTGGTCGGTGACCTTCATGACGGTCGGCGAAGATAGGCGAAAGCCCCGCGGGGCGGGGCGTCCGGGGCGCGGTGGGGCGCGCTCAGCGCAGCAGGGTCACATGCCCGGTGTACTCCTTGCCGTCGCTGCGGGTCAGCACGTAGTAGTAGGTGCCCTCGCTCACGTCCTTGGGCGACCATTGGTTGCGGTAGCTGGCGCTCTCGTACACCTTCTGGCCCCAGCGGTTGTACACCTTGAGGTCGCTGTTGGGGAAGAATTCCACGCCGGTGAACTCCAGGTTGTCGTTGTCGCCGTCGCCGTTGGGGCTGAACACGTTGGGCACGAAGATCTCCGTGGGCACCACCGTGAAGAGGTAGGTGGCCGTGTCGGTGCATCCGTTGGCCGTGGTCACCACCAGGGTGATCTGGTAGCTGCCCGGCGCGTCAAAGGTGATGCCGGCGGTGCTGCCCGTACCACCGCCCTGGCCGCCCAGGTCCCACCACCATTGCGTGATGGGATCCTGGCTGCTGCTGCCGTCGCCGAAGGTCACCGGCGTACCGGGGAACACGGGTCCGGGCGGTGTGGCGGTGATGCCCGCGTCGGGTACGGGGGCCGTGAGCACGTTCACGGGGGCCGAGGTGCCCTGGCAGCCCGCGTCATTGGTCACCGTCACCGTGTAGGTGCCGGTGTTCACGGCGATGGTCGGGTCCTGCGATCCGGTGCTCCACAGGTAGCCGGCATAGGGTTGGGTGGTGCTGAGCACGGCCGGGTCGTCGCCACAGGAGAACAGGTTGCCGGTGATCACGGGTTGCGGTGCCGGGGCCTCGGTCACCACCACCGTGTTGCTGCCGAAGGTGCAGTAGCCGGCGGTGACCTCCACGCTGTAGGTGCCCGGGCCCACCAGCACGCTGTTGCCGTCGTACCCGTTGCTCCAGGTGTACGTGTCGTAGAGCGGGGGCACCGAGAGGGTGACGCCCTGCCCGGTGCAGGCCACGGTGTCGCCGGCGATCACCGGGGCCGGCAGGGTGGTGAAGTACACCTCCACCACGATGTCGATGGTGGTGGTGAGCGGCGGCGAACCGTTGTCGGTGGCCGTGAAGGTGATGGTGTGGAAACCGGCCTCCAGCGGGGTGGGGGTGAACTGGCCCTGCACCACCACCGAGTTGTTGCCGCTGGTGTTCAGCACCTCGGCATAGCCCGAGAGGGTGGGGGCCGTGGAACTGGCCACCGTCACCTGGCCCTGTTCGGGGGCGATGAAGTTCATCTCGATGTCCACCAGCTCGCCGGTGCACACCCGCACGGTATCGCACAGGAAGGTGCTGCTGGCGATGGGCGGGATGTTCTGGGTGCTCACCGAGGTGGTGAACACGAAGTTCTGGTCGTCCAGCCAGTCCACTCCGTCCGGCACTCCGTAAGGCCCGTCGTAGGCCGTGCCGGGCTGGTCGAAGGTGCCGAATTGGATGTAGTCCACCCCATTGCCACGGTTGGCACCCACCACCGCCGGGATGCCCCCGAAGCCGTTGGTGCCCTGGGAGGCCGCACCGGTGGTCCAGTCCATGTCCTTGTAGCAGAAGCTCACGTTCCGGCCCACGCCGATCACCGGATCGTTGCCGTCGGTGATGATCAGCTGGAAGGTGCATTTCTTGTCGGTCTCCGAGTTGTAATACCCCACATCCACCCAGTTCACATACAACGCCGTGGGGGTCACCTTGTAGAGCACCTGACCGCCGTTGAGGCCCATGCCGTCGTCGCCGCGGGTATCCACGTCCGCCCAGAAGGGGGCCACCATGATGAAGTCGGCGTTGGGGAAGGCGCTGGCGCTGTAGGTGGGGTACGGCGACTGGAAGGACACGTTGCCGTTGTTGTTGATGAATAAAGTGCTGTACAGGTCACCGTACAGGTTGAACTGGAAGGGGATGTAGATGGCGGCCGAGGAGCCGTCGTCGTTGGGCGTCAGGGCCAGCTGGTAGGTGCTGTCGGGCGCGACCCAGCAGTTGCAGTCGCCGTTCACGCTGCCGCCGCCTTTGGGTCGGGCCGGTGGCGCGGTGGAGGGGTGCACCCGCGGGGTGATGGGTTGCTGGGCGGGCCGCAACAACTCGAATTCGGCGGGCAGCCTGCCCTGGGCCTTCAGGGCGTCGTACTCGGCCGGGGTGAGCTTCACTTGGGCCACGGCGGCGCTGTGCAGCACCATGGCGGCGAAAAGGAGGAGCGGTTTGCGCATGGATCGTTCGGAGGTCACTTCAGCAGGCTCACATGGCCCACCCATTCCTGCTTGTCGGCAGCGAACACCGGTCGGCCGATCAGCCGCCAGGTGTACACCCCGGAGGGCAGGATCTCCCCGCCGCCTTGGGCGCGGCCGTCCCAGCCCTGCAGGATGTCGTGGGTCTTGAAGATGACCTGGCCCCAGCGGTCGTACACCTCCAAGGTGTGTTCCTCGGGGACCATGTCCGCCAGCATGGGCAGGAAGATCTCGTTGAGGTTGTTGCCGTCGGGCGTGAAGGCGTTGGGCACGTAGATGGCCGGCACGTACACGGGCACCACCTTGCACAGCGAGTCCACGCAGCCGTAGCGGTCGGCCACGCGCAGGCACACCTCGTGGTCGGCGCCGATCACATCGCTGAAGTTGTGGTAGAGCGTGCGCTGGGTGGCGGTGTCCGTGCCGTTGAAGGTCCACAGCCATTCCACGGCCTCGGGGTCGTCACTGGCGAAGTAGATGGAGGCGTTGTGCTCGGTGCCGGGGTTGGGGCTGAAGGTGAAGGTGGCCAGCGGCGCCGGCTTGGCGATCACCGCGCCCGGCACCTGCAATTGGTCCGTGCAGCCTTTGGGGGTGGTCACGGTCAACCCCACGGTGTACGAGCCGGGCGTGCTGTACAGGTGCGCCACGCTGTCGCAGCCCAGCATGGTGGAGCCGTCGCCCAGGTCCCACACGCAGGTCCCGCCCAGGTAGGCGCTGTCCGTGGTGTTGTACAGTCCGGCCAGCACCGGTACGCAACCGCTGTCGGGGTCCACCGTGAAGGTCACCACCGGCAAGGGGTTCACGCCCACCGCCACCTCGGCGGTGTCCACCAGGTGGATGCAGCTGCCGATGCCGTGCACCACGTACAGGTAGGTGCCGCTCACGTCGGTCGCCGGGTCGATCACCGAGGCGTGGGTCTGCGCGCCCGGGTCGGTCCAGGTACCGCCGGCATCGGGCGTGCCGCCGAGCAGGGGGAACAGCGGGGTCACCGGCCCGTCGGCACAGAGCTCCAGCAGGCCGTCCTGTCCCGCATCGGGTTCAGGGTCCACCGCCAGGGTCAGGGTGGCGGTGAGGGTGGGGCAGGGGGCCGTGCCGGTCACCGTGTAGGTGTAGATCCCCGGGGGGTCGTTGGCGGCGGTGAAGGTGCCGGGGAAGGGCTGTTGGTTCGGGTCGGTCCACGTGCCGGTGGCGTCGGGCGTGCCGCCCAGGGTGGCCAGCATGTCCAGCGGCGCGGCGTCGGTGCACAGGGTGAGGGCGGCGTCCGTGCCGGCGTCCACGGCCTGGGGAATGGATACCGTGACAAAGGCGGTGTCGCTGGGGCAGGGGCTGGTGGCGGGCACGATGTAGCGGTACACGCCGGCGGGGTCGATGCCCGGGTCCAGGGTGCCCGAGAAGACGCTGCCGCCCGGGTAGAGCCATCCGCCGGAGGCCATGGGGCCGCCGGGGATGTTCAGGAAGAGGTCGTCCGGACCGTCGCTGCTGCAATAGGCCAGGGCCACATCCTGCCCGGCGTTCACGCTCGCCTGGGTGGTCATGGTCACCGTGCCGTTGGAGGCGCAGCTGCTGCCCTGGCCCACGGCGTAGAGGTAGGCGCCGTCGATGTCGGTGCCCGGCACGAAGGTGCCGTTGTGCACGTTGCCGTTGGGGTCGGTCCAGTCACCGTTGGCCGGCGGGTTGCCGCCCAGCAGGGTCAGCATGTTCACCGGCGGGTCCGAATCGCATACCGTCAGCGCGCCCGGGGTGATCACCGACCCCTGTTGCACCTCGACGATGATGTTCACCGTGGAGGTCATGACCGGGGTGCCGTCGTCGGTGCCCTGGATGGAGATGACGTGGAAACCCACGTCGGCCGGGGTGGGCAGGATGTCGATGCTGATCGTGGCGGCCAGCCCCGGCACCAGGCTGGTGATGTTGAAGTTGGTGAGCGTGGCGCTGGTGGCCGACGGGGTGGTGATCTGGCCCGGCTCGGGGGAGAGGAAGGTGACGTCCAGCGTGGCCAGGTCGCCCACGCAAAGGATGATCGAGTCGCATACGCTCTGGCCGCTCACCACCGGGGGCACGTTGGCCGTGGTGATGTCGGTGCTGAAGCTGAAGTACTGATCGTCCAGGAAGCTCACCCCGTCGTTGAGGCCGAAGGGCCCATCATAGGCCGTGCCCGGCTGGTCGAAGCGGCCGAACTGGATGTAGTCCACGCCGTTACCCTCGTTGGCGCCCACGCTGGCCGGGGTGCCGCCGAAGCCGTTGGTGCCGCTCGAGGCATCACCGGTGGTCCACTGCATGTCCTTGTAGCAAAAGCTCACGTTCGCCCCGTTGGGGATGACCGGGTCGGTGCCGTCGGTGATGATCAGCTGGAAGGTGTTGACCTTGTCGGTGTGCATCGAATAATACCCCACGTTGGTCCAGTTCACGTACAGTGCGGTGGAGGTCACCTTGAACTGCACCACGTTGTTGCCGAAGCCCGGCCCGCGCAGGTCCACATCGGCCCAGAAGGGCGCCACCATGGTGTATCCGTTGAAGGGGAACCCCGTGGAGCTGAAGGTGCCGTAGTACTGTCCGAAACTGACGTTGCCGTTGATGTTGATGTACACCGTGTTGTACAGCGTGCCGTAGAGATAGAACTGGAAGGGCAGCATGATCGGTCCGTAGCTGCCGTCATCGGCGTTCTGGAAACCGCCGGCGTTCCACTGGCTGTTGTTGTTGATGGTGGTGTAGCTGGCGTCGGGCATGATCCAGCAGTCGCACGTGGCGCTGCCCCCGCGCTGCACATAAGGGTCCGGGGCGGGTGCGACACCCGTGCCGGGGGCCGGGGGATGGGTGACGAGCTTCCAGGCGTCGTAGCTGGCCTGGTCGTGCGGTACCTGCCCTGCACCGCACAAAGCGGTCAGCAGCAACAGGAGGGTCGTGAGGTGCCGCATATCCGGGGTCAACGGATGATGTTCACGGTGTTGCTGAAGGCCTTGGCCCGGCCCGCAAGGTCCACCACCTCCACGGCATAAAGGTAGGTTCCGCCGGGGCAGGGCTGGCCGTGTAGGTCGTTGCCGTCCCAGGGACGAAGGTCGTTGGCCGAGAACACCATCGAGCCGTTGGTGCTGCTGAAGATCCGCACGGCCACGCGTTGATAGTGACTGCCCTGCGGCACCCATTGTTCGTTCTCACCGTCGCCGTTGGGGGTGAACACGTTGGGGATGAAGAGCACGGGCTCGGGCACCGCTGTCTCCCGGGGCTCCGGTTCCGGCTCGGGCGACAGCACCTCGGGCTGTCCGTGCACGTTGTCCGGCGCGTATTCCCTGCCGAGGGACAGTTCCTGAAGCACCTCCTGCACCACCTGGCGGCCCGCGGGGTCGGATGTGGTCTCCGCGGCAGCGGGCTGTTCCGGCACCGGGGTGGGCACGGTCGCGGGGGCCACGACGTTGGCGACCACCGGCGGCGCGGTGGCTTCCGGTTCCGGTCCCGGCTCCGCGCCAGGACCGTTGTCCGGTCCGGTCGCTGTTCGTTCAGGGG
>JABWBQ010000102.1 GCA_013360395.1 Flavobacteriales bacterium
CTTCTTCAGTTCCTCGCTGTACTGCTTGTTCACTCTGAACTCTTTTGAAAGTCCCATCTTCGGTTGGTTGTTGGTGTCAACCTATTTCAGGACAAGACACACGTCCCCCGCGGTGGTCGCCCGGATCGCCTGCTGCGCGGGTGGGTCGGCCGTGTGCTGCGGAAGCGGGGGCGATCGCCGGGCCGGCGCCGTTCATACTTCCGATCGGCATCTTTGCGTTCAAGGTCCATGCGTCACCTCACAGCCACGATCGCCCTGCTTGTCGCTGCGGGCGCATGGGCCCAACCCCTGCGGCAGGTGGGGCGGGGGCCGGGCGGCACCGTCTCGCTCGGTGTGCGGTCCTCCTTCAGCTTCTTCAGCAGCGGCACCCAGGGTGTGCCGGGCACCGGTGCGGGCGGCCAGATGCGGGTGCGCATCAGCGACCGCGTGAACACCGATTGGTTCTACGACTATTTCACCGGCTCCGCAGGCCGCCTGGCGCACCGCCAGGACCAGCACATCGGTTGGAGCGTGATGTTCTACCCGCTCAAGCCCGTTCCGGAACGCCGGCTCCTCCAGCCGTACGTGGTCGCCGGCCACTGCTTCGACCACACCTTCCAGCAGGCCATCGACGACGCCTCCAACTACGCCGAACGGTGGAGCAGCGCCGTGCAGGCCGGGCTGGGAACCCACATCAACGTCACCGACCGGGCCGACTTCTCGTTGGTGTGCCAGTACATGATCCACCTCGGCACCGATGTCCATGCCGAGGAGCACGACGGTGCCGTGGAGTTCCACGAGGAGCCTGGCGCCGACCTTGAGGGACATCTGCTGCTGCACCTCAGCTTCAACTACAAGATCGCCGATCTATGGTGACGCGGATCCTCTGTGCGGCCGCCGCGCTCATGCTGGGCATGGCGGCGCGGGCCCAGGACGATGTGCCGGTGGCCGAACCATTGCTGGTGCGTGGCTCCGTGGCCATCAGTCCGGGTTTCATGCTGCAGCAGCCCGTCACCAACATCTACGTGGCGGGCAAGCTGGAGGTCTTCACGGACAAGCGCATCAGCCTGCGTGGCGAAGGGATGTGGTACATCGGCGATCAGGGCGACGTGGGCCTGTTGGAGCAGAACAGCCAGATCGCCTTCGGTCCCTTCGTGCACCTCACCCACCGTCGGCTGGACCTTGCCCTGGGCCTGGAGCCCGGCGTGTCCCTGACCCGGCCCGCACGCGACAGCCTGCAGAACGAGGCGGCACCGTTGCGGGCCCTTCCGAGCATGTCGCTCTGTGCGGGCCTCACCTTCGTGGTGTGGGACTACTTCCAGTTCTTCATCGATGCCCGGTACACCCACGCGCGTTACACCGGGCCGTACAGCGCCGCTGTGCCCCTGGATGAGTTGGTCATCGGGGCCGGTCTCGGCTGGCAGCTGCCGGTGAAACGGTTGGGTCGCGGAAAGTAGGCCGTGCGGACGGGCCATCCCGGGCATGCTGCGGCCCGCGCCGGTTGCGCCGTGCTTCGTGGCCGCCCATATGCGATCGTGTGGCTCGATGCCATCCACTTCAAGGTGAAGCAGGAAGGGCGCGTGGTGAACAAGGCCGTGTACACCGCCCTGGGCGTGGGTCCCGATGGTCATAATACCATTTCGCAATAGAAGGCCGTCCAAAGATGTGCCGCTATTTTTTTCGTAGGCCGATACGAAGAGGTCGCTGCGTAGCGGTGCCTACGGTGCGATCTCTTCGGAGAAGGCATGCGGAAAAAGAGCAAGCAGATCGGATGGAAGGGGCCAAGTTCTGGCTGAGCGTGCTGGGCGACCTGCGACAACGGGGCGTGGAGGACATGCTGATCGCGTGCATCGACAACCTGAGCGGCTTCTACGAGGCCATCGCGCTGGTGTACCCGCAGAGCGACATCCAGCGCTGCATCGTGCATCAGGTACGCAACACCCTGAAGTACGTGAGCTACAAGCACTACAAGGAGGTGGTCAAGGACATGCGGGCCATTTACCGGGCACCCGATGAGCAGCAAGCGCTACATGCCTTGGAGGTCATCATCGATAAATGGCTCGGCACTACCCGCAGGCGGTGAACTCCTGGCGCACCAACTGGCCCTTGCTGGCCAGCCAATACCGCTACAGCGAGCGCATCCGGCGGCTCATCTACACCACCAACCCCATCGAGGGCTTCCACGCGCGGCTGCGCAAGTACACCAAGACCAAGCGCGTCTTCGACAACGACATGGCCTTGCTCAAGCTGCTCTACCTGTCCCAGCAGCGCATCATGGAGAAAATGGCCGCCAAACCCATCTTCGCAGGGAAGGAGATCGCCTCCGAAATGCGCTTGCTATTCGGACCACGCTTCGATCCACAGCTTGCCAACACCGATCAACAGGTTATGAGTCTTCCCCGGACCCCCTCGTTCAAAACCCAACAGCAATCACAACAATAGCAATGAAGGGGATGACACACTTTATCGAACAGACCCCACAGCCACTGTGGCTGAAGACCGTTCCGAACCAGCCTATCGATTTCTATACATCTGACCAATTCCGTGCGCGGATCAATCAGAAGGTGACCTACCCCTGGCTGAACACCTTCGCGAACATCGCGGCGGATGGCTTCACCCTGCTCACCCCGGACAACGGCTTCCTGGGGCAGTCGCCCAACGGGCCCTTCAGCCGCTTGCACCTGGCCGAGGGCGGCACCACGGGCAATGCGCAGCAATGGGGCTACCGGCCGTGGATGCGCAACGGTGTCACCTTCACGGGCAACAGCGACCAGATGTACATCGGGCAGAAGTACACCTACGACAACCCTGATGAGCCGGGATCCGGTGAGCTGAACGACTACACCGACGCCATTGTGCAGTGAAGCGGCCACCCGGGCACCTGGCTCAGTGATCGGATGCGCTTCATCTTCACCTCGGAGTACAGCAGCTCCAACCCCACGGGCAGCAACTCCATGGAGGGCCTGGAGGCCATGCAGCTCTATCCGCACGACAGCGGGTCGGAGGTGTTCGTGGGCATCGGCGACTGGTTCGGCCAGAGCGCCACGCCGGATGAACGGCTGGACGTGTTGGACCGCACCGTGATGATCCGTAGGCTGGTGCCGGACTATGAGAACCAGGAGCTGGACCGCTTCGTGGTGACCGACAACGACGGGCGCCTGCACTGGCGCAGCCTGGCCAACCTGCCCGACAACTGTGAGTGGACCATGGGCGCCAATCCGAACCCCAACCACGTGTGGACGGCGGTGGGTCCTGTGGATCCCGCTTGTCCGGATGGTGATGAGAATGTGGGGATCGGTACGATCAGCCTGAATGACGGGACCAAGCTCAACGTTCTGGAGAACACACCGCATTCGAGCCTGGCGAACCGGGGCCTCTTTGTGCGTACGGAGATCCCTTCGGGCTCCAGCGGTGCCGGAGCCACCTGCGTGGGTGCGCGTGCCGAGGCGGCGAACGCATCGACGAACGTAGGCCTGCAAGGGGCAGCGACATCATCCAGTGCATTGGCTGCAGGCAGCAACTTCGGGGTCGAAGGCGCTGCGACCGGTTCAGGTACGGTAATGAACAACCATGCCGGGCACTTCACGGCCACAGTGGCGAATGGTGTGGCTGTCACTTCGAACCGTGGGCTGTTCTCCACCGCGACGAACAACAACGGTAGTGCGTTGAACCACGGCGGGGAATTCCATGCGAACAGCTCGGGAACGAATGCGATGAACCGCGGTGTGGAGACCTATGTTCAAGGCACCGGGTCCAGCCAGAACAACACCGGCGTTCGGACCTACGTGTACAGCACAGGCAGCAGCTCCACGAACCATGGGGTGTGGAGCCGGGTGGACGGTGCCAGTTCAAGCACGAACATCGCGGTGTATGGCCGGGTGGGTGACACCTTGGCCAATCACTGGGCAGGGTACTTTCACGGTCGTGTTCAGGTGACCGGTAGCATGTGGAACAATGGGACCTTTATTTTCTCTGACGCGGACATCAAGACCAACGTCGAGGACATCGAAGGACCGGATGCAGTCGAGTTGCTGGGTCAACTGACGCCTCGTTCGTACAACTACCAAAGCGTGCAATACCCGCAGCTGTACCTGCCTGGCGGAGTGCAATTCGGCTTCCTGGCGCAGGAAGTGGCACAAGTGCTCCCGGCCGTGGTGAGCAGCACCATTGTCCCCGCTGAGCTGGACAGCCTTGGCAACGTGGTCCATCCGGAAATGAATGTGGAGGGTATCAACTACACGGCGCTCATCCCGATCATGATCGCCGGTTACCAGCAACAGCAAGCCACCATCAACTCTTTGCAGGACCAGATCGCCACCCTCCAACAGGACCTCGCCACCTGCTGCGCGGCCCAGGGCAGCACGGATGGGCGCGGCATGAGCCCAGGGGCACGCCTTCGACAAGGCTTCGGCGATGCGAACGCAGACGCAGGAGAGGCCCTGCGCACCGACCTGATCATCGTGCCCAACCCGGTGGCGGACCACACGCAGCTGCGATACAAGGTGGCCATGCCCGGTCGCACACGCCTGGAGGTGAGCGATGCCGGCGGAAAGCGGTTGGAGGTGCTGGAGGAGGCCGTGCGGGAGGTCGGTGCCTACACCCACGACTGGACCACCACGGATCTGGTGCCCGGCACGTACCATGTGACGCGGTGAAGGTGGGGCGGTAACGTTGTGCTGGATCTGTGCCGAGGGCCGCTTCGCGATCGCGGGGCGGCCCTTGGTGCACATGCACATGTGCCCATTTGCCCATGTGCACATGGACACATGCGCACACGGGCACGACCTGTGCCACTCCGCGGGATGCTCCCCGTGACCCGACCTTCAATTCCCCTTCCCCCGCCGCTGCCTGCGCTCGGCGCGCCGCTGCGGGTCCTCGTGGAAGAAGTAGCGAAGGTCCACCGTGAGGTAGCTGCCGCTGAGCCCCTTGGTGATGGCGTGCCCCACGCTGTTGGCATCGAAGTAGGTGAGCTCGGCCACCGCCATGTCGTCGAACGCACGATGGTAGGTGGCGCCGATGTAGAAATAGCCCGAGCGTTCCGTGCGGTACTCGAAGCCGATGTTGCCCACGGCGCCCACCTGCAACCAGTCGCGGCGGAACAGATAGGCCCGCGCATCGTTCGTGTTGGTGATGGCGTCGCTCGGGTACATGTCCAGGCTGGCGCCCAGTGCGGTGTTCATCCAGGAACGTTCACCCAGGCGGATGTACACCAGCAACAGCACGGGTATCTCATAGCCCACATAGCGGATGCGGCCATTGCCGTCGAGGGGCACCGTATCGTTCTCCAAGGTCCAGCGGTAGTTGCGGCGGATCTGGTGGATGCCGGTCTCCAGCGACAGCATGCGGGTGAACCCGTGGCGCACCTGCATGCCGAAGCCGAAGCCGCCGGTGAGCTCCACGCTGCCCTGCAACGCGCCGCCCTGAAGGTCCACCCGCGGGTCGAAGAAGGAGAGGGGCACCACCGGCTTCACCTGCATGCCGAAGGTGGTGACGCCTTGTTGGGCCTGGAAGGTTGAGGGCAGGAGCAGGAGCAGGAGCAAGGCCAGGGGCCGGAGCGAAAGGCGGCAGGCAGCGAGCGGCCCAAGGCTGGAGGCCGACGGCTGGAGGCCGGAGGCTTGCGGCTGGAGGCCGGAGGTTTGCGGCTGGAGGCCGGAGGTTTGCGCCGTGAGGCTCGCGAAGCTATGCCGGAGTTCGTCAGCCCCGACCGGGATCCCTACCGGGCATCCACAAGGAGCTGCTGCCCCACACGGAGGATCGAGCGCCGGGTGATGCCGTTGAGGTCGCACAGGGCCTGGATGGAGGTGCCGTATTGCTCGGCGATGCCGTAAAGATGGTCACCTTTCGCCACCGTGTGGAAGCGCGTGCCCTTGGGGTAGGCGGCGTAGGCGTGGCGGGAACGCTTGATCACCAGGGTGTCGGCCTGCAGGGAACCGTTGCTCAGATCGATGAGGCGGGCCGGGTCCAGCGGCATGCCGCGGAAGCGCACCTCGAAGTGCAGGTGGCTGCCGGACGAACGGCCGGAGCTGCCGCCCAGACCGATCAGTTCGCCCGCGTCCACCACGTCGCCGGCCTTCACCTTGAAGCGGTGCAGGTGCGCGTAATACGTTTCCAGCCCGTTGTAATGACGCACCACCACCACGCGGCCGTAGCCGTTCTGCATCCCGGCATGGCGCACCACGCCGGGGAAGGCCGTGCGCACGCTGTCCCACACCTCCAGGTCCAGGTCGATGCCGTTGTGCGGGCGCCCGTCGCGCCAGCCGAAGCGCGAGGTGAGGGGGCCCTCCACGGGCATGGCGAAGCCGCAGTTCGCCGCGGCGTCCACCAGTTGCAGCAGCAGCACGCTGTCGCGAGCGGCCGAAGCCGGTGTGGTGGCATGCACGGCCACGGTGTTCCAGTCGGCGTACAGGCCCGTCGGGTCGTTCGTGGGATCGTCCAGCCAGGCCAGCAGCCCGCTGCGGTCCACTTCGCCCTGGGTGGGCATCTGCGCGCTGTAGAGGTTGATCTCGTTGATCAGGGCGTAGGGCACGGTGTCCAGCTCGAAGAGCGAATCGATCAGCTGGATGATGCCGTCCTCCTCCATCCCGCGGATGCGTTTGTAGAGGGCCAGGTCGCGCAGCAGGTCGGCCGGCGGATCGGGCAGGGCGCACAGCGAGTCGAGCATGGCGTCCAGGCGGTCGTCGCTGAGGGCCTCGCCCTCGGCCAGGGTGCGGTCGCCGTACATCACCAGCGCGCTGACGGTGTCCGTGCGCAGGGTGTCGCTGCCGGGGGCGGCGACGGCCACGGCGGCACTGCCGAGGCAGGCCACGAGGAGGATCACGTGCGGAAGCGCGCGCATGCGGGCGTGTGTACGCGAGGAAGGGTCGCGAAGATACCCGTCATGGCACGCGGGGCCGGCCGCATCGACGAACGCCGCGCAGCCGTCGGCCGGGGCGTTCGGATCACGGATGAACGTTGCGTGCAGGGCGCTCAGGCATCCTGCCACACCAGCACGTCGGGCAGGGGCTTGCGGTAGCCCTTGGGCCATTCCACCGCCGGATACCCGATGTGGAACAGGCCCATGCACCGGTCGCCCTCGGCCAGGCCCAGGAAGCGCCGCATGCCGTCGCCGGTGGCCACCGCGCCCGTGCCCCAGAAGCCGCCCAGGCCGTAGGCCGTGCAGGTGAGGTGCATGTTCTGCACCGCGCAGGCCACGGCCAGTTGCTCTTCCAGCTCGCTGATCTTGCCGCGCGGGTCGCGTGCCAGGCCCAGCGCCACCACCACGCTGGCCTGCAGCGGGCGTTGCACGGCGTTCTCGTGTTTGCGCGGCAGGAACTTCTCCGGCGGGGTGATCCGCGTGTACTCCGCGCCCATGAAGTCGGACAGACGCCTGCGCGCCTCACCGGCGAACACGATGAACCGCCAGGGCTGTGTCATGCCGTGGTTGGGCGCCCAGGTGGCGTTGGAAAGGATGCGCTCCACCATGTCGCGCTGCACCGTGCGGTCGCTCATGTCCTTGGGGTAGATGGTGCGGCGGTCGCGGATCACCGCGGTGAGGTCGCTGACGCTGTGGCGCATGATGGTTGATGATCGGTCGCTCTCAGGCAGCGAAAGTACCGGTGCGTGCATCTACCTTGCGCCGACCATTCCCGAACCGCATGCAACGCACCCTTACCCTGGCCTTCCTGGCCCCCCTGGCCGCACCGCTGCTGGCGCAGCCCACCATCACGGCCGCCGAGAACCAGCCGGCCATCGGCGACACCGTCACCGTGCATACGGGCGCCTACACCGCACCGGGCGCCACCGGCAACGGCCAGACCTGGGACTTCAGCGGGCTCACCAGCGGAGGGACGCGCACCTGGACCTACATCGACCCGGCCGTGTACCCCGGTGCGGACACCCTGTTCCCCGCGGCCAACATCGCCATGACCGACGGCGCCACCGACACCACGTTCTTCGCCATGAACGGCTCGGCGCTGACGGTGGTGGGCGAGGATGCCACGCTGCTGGGCTTCGGCTACACGGCGCCCATCGCCCAGGGTCCGGACCACATGCGCTGGCCGGCGACGCTCAACGACACGTGGTCCGGGCCGATCACCGCCAGTTTCGACATCGACGGTGTGGGACCGTTCACGCGTACGGGCAGCTACACGGCGGTGGTCGATGGTGCGGGCACCCTGGTGCTGCCGGGCGGCACCAGCATGGAGGTGATCCGGGTGCGGTTCAACTCCACGGAGGTCAACGCCGGCACGCTGGTCACCGTCACCCGCAAGAAGGAGATCCACAGCTTCCACACCCGCTTCAAGGCCCATCCCGTGGTGCGCATCATCGCCGATTCGCTGAGCTCGAACATCGGCCCGTCGTTGAACACGCTGGCCACCGAGTGGCTCGATGTCACCGAGCTGGGCCTGGGCGATGCCGCGGCGCTGACCTTTAGCCTGGCACCGAACCCGGCCCGGGGCCTGGCGGTGCTCACCGCGGAGCGCCCGCTGCGCACCGTGGAGCTGCGTGATGCCGCCGGCCGTTCCGTGCCGGTGCAGGTGGCGCGCGTCCAAGGCACGCGGGTGGAGCTCGGGCTCGCCGGGCTGCGGCCGGGCTTCTACCTGGTGCAGGTCACCGCCGCCGACGGGGGCCGGGCCACGCGCCGCCTGGTGGTGGAGTGAGCCTCGCGCCACGTACCGGCCGGCAGGTCCGGGATGTGCATGATCGGTCGGGGCCGGTCGTGGGGTGACTTTGCGGCCCGTCGGCCCCTGCCTCTACCACACCCGGAGCCGGCTTGTGCCATTCATCCCGTCCGAGTACCTTCGGGCAAAGCCACCCGCCATGCGTCGAACCTTCCTCCTTGCACCGCTGTGTCTTGTTGCCGCCGTGCCAATGGCGCAGCCCAACCTTACGCTGAGCTCCATGCAGCCCGCCGTGGGACAGGTGTTCGAGACCCTGACCAGCGCCGAGTTGCCGCCAGGCAACAGCGGTCCCAACCAGGTCTACGACATGTCCGCCGCCACCACGGGGTCGGGGCCCACCTTCACGATGGTGCAGCCCAACACGGCGCCGGGCGCCACCAACTTCCCGGCGGCCAACGCCTGTGCCGACAACGATGGCCTGAGCTACACCTTTCAGCAGTACACGGGCCAGGGCGCCTTCGAGCTCGGCATGGAGATCCCGGGGAACGGGCGTACCGTGTACACCAACGCCATCCAGTACCACAAGTTCCCCCTCGCCTTCAACACCAACTGGACGGACAGTTACCAGGGCAACACCGACTTCATGGGCAGCACGGGCACGATCACCGGAACGCTCAGTGCCGTGGCCGACGGCTATGGCACCCTGGTGCTCCCCTGGGGCACGGTGACCGATGTGCTGCGGCTGCGGGTGGAGCGCGACGAGACGGCGGTGGTGATGGGCATCACCACGGAGACGAACCTGCTCTTCCACTACTACCTCAAGGCCGGTGTACCGATGCCGGTGGCACAGCGCCTCATCCGCACGGTCACCGGGCCGGGCGGCACCCAGCAGGTCGGGTCGCTCACCTACCTCACGGAGAATTCGATGCAGGTGGGCCTGGCGGAGACGGAGGCCGGTATCCCGCTGGGTCTGTTCCCGGTCCCGGCCCATGATCGGCTCCATGTGTCCCTGTCCGATGGGGCCATCGCTTCCATCCGGGTGAACGACGTCACCGGGCGTGAACTGCCGGTGCCGTTGCCGACGCCCGGTGCGCGCGAGCTCGTGCTCGATGTCTCGGCATGGGCAGGAGGGACGTATCTCGTGCGGGTGCTGGACAGCAACGGTCGCGCTGCCGTGCGGACCATCGCGGTCCACTGAGCCGCTTCCCACGCGTTGAAGGACCACGGCAGGGGCGGAGCGGGCATGGTGCTGCTGCTCGCGGCGGCCACTTTGTTCGTGCTGGGCGGTGCGGGGGTGTACCTGATCGTGGCGGTGCAGGGGCGCGCCCTCCACGGGGTGCTCGGCCTGGAACAGCCGTGGTGGCGCTGGGCGGGCACGGGTGTGGCGTTGGGCCTGGCGACCGGCCTCGGCGCCATCCTCCTGCTGCAGCAGCCCGCCCTTCGGCCCGTGGCCCGGCGCTACGCGGAGCTGCTGGGCCCCCGGGTGCCCCGCCGCTGGATGCATGTGGTGCTCGCGCTCGCCGCCGGCATCGGCGAGGAATTGCTCTTCCGCGGGGCGCTGCAGCACTGGCTCGGCATCCCCATCACCGCATTGGGCTTCGTGGCCCTGCATGGCTATCTGGACCCGCGCGACCGGCGCCTGTCCCTGTACGGGCTCTATCTCGTGGCCTGTATGCTGGCCTACGGCACGACGGCAAAGGCCTGGGGGCTGCTGCCCGCCATGGTGGCCCATGTGCTGTTCGACGTGCTGCTGTTGGACAGGCTGCGGCACTGGCATGCGCAGGTGCCACGCCCCTGAGCGCGCGACACGCCCTTCAGTCCTGCGGGTACTTGTGGATGTCCTTGTAGTCCTCGTCCATGTCCGACTTCACCCGGTGCATGCGCGTGCCCAGCATGGCCAGTTCGCGATGCCCGTGCTGGACCAGCCATTCGAAGGCCGCGCGGTCACCGTCACCGGTGAGGGCCAGTTGGCGCAGCACGGTGTGCCCGTGGCGCTCCAACCAGTCCAGTGCCCCCTGGTCACCCTCGATGCCGGCGATCACGGCCAGCAGGTGCGGGTGGCCGTGGTCCAGCAGCCATTTGCGCGCCTCCTGCTTGTTGCGCAGCGCGAAGGTGAAGATGCCCAGCTCCGGGAAGCCGTTCTTCATCAACCAATCCCGGATGGTGGCATTGCCGCTGATGGCCTCGCCCCAAGCGAGCAGGACCTTGGTGGGGTAGCTGGTGCGCATGCGTTCGCACAAAGCTACCGGCACCGTCGGGGCGAACGGTACCTTCGCGCCATGCGGTTCCTTTTGTGCGGCGTGCTGCTGTGGATGGCCCTGGGGGCCCAGGCCCAGGGGCGCGGGGAGTCGGAGTTGCGCGGGGTGCGACGCCAGTTGGACCGGGGCAAGGTGTATCCGGCGCTGCGCCGGTGCGACGGGTTGCTCACGCGCGACATGCCCAAGGCGCCGGTGCTGCTGTTGCGTGCCGAGGCCAACGCCCGCATCCGGGCCTATCCCGCAGCGTTGGAGGATGCGCACGCGGCCCTGGCCGCAGGGCTCGAGGAGGGTGGACGGGCACAGGCCTGGTACTGGTCGGGCGTGGCCTGGCTGGGCCTGCAACGCGCCGACAGCGCCATCGCCGCGTTCGAGCGTGTCCCCGCGGGATCCGAGCGCGACCTGCGCATGGCCATGGCCCTGGCGCTCGACGGTCGTTGCGAGGAGGCCATCGTCCTCTACGACGCGCTGCTCGCCGCCC
>JABWBQ010000039.1 GCA_013360395.1 Flavobacteriales bacterium
AAGCAGCCAGTAGAAATCGGCGCGCTCATCGTCGCCCAGGGCCAGAGGAAGCCCTGCGGCATCCGGCTTGGCCGGCGGTTTGGTGCTGGGAAGCGCCCAGCGATGGGTGAGAGCGTGGCCATCGGCAAAGCTAAGATTGGCTGATCCGTTGTGATAGGAGGCGGGCAGATCCGTCCAGGTGGCGGTCAGACCCCGGTTGAGAAAATAGCCGTCGTTGATGCTGTCCGGGTGTTCCTCCACGAAAACGAAGACCTCCGAAGGAGCGGGAAACTCTCCCAGCTTCAGAAACTGCCGGTAGGCCGGGTTGTTCACGTTGGTTCCGCTGGTGGTGAACTCGCCGGCATCGCCAACCATGGCGTTCATGGAGATGCTTCGGCTGCGCTCGCTCCACCCGGCTCGCCGCTGGATGGAGCTCAGCACGGAATCCGACGGGCACCGGAAGACCCTCGGATTTCGCCCCACATAAGGCCCCAGTGCAGCGTCTGTGTTCAAGGTCCCATTGGTGTTGTCCGAGTCCAGTTCCCAGTTGAGCACGCTGTTGGCCCAGTTGAACTGCTGCCGGCGGGAGAGGAGTTGTTTGATTTCGCTCGCGCCCAGGTTGTAAGCGAGCCGATCGCCATGATCATAGGCGTACAACAGCCACGCGAGCCCCAGTTGGCGCGCGTGGTTCAAACAGACAATCGTCTGGCCTCTGGCTTTGGCCTTGGTCAGCGCCGGCAGGAGCAGTGAGGCCAGGACGGCGATGATGGCAATCACGACGAGCAACTCGACCAAAGTAAAGGCCGAATGCTGCGTGTGAGGAGCTTTCCTCCATGCCCTATGGAACCGTGCCTGCACCTGGGGCGAATTTAGTCGAGACCGACTGCATTGCAACCTTGCAAAATTCTGCCGCGTGGCGGCAACATGCGGCGTGCCACGCCAGTTCAAGAGGGCAACATCCGCCTGGCTTCCAGCCGCGGGGTTCCATGGTGTCCCGCGAGGGGCGGCCCGGTGACACGGCCTGGAACTTCGCTATGCACCGCTTGTTCCGGACCAAACCTGTCGATCACCTGCTGGCCGGCAGTGCCCGTCCGGAGCACCGGCTGCGGCGGACTTTGGGACCAGTGCAGCTGACCGGTCTCGGCATCGGAGCCATCGTGGGTGCGGGCATTTTCTCCACCGTGGGCACGGCGGCGGCGGGCGGGAGCCAGCATATCGGCGCCGGACCGGCGTTGACCATCTCCTTTGTGCTGGTGGCCCTGGCCTGTGGCCTCACCGCCCTGTGCTATGCCGAGTTCGCCGCGCGCGTGCCCGCCAGCGGAAGCGCCTACACCTACGCCTACGTGAGCTTCGGCGAGCTCTTCGCCTGGGTGATCGGATGGGCCCTGCTCATGGAGTACAGCATCGGCAACATCTACGTGGCCTTCAGCTGGAGCGGCTACTTCACCAACCTGCTCGACGCCATGGGCCTGCACCTGCCCGAGTGGCTCACCATCAACTACCGCAGCGCCGCCGCGGCCCACGCCGCCAACACCCCCGGCGAGGGGCTCACCGCCTGGGCCACCGCGCCCCTGATCGGCGGCCGGCGCATCATCCTGGACCTGCCCGCCTTCGCCATCAACGTGCTGATCACCGCCCTGTGCTACGTGGGCGTGCGCGAGAGCCGCAACGCCAGCAACGCCATGGTGGTGGTCAAACTGGCCATCATCGCCCTGGTGATCGCCGTGGGCATCGCCCATGTGGACATCGACCACTGGACGCCCTTCATGCCCAACGGCTTCGGCGGTGTGATGGCCGGCGCCAGCGCGGTGTTCTTCGCCTACATCGGCTTCGACGCGGTGAGCACCCTGGCCGAGGAGAGCCGCGACCCCCAGCGCGACCTGCCGCGCGGCATGGTGCTGAGCCTGGTGGTGTGCACGGCCGTGTACATCGCACTGGCCCTGGTGCTCACCGGCATGGTGCCCTACCACCAGCTCGACGTCAGCGACCCCCTGGCCGAGGTCTTCGCCCTCACGGGCGTGAAGTGGATGCTGCTGCTGGTGAGCATCGCCGCCGTGGTGGCCATGACCAGCGTGATGCTCGTCTTCCAGCTGGGCCAGCCCCGCATCTGGATGAGCATGAGCCGCGATGGCCTGCTGCCCAAGCCCTTCGCCCGCATCCACCCGCGCTACCGCACCCCCGGCTTCAGCACCATCGTCACCGGCCTGGTGGTGGGCGTGCCCATCCTGTTCACCGACGAGGCGTTCATCCTGGACTTCACCAGCATCGGCACCCTCTTCGCCTTCGTGCTGGTGTGCGGCGGCGTGCTGCTCATGCCCCGCCGGGAACGCGGCCCCTCCGGCTTCCACCTCCCCTACATCAACGGCCGCTGGATCGTGCCCGCCCTGCTGCTGCTGGCCGTGCTGCTGGTGCACCTGGGCCTGCCGGGCTACTTCGGCGACCTGTTCCACCCCGCCGGGCGCCACGGCGACCAACGCATCCCCCTGCTGGTGTACTGGGCCCTCTGCGCCGCCCTGGCCGTGCTGAGCTTCGTGCACCGCTGGTCGCTGATCCCCGTGCTGGGCCTGGCCTCCTGCTGCTACCTGCTCACCGGCATGGCCGTCAGCAACTGGAAGTGGTTCGGCACCTGGCTGCTCATCGGCCTGGCCTGCTACTTCGCCTACGGCCACCGCCACAGCCGCCTGGCCCGACGCGCCAACCCCGTTTGACCCCGCGCCCGGCGCGGCTTTCCCGGCGTCGATCGCGTACCTTCGCGCAGCCCCGCCATGCCCGTCCCGGAGCACATCCACCCGGTGTTCGACCGCCTGCTCGGGCGCGCCGACAAGGAGGCCCTGCTGGGCCAGCACGGCCTGTGCCTGTGGATGACCGGCCTGAGCGGCAGCGGCAAGAGCACCCTCGCCATCGGCCTGGAACGCGCGCTGCACGAACGCGGCCGCCACGCCGTGGTGCTCGACGGCGACAACGTGCGCAGCGGCATCAACAACAACCTGGGGTTCAGCGAGGCGGACCGCATCGAGAACATCCGCCGCATCGCCGAGGTGGCCAAGCTCTTCGTGCGCAACGGCACGGTGGCGATCTGCTGCTTCGTCTCCCCCACCATCGCCATCCGCGAGCAGGCCCGCACGATCATCGGTGCCAGGGACTTCGTGGAGGTGTTCATCGACACCCCGCTGGAGGAATGCGAACGCCGCGATGTGAAGGGCCTCTACGCGAAGGCCCGCACCGGCGAGGTGAAGGACTTCACGGGCATCAGCGCCCCCTTCGAGGCGCCGCCCTCCCCGGCCATCCGCATCGCCACCCAAGGTCGCTCCGAAGCGGAGTGCACCAACGACCTGTTGAACTTCATCCTGCCGCGGATCCAGCAACACTGACATGCGTTCACCACAGAGAGCACAGAGGAACAGCGATCATTTCGGTCGCCAACCCCTTGTTTTCTCTGTGTCCTCTGTGCCACTGTGGTGAAAACTAGAAGACCATGCATTCCTACCGACTGACCCACCTGAAGGAGCTCGAGAGCGAGAGCATCCACATCCTCCGCGAGGTGGCCGCCCAGTTCGAACGTCCCGCCCAGCTCTTCAGCGGTGGCAAGGACAGCATCGTCTGTTTCCACCTGGCGCGCAAGGCCTTCTTCCCGGCCAGAGTGCCTTTTCCCCTGGTGCACATCGATACCGGCCACAACTTCGAGGAGACCATGGTCTTCCGCGATGCCCTGGTGAAGGAGCACGGCGCCACGCTGATCGTGGGCAGCGTGCAGGAAAGCATCGACACCGGCCGCGTGCAGGAGGAGACCGGCTACTACGCCAGCCGCAACAAGCTGCAGACGGTGACCCTGCTCGACACCATCGAAAAGCACAAGATCGACTGCGCCATCGGCGGCGGGCGACGCGATGAGGAGAAGGCCCGGGCGAAGGAACGTGTGTTCAGCCACCGCGACGAGTTCGGATCCTGGGACCCGAAGAACCAGCGGCCCGAGCTGTGGGACCTGTACAACGGCCGCAAACGGCCCGGCGAGCACTTCCGCGCCTTCCCCATCAGCAACTGGACCGAGATGGACGTGTGGCAGTACATCCTGCTGGAGAGGATCCCCATCCCCAGCATCTACTTCAGCCACGAGCGCGAGGTGTTCGACCGCGACGGGGTGACCTACGCCAACTCGCCCTTCATGCGACTGAAACCCGAGGAGAAGCCCTACATGAAACGCGTGCGCTTCCGCACCATCGGCGACATGAGCTGCACCGGTGCGGTGGATTCACCGGCCAGCACCCTGGAGGAGATCATCGAGGAGGTCGCTTCTTCGCGGGTGACCGAGCGCGGGTCGCGCATGGATGACAAGCGGAGCGAAGCGGCCATGGAGGACAGGAAGAAGGAGGGGTACTTCTGAAAGGGGAAAGCGGAAAGCGGAAAGCGGAAAATTGAAATGGATCCCGCACCTCACAAGGACCTGAAGCATCGGACCAAGCAATTCGCGCTGGCGGTGGTGGCCTTGTTCAAGCTCTTGCCGAAGACGACCGAGGCGCAGGTGATGGGCAAGCAGCTATTGCGGGCAGGCACTTCCGTGGGCGCGAATACGCGGGCTGCTTTCCGCGGCAGAAGCAAACGCGAGTACGTCGCCAAGCTTGGGGTCGTTATCGAAGAAGCGGATGAATCGGGCTTCTGGCTTGAGATGCTCACCGAGTCCGGCACCATGCCGCACTCCTCCACCAAAGCACTCCTGAGGGAGTGGAACGAACTGGTCTCCATCTTCACATCACTGGTCACGCGATGAACGCTAAGTCGGTTTCAGCTTTCCGCTTTCCACTTTCTTCTTTCCTCCCATGAGCGGCTACCTCGACATGGACCTGCTCCGCTTCACCACGGCGGGGAGCGTTGACGACGGCAAGAGCACCTTGATCGGCCGACTGCTCTACGACACCAAGCAGATCTTCGAGGACCAGCTGGAGGCCGTGGAGCGCGCGAGCGCCAAGCGCGGCAGCGGGGAGGTGGACCTGTCGCTGCTCACCGACGGCCTGCGCGCCGAGCGCGAACAGGGCATCACCATCGATGTGGCCTACCGCTACTTCGCCACGCCCAAGCGCAAGTTCATCATCGCCGACACGCCGGGGCACATCCAGTACACGCGCAACATGGTCACCGGGGCCAGCACGGCCAATCTGGCCATCATCCTCGTGGACGCGCGCAAGGGCATCCTCGAGCAGACCTGCCGCCACAGCTTCATCGCCTCGCTGCTGGGCATCCCCCACGTGGTGTTCTGCATCAACAAAATGGACCTCGTGGACTACGACGAGGCCACCTTCACCCGCATCCAGAAGGAACTGGAGGACTTCAGCAGCAAGCTGGAGGTGCGCGATCTGAGCTTCATCCCCATCAGCGCGCTCAAGGGCGACAACGTGGTGGAGCGGAGCACCCGCATGCCCTGGTACCAGGGCCCCACGCTGATGTACCTGCTGGAGAACATCCACATCGCCGGCGACCACAACCACATCGACCGGCGCTTCCCGGTGCAGTACGTGGTGCGGCCCATGACCGAGGCGTGGCACGATTTCCGCGGCTTCGCCGGGCGGGTGGCCGGGGGGGTCTTCCGCAAGGGCGACCCCGTGCAGGTACTGCCCGGCGGCCTGCGCAGCAGCATCAAGGGCATCCTCATCGGCGAGCACGAGGTGGAGGAATGCTTCGCCCCGCAGAGCGCGGTGATCACCCTGGAGGACGAGATCGACATCAGCCGGGGCGACATGCTGGTGAGCCCCAACAACCTGCCGGAGACCTCGCAGGACATCGACGTGATGCTGTGCTGGTTCAACGAACGGCCGCTGCAGCCCGGGGGCAGGTATGCCCTGCGCCACACCGGGCGCGAGGCGCGGTGCGTGGTGAAGGAGGTGAAGTACAGGATGGACATCAACACGCTGCACAAGGCCGAGGACCCCACCATCCGGATGAACGACATCGGGCGGGTGCTGTTGCGCAGCGCCGTGCCCCTGCATTTCGACCGTTATGCCCGCAACCGCAGCACCGGCAGCCTGATCCTGATCGACGAGGCCACGCACGAGACGGTGGCCGCCGGCATGATCGTGTGATCCCGACCGGGCACCGCACCGACCGGGCTGCTGCTACCGCAGGAAGGCGGGCACGATGGGGCGCCCCTTGCGCCGGCGCAGGGCCGTGAACCAGGCCCCGGTCAACGCGCCGATGCTGTTGGCGAGCATGTCCACCGGATCGGTGCGGCGGCCCAGCGCCTCCAGTCCCTGCAGCAGCTCGGTGCCCAGGCCGTAGGCCAGGCTCAGCCCCACGGCCCAGGCCAGGGGCGACGCCGGGCGGCCCTCGTCCAGGAAGGCCGAAGCCAGCAGCACCGTCTGCCCGAAGAAGAGCAGGGCGTGCACCAGCTTGTCCAGGTCCAGCAGGTCGAACCAGCCCCATGCGGGCAGCCGATCCCCGGGGAGCAGGCAGAGCACAAGTATGGCCAGGGCCCAGCACAGGGCCCAACGCAGCCGCCGCAGCATGGGGTCAGTGGCCCACGTGCGCCCGGTACTCGTCGGCGCTCATCAGCCCGGCCACCTGGGACGGGTCGGCCGGCTTGATGCGCACCATCCAGCCCGCGCCGTAGGGGTCCTTGTTCACGCTGGCGGGGTCGTCGGCCAGGGCGGGGTTCACCGCCAGCACGGTGCCCTTCAGGGGCATGAACAGGTCGCTCACCGTCTTGACGGCCTCCACGGTGCCGAAAACGGCGTGCTGGTCCACTTCCTGACCCTCGGTGCCGATGTCCACGAAGACGATGTCGCCCAGCTCGCTCTGGGCGAACTCGGTGATGCCCACCACGGCCTCCCCGCCCTCCAGGCGGATCCACTCATGGTCCTTGGTGTACTTCAGGTCTGCGGGGAAGTTCATGCTGTGCTTGGTTGCTCGGTGGGCGAAAATAGGCCGGATCGCGCAACCGCCGCCCGGCGCCCGTCAGACCTCCGCCTACTGGGTGAGGGTGAAGCGCAGGCTGAGGCCGAAGTTGCTGTTGGAACTGGGGAAGGAGGTGGAGATCACGGGCTTGTTCACCACGCGTTCGTAGAACAGGCGCACGTTGAGCCGCTGGCTGATCACATAGTCGGCCGAGGCCTTGATGGAGGTGATGTTCTGCCCGGCGGTCACCTGGTTCTGGCCCTCCTGCATCTTGCGGATCACCGTGTTGTTCTGCCGCAGGCTCACGTCCACCCGCAGGTTGAGGTCGCTCTTGGGGCGGTTGCCGCCGATGGTGAAGGGGAACTTCACGTTCTTGAACCGGTAGCCCGTGCCGAACACGTACTCCTTGCCCCGCACCTCGGTCACCTGGTAGTTGCTGATGCTGAGGCTCAGGTTGCGGTCACGGTTGTACTCGAACTTGGCCAGCAGGCTGTTCTGCAGGGTGATGTCCGCCCCGGCCAGCGGCCGCATCACCTCGGTGATGTTCACCGTGCCGATCTGCCGCTCGGGGATGTAGTTGAGCGCCGCATCGAGCTCGGCGCCACCCTCCTGGAAGAGCAGGTTGGTCTGGTAGCTGCCGATGCTGAAGGTGCTGCGGTAGCTGTGCTTGAGGGTGAAGGTGCGGAACCACTTGCTGAAGGGTGCCATGCGCGAGAGGCCGTCGTAGGTCACGTCCCAGTTGGGCAGCGGCATCATCCGGAAGGGGTTGGTGTTGACCCTGTCGGCCCCGCGGCCCGTGTAGGCGGCGATGAAGGCCGGGATCACCACGTCCTGGTTGGTGGGGCCGTAGCCCGAGAAGTAGCCGCTGTCGGGCACGAACACGCTGCCCTCCCGCGCCTGGCCCAGGCGCTCACTGATGATGGCGCGGTTGTCCAGCATCTGCTGGAACACCGGGCTCACGAAGTTGTCGTTGTCGGCGCTGAAGGCCGTGCCCCAGGTGATGGTGCTGACGCTGAAGTTGCCGAACTCGCGCGGACTGTCGTTCACGTAGGTGCCCAGCGAGTCGTTCCACCGGAAGAAGCTGCTGCGGTTCTCGCTGTACACCCTGTTGGCGCTCAGCTCGATGCGCATGCTCTTGAAGGGCTCGATGGACAGGCGGGCGTTGATGTTCTCGGTGCGGGTCTGGGTGTGCGGGGTGAAGATCGAGGGGGTCTGCACCAGCCAGCCCTGCCCGGCGGCGTACGAGGCGTAGTCGCGCACCACCGCATCGCTGAGGTCGTGGTTCTGCTGGCCCAGCACGAAGCCGATGCCCGGCGCGGTGAAGTCGTCCATGCCCACCACGTTGGTCTTGCGCGCGTAGCCCGGCAACAGCAGGCCCGAGGTCTGGCTGTAGGTGATGTTGCCGTTGCGCACGCTCATCAGCAGCCGGGCCAAGGCGTCCAGCGGCTTGAACCCGCCCTCGTCACCGTCCTTGCCCTTGCCTTTCCCCTTGTTCTTGTCCTTGTCCTCCTCCTTCTCCTCATCCTTGGGCTTGTCGCCCGCCTTGGATCCCTTGCTCTGGTTGCGGTTGCTGGTGCGCCCCTTGTCGTTCACCTTCTTGAGGTACTTCCACTTGTTGTACAGGCTCACGAAGTTGAGCTGGCCGTTGATGCTCACGTTCTGGGAGTTCTGGATCACCGCGCCCAGGGTGTCCTGGCTGAACGGGGCCCGGTCCCACTGGTAGCCTGCGGCATAGGCGGCGTTGGAGGTGATCCAGTCGGTGAGCGGCAGCTTGTCGAAGGGCAGGGCATAGGTCACGTTCACCGTGTGGTCGTAGCCGGTGGTCTCACCCCACTGGCTCAGGCTGGTGAGCACACTGTCCTTCCAGACCTCGTACTCGCCCTTCACCTTGGGGTCCACCCGGCCGGGCGGCTCGCCGAGGATGGCGTTGTTGTTGGCCGAGAAATCGACCTTGAGGCTGCGCGTGATCTCGTAGCGGAAGCCGTACTGGCTGTTCCAGTTGAAGGTCTTGTTGTAGGTGGGGCGCGGGGGCAGGGAGGCGATGTCCGGGTTGGCGCGGATGAGGCGCTCGTTGTAGCTGCGGTCGATGGAGCTTCGCAGGCTCAGCTGTTTGAAGCCCAGATTGAAGTTGAACTCCTTGAAGAGCTTCAGCCACTTGCTCTTGTTGATCAGGCTGATGTTGGCGAAGGGCTTCACCTCGCGCGTCTTGGGATTGTGCACGTAGGCAATGGCCCCCCGGTGGGTGACGGTGTTGTCGAACTCGGTGCTCACATCATGGTACTCCTGGTCGGCGTAGCTGTAAGTGAGCGACAGGTTCTCCACGTCCCAGAAGTGCTCCTTCTTGCCCCCTGCGCGGTCCTTGCGCACGTTGGTGAGGTTGATGCTGCGCCGCCGGGTGTACGTGCGCACCTGCTTGAGGCGCTCCTTGCGTTCGTCGGGGGTGAGGTTGCGCGTGGCATCGTCCCATTCGATGTCGGGGTTCAGGGGGTCGAACTGCGGGTTGCTCACCTGCTCGCTGTAACCCACGAACACGGGCACCTTCACGCCGCTCTCCTCGGGCAGGAACTTGCCCATCTCCAGGTTGGCCGCCAGGTCCACACCGTACTTGGTCTCGCGCTGCCGCTCGCTGACGCGTTTGTCGATGCTGCCCCAGTAGGGCGTGCTGTAGTTGCCGGCCACGCTCAGGTTGCCCAGGTCGGCCAACGTGGTGTTGATGCGGCCGATGGCGGCCCAGCCCCCGTGCTGGTCGAAATCGGTGAGGCGCAGCTCGTTCACCCACACCTCCACGCACTTGCTCAGCCCGTCGTCCACCGCCCAGGGGTTGGCCTCCACCCCGTCCTTCTTGGGGTTGCGGATGCCGATCATCACCGTGCGCATCTGGCTCAGGTTGGGGTTGCCCTTCACGGTGATGCGGCGGTCACCCTCGAGCCGCATATAGCGCTGGTTGGTGGGGAAGCCCTCGCGGTTGCGGTCGATCTTCACATCGTTGAGCTTGGCGAACTCGATCTCCATGTTGTTGGCCTCGGGCCACACGCTGGAGGGGTCGTTGTTGCCGAAGGCCGACGGGACGACCGGCACCTCGTACTCGTAGTAGTTCTGGTCGAAGTCGTTGCCCAGGCGGATGAACACGCTGACGTCACCGTACTCCACCGGGTCGCCGGCATCGGAGCTCTCCGCATGGACGAACATGCGCATCTTCTTGTAGCTGCGGATGTCGAACTGCACGTTGCGGAAGGCGGCGCGCGCATCCCCGTCGCGCAGGTTGCAGGTGCGCAACTGCAGGCTCTGTTCGTTGAGGTTGCGCAGGTTGGCGCTGGCCACGTCCACCTCCTGCAGGATGCCCGGCGGCACCACGTAGTTGATGGGCACCCGGTTGCCGTTCTCCTCCACGTTCACGGCCGCCACCTCGAAGGTGGTGGGATCGGGGTCGGTGCCGATGCCGTCGCCGGGCGTCTCAAGGGAGAAGAAGTACTTGCGCCATTCGCCGCGGATGAATTCCAGGCGCGCGAAACGCAGCACCGCCTCCTGTGGCCAGCCGTGCATCACCATGCGCATGAAGCGGATGCTGCGGAAGTCCTGGATGCCGTTCACCACGCGGTCCGGCTGCCGGATGGGCACCTTGAACTGGTACCAGTACACCTGTTTGCCGCTGATGGGGTGCGTGCCCAGCACCCGGTCGGTGACGTAGCCGTTGCCCACCTGCAGCTCGTTGGGACGCAGGTTCACCCGGTACTGGAAGTAGCTCTCGTTCTCGGCCAGGTTCTGGTCCTGGTTGATGTCCTCCGTGGTGGGCAGGGTGGTCTGCTGGGTGGGGTAGTCCTCCGGGCTGTCCACGTCGGTGATGCTGTTGCCCTCGGGCCCGTTGTATTCCTTGTAGCGGAACAGCATGTCGGCCAGCGGGTTGCCATCGTGGTCGTCGCCGCGGAAGAAGCGGTAGTTGTCCGCCGAGGGGTCGGCCTGGATACGCGCCAGGGCCGCCGGGTCGGTCACCACGTTGGCCACGGGCGCGAGGTAGTCGGCCTGCAGGAAGGACTGTTCGGTGCGACCCTCCACGTCGGCCTGGACGTCGCTCAGGCCGTCCAAGCCCACGTCCTGGTACTTGTTGCTGTTGTTCTCGGTGATGGCGAAGGCGTTCACCACGCTCTGCGTGGTGGGCACCACGCCCCAGTTGGTCTGGCCTGTCGTGTAGCTCAGGTCGGTGCCGTCCGGCGGCAGGCCGTTCTCGAAGCTCTTGCGGCCGTCGCGCAGCACATCCTCGCTGATGTTGCCCAGGTCGATGTACAGGTCGCCGCCCGTGCTGTTCTGGCTGTCCTCGTTGCTGCCCGCACCCGTGCCCTCGCTGAAGGGGTCCATCATCCAGAACTGGATGGTCTCGATGTTGCTGGCCTCGAAGTCGGTGGTGGTGATGCGCCGCGTGATGCCGGCCCAGCTGTCCGCGGGATCGAGCAGGAAGCCGTCCGGGCCCAGGCCGTTGACGGTGTAGTTGTACGGCCCGCGCTCCCGCGGATAGTACGCCAGGTCGAGCACCGGGATGTTGGCCGGCGCCCCCGCCTGCAGCTGGCGGTTGGGGAACACCTCCAGTTCGAGCACCTCGCGCTGGCGGTGGTCGGCCTGCATGTCGCCGGTGATGTTCGGCGGGGTGAGGTTGGTGTTGCGGAAGAAGAGCGGGTCGATGACGTACCAGGCCAGCTTGGCGCGGCGGAAACCGGTGCGCAGGTCGTTGATCAGGTCGCCCTCGTCGAACAGGTCCGGGTTGCCCTGCGGGGTGGCCGCATGGAACCAGAGGCTCTGCTGGCGCAGGTCGATGGTGCTCACGCTGCCCTCGAAGTCGTCGATGTAGCTGGTGCCCGCGTTGCCGATGGCCTTGCTGTGGCCGGGGATCAGGTAGGCCGCCTCGGCACTGGCGTTCACCGTGCTGATCTCCTTGGTGGCGAAGAAGGGCAGCTTGTCCACCAGGTTGGTGATCAGGTTGCTCTCGGTGCGCCAGTTGGCGTCCAGGCCCACGATGGTGTTGCTGATGGGCTCATCGCCCACGTTCACCTTCTGGGTCAGCGGCCGCTCGTAGAGGTTCATCACCGTGCCGCCCAGGGTCAGGTCCTTGTTCACCCGGAAGTCGAAGCGCGCACCCGCCAGGGTCTTGGTCTGGATGCTGAACAGCGAATTGCTCTCCAGGCTGATATTGATCGGGGTGCCGCTCTCCAGGATGCCCTGGTTGATGATCCGCACCCGGCCCAGGTTGTAGTCCACCGTATAGTCCTGGTTCTCCACCAGGCGCACCCCGCCGGCGGTGACCACCACGCTGCCCTGGGGGATGTTGACGGCGTTGAGGCTGATGACGTCGCTGCTGGCGCTCCGGTAACTGCCCTTGAGGCGGAAGCGGTTCAGCTCGGGCTGGTTCTGGGCGGCCACCTTGGTGCTGTCGTACAGCACCTGGAACACCACCTGCTGGCGCACGGCCGGCGGCTGCACCGGGGCCAGCGCCTGGTCCAGCGTGGTGCCGAAGGGCTCCAGCACCGGGAAGTAGATGCGCCCGTTCTGCCCGTTGATGGTACCGCCCGTGGTGGCCGCCCCGTCGATGTAGTCGAACCAGCCGTCGGGGTTGGGCGCGTTCTGCGGGTCCAACCGGTCCATGCCCACGGCCTGCAACAGCGGCATCTGGTCGATCGGCGCCCGCGGCACGTAGTTCAGGTCCACCCCCGTGGCGGGGTTGTTGTAGATCAGGTCCAGCCGGAAATCCTCCCGGTTCACCTGGAAGGCGCCCAGGGAATACACGTTCTTCATCATCAGGTCCCACAAGGGGATCCGCGGGTTGGTGATGGTGGCCTTGAGCAGGCGCAGCATCAGGGCGCTGGTGCCCACGGCACCGTCGGTGCTGAACTCGCCCACCTGGTAGGTCTGCCCGTTGTACACGAACTGGTAGGCCACGGCCAGCACCTCATCGTTGTTGAGGCTCTGGTTGAGGCTGATGAAGCCCAGGCGGTCGTTGAGGGTGTACTCGTTGGGCAGCAGCAGGCGGGCGCTCTCGAGCTTCTCGTAATGGCGGGCGGCCACCAGCCCCAGCGCCTGCAGCGCCTGGCTCGCGTTGGTGAAACTGCGGATGGCCGCGTTGTTGGCCACCGTCTGGTACAGCGAGTTGCCGCCCCGGGCCATGTCGTTGTCGGGCATGCTGCCCGGCCCGTCCACCAGCAGCCCGGGAGGCAGGTCGCCGCTCACCTTGCCGGCGGCGATGGCCGCCGCATCGGCGTTCTCGCCCAGGTCGGTGAAGGCCACGATGTTGCGCGTCTGCGCGAAGTCGAACCGCGTGTTGGTGACCCACACCTCCACCCGCGTGATCTGTACCGGGCTGTTCACCGTGGGCAGGGTGCGCAGGCTTTGCTCGTACATGTCGCGGAAGAAGTGGCCCAGGAAGTAGTGCTTGTTGGCCTCGTACTCGTCCGCCTTGATGTCGAAGTTGGTGGTCTGCGCCCCCCCCTGCGTCTGGATGTTGCGCCGCTGGCCTTTCTCCTGGCTGAAGATGCCCGTGGCCGTGAGGCGGCCGAACCGCAGCTCGGTCTTGATGCCGAACAGGCTCTGGCTGCCCTGGATCAGCTGCCCCTGCAGCGGCAGGCTCACGTTGCCGGCCTCGATCTTCTGGATGATCTCGTCCTCGTACCCCGTGTAATCCAGCTTCACCTGGTTCTCGAAGTCGAAGGTGGCCTCCGTGTTGTAACTGGTGTTGATCTTGAGCTTCTCCCCGATGTTGCCCGTGAGGTTCAGCTGGATCCGCTGGTCGAAGTCGAAGGTGGTGATGCGCCGCTGGTCCACGGGGATCCGCGGGTTCTCCGTCTTGGAGATGTTCACCCCGAAGATGATCTCGGCCGAGCCCTGCGGTCGGATGTCGATCGTGTTGCCGCCGAAGATCCGGTCGAAGAGCTCGCCCTTGACGTTCAGGGTGGGGATCAGCCCCTTGGTGGCACGCTCGCTCTCGCTGGTGCTCTTGTCCAGCCAATAGGTCTGCATGGCCCGCTCCATGTCGTACTGCAGGTACTCGTCCAGGGTCATGCTCATGGGCGGGCGGTAGTCGAAGGAGCCGCCCACACTGCTGTTCAGGATGTACTGGCCGGTGACAGGGTCGTAAATGACCTCGTTCTCGATGTTGTCCGGGTCCTGCAGGTCCACCCCGCCTTCGCCCTGCCCGGTGCCGGGGTCGCTGGTGATGGGCCACACGAGCTCCACCTCGGGGCTGTCCACAGCCTGCACCAGGAAGCCGGGCACCAAAGCGGCGGCCGCGCCCGAGGGCAGGGCCAGCCACAGGGCCAGCAACGGCAGCAGGCGCCACGCCCCTCGGGCGGCAAGGGCCCGCATCCGGCCCACGATCATGCGCACGGACCGCTTCACAGATTCTTCAGTGTCAACTTGATCAGCTCCTCCAACGGCGGTGGCCCGTCCGCATGTTCCTTGAGCACGCCCTGCAGTGCGCGTTCGGCCTTCACCCGGTCCAGCCCCAGGGAGACCAAGGCCGATAACGCCTCGGCCCGGAGCGTATTGCCCGTGGCAGGGCCCGGAGTGTACGGCGCCCCAGCCAGCTGCGGACCCAGTTCGGCCAGGATCCGCTGGGCCAGCTTGGGCCCGATCCCCTTGATGCCGCGCAGGGCGCTCTCATCGCCCGCCACAATGGCGCCGTGCAGGTCCTCGGTGCGCCGTGCCCCAAGGATGGCCAACCCCAAGGTGGTGCTGACCCCCTGCACCGTGATCAGCTGCCGGAACAGGGCCCGGTCCTGGGCATGAACGAACCCATAGAGCCGATGCTCGCTCTGGCCGCTGCGCACATCCACGCTTACCGCATAATGCACCGGCACACGCACGGGCCGGCCTTCCGTGGGCAGTTGTTCGTAGGCCGAAACGGGAAGCAGCACCCGGTAGCCCACACCGTGGCATTCCACCACGGCATGGCCGGGAGCCTTCTCCAAAAGAGTTCCGCTCAGGCTCTCGATCATCGATCGCCCGGCATGGGTTCTGCTCGCATGTTCCGGGGTAGCGGTCCTTCTATGCAGCGCGGGTTGCGGAAGCGCGAATGTAGGAGCTTCCTCCGATCCAGGACCTGCCACGACCCAGCTTGCGGCGTTCCATCCATGGCCACACGCGAACGCAGCACGCATCAAGCAGGAAGCCGGTGGCATGTGGCGGGAAGTGGGAGGCTGGAGGCTGGAAGCGAGTGGCGGGAAGCGGGAGGCTGGAGGCTGGAAGCGGGTGGCTTGAGGCTGGAGGCTGGAAGCGAGTGGCGGGAAGCTGGAAGCGGGAAGCGGGTGGCTTGAGGCTGGAAGCGAGTGGCGGGCGGCGGGAAGCGGGAAGCGGGAAGCGGGAAGCGGGTGGCTTGAGGCTGGAGGCTGGAAGCGAGTGGCGTGAAGCGGGAAGCGGGTGGCTTGAGGCTGGAGGCTGGAAGCGAGTGGCTGGAAGCTGGAAGCGGGTAGCTGGAAGCGGAAAGCCCCGTGTATAGCTTGCGCTCCCCTTCGTTCCATGGTCCGCGAACGCATCGTGGTGCTCACCGGAGCAGGCGTCAGTGCCGAAAGCGGCCTGCGCACCTTCCGCGATGGCGACGGGCTGTGGGAGGAACACCGCGTGGAGGACGTGGCCACCCCACAGGCCTGGGCCCGCGACCCGGCGCTCGTGCTGCGGTTCTACGACCAGCGCCGCGCACAGGTCCTGGCCGCCGCACCCAACCCCGCCCACCGCGCGATCGCCCGCCTCGAACAGGCCCATGAGGTGCATGTGGTGACCCAGAACATCGACGACCTGCACGAACGGGCGGGCAGCAGCCGGGTGATGCACCTCCACGGCGAGATCCTCCTGGCACGCAGTACCGCCGACCCGCGGCTCGTCACTCCGGTGAACGGCCCGACCCTGAAGCTCGGGGACCGTTGCGCGCTGGGATCCCAACTGCGACCCCACATCGTGTGGTTCGGCGAAGCGGTGCCGTTGATCGAGGCGGCGGCCGACCTGGTGGCCCGTGCCGACCGCCTGGTGATCGTGGGAACCAGCCTGCAGGTGTATCCCGCGGCCGGCCTGGTGCATCACCTACCCCAGGGCCGCCCCATGCACCTCATCGACCCTTCGGATGTGCCTCTGAGGGCCCCGTACCTGGAGCACATCAAGCAGAAGGCCAGCATCGGCATGCCGATGCTGGCCTCCCGGCTGTTGGACGAAGCTTAGCGCCCGGCCACCACGAAACGGATGCTCGAAGCAGGGCTGCCGTTGCGTTCCAAAGAGGCGAAGTACAGCCCCGGCGACAACCGGGCCGTGGGCACCGTGATCCGCGCGTTGGCGCCGCGCACCGGCACCTGCAGCACCTGCTCGCCCACCATGTTGTGCACCACCACCTGCGCATCATTCACCTCCCCGGTCAGGTCCAGGCGCAACTGCACATCCTGCCCCACGGCCGGGTTCGGCCATGCGCTGAAACGCTCCACCGCCACCTCGGGCACGCTCACCGCCGTCACCTGGTAACGGATGTCGCACCACACCGTGTCCGAGGGGTTCGCCACATCGTACCACACGAAGCGGTAGGTGCTCGCCCCGTTGGCACCATAGGGGGAATGATACGCGTGGAAGTTGGTGACCTCCACACCCGGCTGGCACTGGATGGCGTGCTGCGCCTGGGCGCTCCACACCGGCATCGCCCCGGCCGGCTGCGGCGCGTAGCACACACCCCAGCAGAAGTAGTTCTCCGTATTGGGCACCACCGCCACTTCGTAGCGGCGCACGTTCAGGGTCTTGTTCACCGTGCCGGTAAGCGTCACATGCACATCCACCTCCTGGCTCGGGGTGGCGTTGTCGCCCCAGTGTTCGACCACTTGGCCGTTCACCAGGTTGCCCCATTCATCACGCAACTCGGCAAGCTGGCCATGGGCCGCCGCGACCAGGGTGAGCAGGGGGAGGGAGAGTAGGGATCGCTTCATGGCGTTTTGTCGTCGGAATGGTGATTGCCTGCGGTTCGCCACAAAATTACGGGCACCCGGTCACCGACCGGCCCTTTTCCGTCCCGATCCCAAGTCCGGACCGGCCGGGTAGGATCCCAAGGAGGGGCCCATAACCCCCTTGGCCGACCAGGAGGCCGGCCTACTTTTGGCCGACGCCGAAGGACCGTACCTGCCGTACAGGCGGACGTGCCCGAGGCCCCACGATCCCGAACCCAAAACCCCATCCATGAAGAAGGCCCTACTCCTTTCCACCATCGCGGCCCTGGCCTCGCTCCAGGGCTTCGCCCAGTGCCCTCCGGGCGAGACGGAGGTCACCATGTCCGTGTCCACCGATGCCTACGGCTCGGAGACCACCTGGGAGATCACCGGCCCGGGCGGCAGCCCGGTGTACGGCTCCGGCGGACCCTACAGCAACCAGGGCAGCGCCGGCGCCTACCCGCAAACCCCGGTGAGCTTCTGCGTGCCCGATGGCTCGATCATCATCATCACCGTGGAGGACAGCTACGGTGACGGCATGTGCTGCAACTACGGCAACGGCGGCTGGGCCGTGAACATCGGCGGCAACGACGTGGCCACCGGCGGTTCGTTCGGCAGCAGCGAAACGGCCACCGTGGTGCTCGGCACCGACCTGGGCATCAGCACGCTGGACATCCCCGCCGTGGTGCCCCAGGGCAACCTCTCGGTGAGCGGCAAAGTGGTGAACTCGGGCCTCACCCCGGTGACGGGCTTCACCCTGGAATACGTGGTGGACGGCGGCAGCCCCGTGAGCCAGAACTTCACCAATACCATCCAGCCCGGCGGGAACTACACCTACACCTTCACCACCCCCTGGAACGCCACGGTGGGCGGCCACTCGGTGGTGGTGAACCTCTCCGGTGTGGGCGGTGACGCGTACGCGGCCAACAACACGATCACCCGGTCGGTGGGCGTGGCCACCCAGAGCGTGACGCGTACGGCGCTTGTCGAGGAGTTCACCTCCAGCACCTGCGCCCCCTGCGCCAGCTTCAACAGCAACTTCGACCCCCTGCTCACCAGCCTCAACACCAATGTGGGCACCTCCAACTTCGCGGCGGTGAAGTACCAGATGAACTGGCCCAGCCCGGGCAACGACCCCAGCTACAACCCCGACGGCAACACCCGCCGCGGCTACTACGGCGTCACCGGCATCCCTGACCCCTACGTGGACGGCGCCCCCACCAACGGCACCGGCGGCGCGCTGAACACCGCCCAGGCCAAACCGGCCTACGTGAACGTGGAGATCACCTACACGCTCACGGGCTTCGACCTGACGGCCAACGTGACGGTGACCTCCTACGCCGATTTCGCCGGCACCTACAAGCTGCACATCGCCGCCATCGAGGACTACTACAGCTACCCGGCCAGCACCACCAGCCAGGATGAGTTCCACTTCGCCATGCGCAAGATGATGCCCAACGCGCAAGGCACCACCGTCACCCTCACCTCCGGCGGCACCCAGACCTACACCCAGACCTACACCTTCACCGAAGGCGGCCCGGCCCAGGGCAACTACAACCTGTGGGGCACCTTGGACGGTGTTTCCCTGGTGGCCTTCGTGCAGAACAACACCACCAAGGAGGTGCTCAACGCCGATTTCGTGAACGTGGTGGCCACGGGCGTGGAGGAGAACCTGCTGGACAACAGCCTGCGTGTGTTCCCCAACCCGAGCAACGGCCTGGTGAACGTGGTGTTCGACCTGCCCGCCGGCGAAAAGGCCACCCTGGAGGTGACCAACGTGCTGGGCGAGGTGGTGTACAGCGCCACGCGCAACGTGGGCGCCGGTGCTCAGCGTGAGCTGATCGACCTCGGCAGCCTCAACAACGGCGTGTACTACATGACCATCACCGCGGGCGACCTGAAGAGCACCCGCAAGGTGACCCTGAACAAGTAAGACGAGCGGTGTTCCGGAAAGGTCGGCGGTCTGGTGCGGGATCTGCATCCGGTCGCCGACCTTTCCTTTCCCGCACCCAACACCCACACCCCATGAGGAACTCCCTGATCGTCCTGGCCCTGCTGCTGGCCCCCGCCGCCCTGGCCCAAAGCCGCGTGCCCTCCGTCACCCTCCAAGCCCTGGACGGTAAAAAAGTGGACACCCGCACCTGGAGCAACGACGGCAAGCCCATGATCATCAACTTCTGGGCGACCTGGTGCGCGCCGTGCAAACGCGAGCTCACCGCCATCGCCGACAAGTACGACACCTGGCGCAAGGAGACCGGGGTGAAGCTCATCGCCGTGAGCATCGACGATGCCCGCAGCATGGCCCGCGTAGCACCCTATGTCAACGGCCAGGACTGGGACTACGAGTTCTACCTGGACCCCAACGGCGACCTCAAGCGCGCCCTCAACGTCAACAACATCCCGCACACCTTCCTGGTGAACGGCAAGGGCGAGATCGTGTACCAGCACAACAACTACGAGCCGGGCGACGAGAACGAGCTCTACCAGAAGGTGAAGCAGGCCGCCGGCAAGTGACGTGATGCGCTACGCCACCACCACCCGCAGCGCGGCCTTCGCCCTGGCCGCAGCACTGGCGGCCCTGTCGCCCGCCCTGGCACAGCATACCCCGGAGGTGCACGGCAACTTCAGCGCCGACGGGCAGTATTACAACGAGGACCCCGACATCGGCGCGGTGCCCCCGGCCCAGCAGTGGGGCCTCAACGCATGGGGCAACGTGGTGGTGACCATGGGCCGCTTCCAGGCGGGCCTGCGGCTGGAGAGCTACGAGCCCTCCCTGTTGGGCTACCCCGCCGGCACCCCGTACTCCGGCACCGGCCTGGGCTACCGCTACATCAACTACCACCAGGCCGACCTGGACGTCACCGTCGGCAACTTCTACGAGCAGTTCGGCCAGGGCATGGTGTTCCGCAGCTACGAGGAACGCTACCTCGGGGTGGATAACGCCATGGACGGCGTGCGTGTGAAATACCGGCCCATCCCCGGCCTCTACCTCAAGGGCGTGATGGGCCGCCAGCGCCTGGCCTTCAACGACGGCCCGGTGAAGGGCGAGGGCCTGGTGCGCGGGGCCGACGCCGAATTGAGCATCGGCGAGCTCGACTCCGCCTGGAGCCACAACTGGAACCTCATCCTGGGCGGCAGCTTCGTGAGCAAGTACCAGGCCGCCGCCGCGCAGCTGGTGACCCAGCCCGACGGGTCCGTGGCCCAGCTGGAAATGCCCGCCAACGTGGGGGCCTGGGCCGGGCGCCTCAACTTCACCAGCCCCCGGTGGAACGTGTACGCCGAATACACCTACAAGATCAACGACCCCAACCGACGCAACAACTACATCTACAAGCCCGGCCAGGGACTGCTGCTCAACGCCACCTACTCCACCAAGGGCCTGGGCGTGAGCGTGGGCGCCCATTCGTACGACAACATGCTCTACCAGAGCGTGCGCAACGCCCCCACGCCCTTCGACCTCAACATCAACTTCCTGCCGCCCCTCACCAAGCAGCACACCTACAACCTGCCCGCCACCCTCTACCCCTACGCCACCCAGCCCAACGGCGAGGTGAGCTACCAGGCCGAGGTGTTCTACAAGTTCAAGAAGGGCACCCCCCTGGGCGGCCGGTACGGCACCAAGATCGCCCTCAACGGCAGCACCGCCATGGCCCTGGATACCACGACCGTGGACCTGCTCACCGACAGCGCCCGCACCGGCTACCGCTCCAGCCTCTTCGCCGGCGACCTCGGCATCGGGGGCAAGTACTTCACCGACCTCAACGTGGAGCTGCGCAAACGCATCAGCGAGAACTGGGAGCTGGCCCTCACCTACCTCTACTTCGAGTACGACATCGACGTGATCCAGGGCAAGCCCGGCAAACCGCTCGTGTTCGCCGACATGGTGGTGCTCGAAGGCCTGCACAACTTCAGCGACCGCACCTCGCTGCGCTTCGAGGTGCAACACCTGTGGACCAAGCAGGACCATGGCAACTGGGCGACGGCCGTGGCCGAGCTCACCTTCAGCCCGCACTGGTTCGTGGCCGCCCAGGACCAGTACAACTACGAGACCTTCGGGGACACCTTCGTGCGCGACGGCAAGGAGGTGAAGGCCGAGCGCATCCACTACCCCATCGGTGCGGTGGGCTACATCCGCGGCGGCAACCGCTTCCAGTTGAGCTACGGCCGCCAGCGCGCCGGCATCTTCTGCGTGGGCGGTGTGTGCCGCCAGGTGCCCGCCGCCAACGGCCTTACCTTGTCCATCACCAGCACCTTCTGAGCATGCGCCCCTTCCCCGCCCACCCGATCCTGGCCCTTGCGCTCGCCCTCCCGTTCGCGGCCTGCGACAAGGTGGAGCACCCCTACCAGGCCGTCCAAGACGGCGGGAACAACGGCGGCTCCGTGGTGCGCAAGGTGCTGCTGGAGGACATGACCGGCCACCGCTGCAACAACTGCCCCGACGCCGCCGCGCAGGCCGCCGCCCTCCAAGCCGTCCATGGCGAGAACCTGGTGGTGATCGCTGTGCATTGCGTGGCCGGCTTCGCAGCGCCCCAGCCTCCACTGGGTGATGGCATCCTGGACAGCGACCACCGCACCCCGGAGGGCAATACCTACGAGACCGCCTTCGGCATCACCTTCCTCCCCACCGGCCTGATCAGCCGCCGGCCCTACAACAGCGTGCTGCAGATCAGCGACGGGGACTGGGGCGGCGCGGTGAACGACATCATCGGCGACAGCACCGCATTCCACCTGTGGTTCGACGGCCTCACCTACGGGGGCGGGACCGTGAACACCACCGTCAAGCTCGCCCTCCTGGGCCCGGTCTCCGGCGACCACAACCTGGTGGTGGCCCTCACCGAGGACCATGTGATCGACTGGCAGATCGACGCCAACGCCAACCCGCCCGAGGTGCCCGACTACGACCACCGCCACATGCTGCGCGGCAACCTCAACGGCATCTGGGGCGTGCCCGCCATCGTGGGCGCCGCCGCCGCCGGCGACACCCTCACCTTCACCTACAACACCCCGCTGCCGGGCAACGTGCTGAACCCGGACAACTGCGCCCTGGTGGCCTATGTGTACGACGCCACCACCAAGGAGGTGATGCAGGTGGAGGAACGCAAGTTCCAGCCCTGAACGGTCCGCACGGCCCGCCCGTGTACGGATCGCCCGCCGTGGCCCGTTGTTTGTGGCCGGCCCGCCCCTCGGCCCCTGTGGAGAACCGACCGGCCCGCCGGGGACCGAAAGCCCGATCGTTGACGTACCTTCATGCGCTCGTTCCCCCGAACCGACCGCTTGATCAACCGCTTTGTGATGATGGACCAGGGAAGGAAGATGATGGAGCTCAGCAAGCAGGTGCTCCAGAAGGTCAGCTTTGACCGCCGGCTGTTCACCAAGGAACTCATCAAGGCCCGCCGATGGCTTGGCCAGCACGACCAGCTCGTGCTCAAGGCCTGGTGCCTGGCCACCTTCGGGCACATGTACAAGGATGTGATCCTGGAGGTCTTCAAGACCACCCTGCGGAGCTGAACGGGAACGCGGCTCAGCCTGCCGTACGCCGCAGGTGATCCAGGTTGCGGCGCAGGCCGCTGTACTTGGTGCGCTTCACCGCACTGCCCTCGAACAGACGGTCGAAGTCCGCTTCGGTGAGGCGGTGCCATTCGTCCCGGGAAAGGGCCATCACCTCCGGCCGTGGCGCGAACTGCGGCTCGGTGTGCGGGGTGGCGAAACGGTTCCACGGGCAGACCTGCTGGCAGATGTCGCAGCCGAACGCCCAGCCCGCCATCCGGCCCAAGAACTCCTCGGGGATCGCGTCCTTGAGCTCGATGGTGAGGTGGCTGATGCAACGTGAGCCGTCCACGCCATAAGGGGTGATGGCGTCGGTGGGACAGGCATCGATGCAACGCCGGCAGGTGCCGCAATGGTCGGTGGCCGGTGCGTCGGGCTCCAGCTCCAGGTCGGTGATCAGCTCGCACAGAAAGAACCAGCTGCCCGTGCCCTGACGGATCACGTTGGTGTGCTTGCCGCGCCAGCCCACGCCGGCCTGCTGCGCCCAGGCCTTCTCCAGCACCGGGGCGCTGTCCACGAAAGCCCGCATCGCCACGGCACCGAAGCTTTCGGTGATGAAGGCCATCAACGCCTTCAGCCGCTGCTTGAGCACCTTGTGGTAGTCGCGGCCGTAGGCGTAGGTGCTCAGCTTGGGAGCCGTCGGGTCCTGTTGCCTGGGCGGCGTGTGGTAGTTGTACGCCAGGCTGATCACGCTGCGGGCACCGGGCACCAGCTTGGTGGGGTCCAGGCGCAGGTCGAAGTGGCGCTCCATGTAGCCCATGCTGCCATGGTGCCCCTGCCGCAACCACCGCTCCAGCCGGGGGGCCTCCTCTTCCAGGAAACCGGCCCGCGCCACACCGCACGCCAGAAAACCCAGCTCACCGGCCTTACGCTTGACGACCTCCGAGCGGGAACGCACGTCCATGCAGGCAAGATAGACGACCATATCCGCCACCATGGAAAGCTGAAGGCCGAAAGCTGAAAGCCGGAAGCTGGAGGCTTGAAGCCGGAAGCTGGAGGCTGGAAGCTGGAGGCTTGAGGCCGGAGGCCAACGCCGAAAGCTGAAAGCCGGAACCAGGAGGCTGGAGGCTGGAAGCCGGAAGCTGGAGGCTGGAAGCTGGAAGCCGGAGGCCAACGCCGAAAGCTGAAAGTTGAAAGCTGAAAGCCGGAACTTGGAAGCTGGAGGCTTGAAGCCGGAAGCTGGAGGCTGGAAGCTGGAGGCTTGAAGCTTGAGGCTTGAGGCTTGAGGCTTGAGGCTTGAAGCTTGAGGCTTGAGGCTTGAGGCCGGAAGCTTGAGGCTCGAGACCCTACTCGAACAAACTCCCGGGCTTCACGCTCGGTACTCGTCCCAAGTGTTTGTAGGCCCGCTCGGTCGCCAGGCGCCCCCTGGGCGTGCGCTGCAGATAACCCTCCATGATCAGGAAGGGCTCGTACACCTCCTCGATGGTGCCCGCCTCCTCCCCCACGGCCGTCGCCACCGTGTTCAGGCCCACCGGCCCGCCGCCGAACTTGTCGATGATGGCCCCCAGGATCCGGTTGTCCATCTCATCCAATCCGTGCGCATCCACGTTCAGCGCCTTCAGGGCGTGCTGCGCGATGGCCAGCGTGATGGTGCCATCGCCCTGGATCTGTGCGAAATCGCGCACCCGGCGCAACAGCGCGTTGGCGATCCGCGGGGTGCCCCGGCTGCGCCGCGCGATCTCCACGGCCGCCTCCTCGGCGATCGGCACGTTCAACAGCCCGGCGCTGCGCTTCACGATGCCCGTCAGCGTCGAGGCGTCGTAGTAATCCAGCCGGCTGTTGATGCCGAAGCGTGCCCGTAACGGCGCCGTCAACAGTCCGCTGCGCGTGGTGGCCCCCACCAAGGTGAAGGGGTTCAGCGCGATCTGCACGGTGCGTGCGTTGGGCCCCGCGTCGATCACCAGGTCGATCCGGTAGTCCTCCATCGCGCTGTACAGGTACTCCTCGATCACCGGGGTCAGCCGGTGGATCTCATCGATGAACAGCACATCGTGCGGCTCCAGGTTCGTCAGCAGCCCCGCCAGGTCGGCCGGCTTGTCCAGCACCGGGCCGCTGGTGATGCGGATGCCCACCCCCATTTCCGCCGCGATGATGTTGGCCAGCGTGGTCTTGCCCAGCCCCGGCGGGCCGTGCAGCAGCACGTGGTCCAGCGCCTCGCCCCGCTGCCGCGCCGCCTGCACGAACACCTTCAGGTTGTCCGTCACCGCCCGCTGCCCGGCGAACTCGCCGAACTGGCGCGGACGCAGCACCTGCTCCAGCTCCTTGTCGCTGGCGGCGCGCTGCTCCTGCCGGGGGTCGAAGGCTGCGGGCATGGGGCGAAGGTAGTTCGCCGGTGCGGGCGACCACGGCACGCAACGCCCTCCTGCACCCGCGTCGCACCGGATGCCGCCCCGCAGGTGCGGAACGCTGTATCACAACGCCCGCTTCCGCCGGAAGAAGGCCTTCATCAGGTCCGCGCACTCGGGCTCCAGCACACCGCCGGTCACCTGGGTCTTGGGATGCAGCAGGCTCGCCCCGATGCGCCGGTAGCCGGCCTTCTCGTCGAAGGCTCCAAAGACCAGCCGCCCCAGCTGCGACCAGCGCAGTGCCCCTGCACACATCACGCAGGGCTCAAGCGTGACGTACAGCGTGCAGTCCGCGAGGTACTTGCCGCCCAGGTGCGTGGCCGCCGCGGTGATGCACTGCATTTCCGCGTGGGCCGTGACGTCGTTGAGCCGCTCGGTGAGGTTGTGCGCCTTGGCGATGATGCGGTCCTGGCACACCACCACGGCACCGACGGGCACCTCGTCCAGGCCGAAGGCGCGCTCGGCCTCCCGCAGGGCCTGTCGCATCCAATGCTCATCGCCGCCCACCTGGATCATCGCTTCAGCAGCCGTGCATGTTGCAGCACCCGGCCGTGTTCGTCGTGGAGCAGCGCCACATAGGCTCCGCTGTTCAGCCCGTGGAGGTCGATCGCCTGCGTGGTCCCGCGCACCGGCCAGCGACCGCAGAGCCGCCCGGCACCGTCCCGCAGCTCCAGGGTGCCGGCACCGGCCAGCCCGGTGATCTGCGCCTCCTCGTCGGCCGGCACAGGGCGCACCGCAAGCGCTTCCGCCCACGTCATGTCCGGCAGGGCCAGCGCCGTGGCCGGTGCACAGTCCAGGTGATGCGGGGTGTGCGCCGTACTGTCCACCACGATCAAGGTATCCGTGGCAGAGCCCAGGGTCCATCCGAAATAGAAAAGCATCATCTCGTCGGTGGTGGCCTCGCCCAGCCCCACCCATTGGGGCGGATCGTTGGGGTTGTCCGGGTTGGCGGTCGTGTTGTCGTACGTGGCCTCGCCGTGCAGCACCGTGCCCACAGGCAGGTGGAGCGGGTGCCGGAAGGCGTAGAGCCCCTGCCAGCGGAAGTCCCAGGCAGGGATGTCGATCAGCGGCAGCGTGTCGTTGCCCGGCAGCACGGCGAAGGCCTTCATCCGGGTGCACAACAGGTGGGCGTGCGGGCCGATGGCCGTGATGGTGACGGGAAGGGGCACCGTGTACTGGTTGTGGAAGGTCTTGACCGTGTTGGGCGGCAGCACCAACGGCCCGTCGGTCATGGTGATGCTGTGCTCCAGCACGGGGTCCAGGGCCATTTCGCGCACGAAGCCACCGGAGGCCAGTTGGAGGTTGATGCGCGTGCTGTCCAGTTCGGCGGTGCTGCCCGCGGGGTAGTGCACCTGGATCACCAGGTCGGCGTTGGCGGGCAGCGGCAGGCCCATGCCGGAGGGGGCGAAGTAGGGCTCGGCCCCCGGCACCCATTCGCCCACGAGCTTGGCACCGGCCACCCCGATGCCGCCAAAACTCGAATACCCGGGCGCCGGGTCGCCGGCATCGAGCTGGGCCGCCTGGCCGGTCACGTCGGTGAACACCAACACGTGGTGCACCACGGCCGTGTTGCCGGGCACCACCTCGAAACCCGTGATGGAACGGTCCGTGGGGTTGTTGATGGGCAGCACGAAACAGCGGTAGTCGTCGTTGGTGGAGGGCGGCACCACATAGTCCTCCATGCGGACGGTGATGTCCGGCTGCGCGATCGCCCAGTCGCTGGCGAAGACGGGCGGCGGCGGGGCCAGGCCGGGATCCCCTTCGGGCGCTCCACCGTTCACCCACGCGGCGATCAGGTCCACCTCGGCCTGGGTCAGCAGGCGCTCATGGGCCAGGCTCCGGTAGCCCTCGTCCGGTGGCCAGGGCGGCATCAGGCGCAGCTGTGTGGCATCGCGGATGTCGTTGCGGTACGGGAAGGCCTCGGTGTACGCCGTGAGCGGGAAGTGGCCCGCACCACCCTCACGGTGGCAGGGGGTGCAGTGCGAGTACACGATGCAGGCGATGTCCGCGCTCCAGGTGGGCGTGGGGGTCTGGGCCCACGCCACGAGCGGCGCGGCCATCAGGAAGGGCGACAGGTGGCGCATGAGGGTTGGACGCAATGGCCGGCGTTCGGTCCGATCAGGCCGGTGCGCCCACGGCATCGGCCATCGGCTCGTTCACCAGCAGGTCCTTCACCCCGGGCTTGATGTCCTTGATGTTCATCTGCACCGTGGTGCGACCGTTCCACGTGTTCTCCTCCAGGGTGTAGAGCACACTGAAGGGGGCGCCCGAGCGGATCAGTTCCAGGTGGTGGCCTTGGCGGAAGGCGATGGCATCCAGCTCCAGCCGCGGGTCCTTGGGATCGGCCAGGTTCATCTTCAGGTGGCTCTCGCCCACGATGCGGGCGCGGCCCTTGTCCACCAAACCCCGGGTGAGGAACACCGGCCGCATGTTCCCCGGCCCGAACGGTGCCATGAGCTGCAGCGTGCGGATGAAGCGGTCGTTGATGTCCCGCAGAACGATCTCGGCATCCACCTCCTCCTCGGGGATGCGCTGCTCCTCGCGCAGGCTGCCGCGCACCACGGCCTCGAAGCGCGCGCGAAAGGCCTCCAGGTTCGCCGGGTCCATGGTGAGGCCTGCGGCGTAGGTGTGGCCGCCGAACTGTTCCAGCAGGTCGCTGCAGGCGCTGATGGCCTCGTACACGTCGAAGCCTTTCACGCTGCGGGCCGAACCCGCCACCTTGCCGTTGCTCTCGGTGAGCACGATGGTGGGGCGATAATGCACATCGATGAGCCGCGAGGCCACGATGCCGATGACCCCCTTGTGCCACGTGGGGTCGAAGACCACCGTGCTCCAGGAACCGCGCAAGAAGTCGTCCGTGGCGATGCGCTCCAGGGCCTGGCGGGTGGTCTCCTTGTCCAGGCCCTGGCGTTGCACGTTGTTGCGGTCGATGCGGGCGCTCATCGCCTCGGCCTGGGCGGCGTCGTGGGCCAGGAGCAGCTCCACGGCCTGCCTGCCGTGCTCGATGCGGCCCGCGGCGTTGATGCGGGGGCCGAGCACGAACACCAGGTCGGTGACCGACAGCTCGCGCTTCACGTTGGCCATGTCCAGCATGGCGCGGATGCCCGGACGCGGGTCCTTGTTCAGGCGGGCCAGGCCGGCGGCGCACAACACACGGTTCTCGCCCGTCACCGGCACGATGTCGCAGGCCGTGCTCACGGCCACCAGGTCGAGCAGGGCCTCCAGCTCGGCGAAAGGGATGCCGTTGCGCAGAGCCAGCCCCTGCATGAGCTTGAAGCCGATGCCGCAGCCGCTGAGCTCCTTGTACGGATAGTCGCAGTCGTCGCGCTTGGGGTCCAGCACCGCTACGGCCGCCGGCAGCACCGCGCCCGGCCGGTGGTGATCGCAAATGATCATGTCGATCCCCTTCTCCGCCGCATAGGCCACCTTGTCCACCGCCTTGATGCCGCAGTCCAGCGCGATGATCAGGCCCACGCCTTCGCGGGCGGCATGGTCGATGCCTTGGAAGGAGATGCCGTACCCCTCGGCATAGCGGTCGGGGATGTAGAAGGTGAGGTGGCCGGTGAAGCGGCTCAGGAAGCTGGTGACCAGGGCCACGGCGGTGGTGCCGTCCACGTCGTAGTCGCCATAGACCATGATGCGTTCGCCATCGCCCAGGGCCTGTTCGATGCGCTCCACCGCCTGCTGCATGCCGGCCATCCGGAAGGGGTCGTGCAGGCCGCGCAGGTCGGGGCGGAAGAAGGTGGAGGCCTCGGCGGGGCCGCCGATGCCGCGCTGGGCGAGCACCCGGGCCAGGGGGGCGGGGTTGCGGTCGTTCGTCAGCGCGGCCACGACCAGTGACGGCTGGGGCGGTGTGTACTCGAGGCGATAATCCTTCGCGGCGACGAAAATCTCCTCGGGCGGTTGCGGTGTTTCGGTTTCGTCGAGGAATCCGAGTTCGAGTTTGTCGCCGAATCCGCTGAGCAGCACATCCTGAATATCGCCCTGCCAGCCACTGACGCGACCAAGGCCAATGCGGACCGACGCGTTATTCCCATTGGTGCCAGAGGGCACGAGCAAGGTACAGGGGTTGTTGACCGAGAATCCTTCCGGGCAAGGCACAGGAACGGAACCTTCCCCTCCGTGATGTGGAAGACCTGCGTGTTGAACGATATTGGAACCTGACGGCGACAACGACGCGCACGGAGAAAACTCGGACGTGCTGCCCAGCGGATGGGTGGCGGTGGCGGTCAGGACTGACCCAGCCGGGACTGATTCCGTGAAATCGGCCGAGAACGTCACGTTCCCCGCCGCATCGGTCGTGACGTTCCTTGCGCCAAGGTAATGACGGCCTTCGCCGAATCCGGAGGGATCACAGGACGGGCTCCAGTAGAAGTGGATCGCGAACGTCGTGGCGGGTTCGGAGTTCATAAAGCCGCTGACATGAGTGCCGCTCGCATCGGAATAAATCCCGCCCGATCCGCCGGCGCCGCCGAGGAAAGGATAGTTCTGCTCACGATTCGGGCCGAGGTCGATGTCGGAGAAATCATTTGGATTCGGTCCTCCTGACGGTGAGATATCGATGCCCAACAAACCATTGGCGTAAATGGAATTGGCGGTGATCTGGTTGTCCAAACCTTCGAGCACCATCACTCCGCTGCCGGCATTGTTTGCGATGACGTTTCCTTCAACGCGATTCCCTGTCGGCCCGCCGAGGAAGT
>JABWBQ010000103.1 GCA_013360395.1 Flavobacteriales bacterium
CCCCGCGCCCGCACGCTGTTGTTCCGCCGGTCGATGTCCAGCGTGCGTTGCCCCGCGTCGATGCGCACGCGGTCCGCCGCCGCCGGCAGGCGGGTGCGGCCGGTGCTGTCGGGGCTCACCCACACCGTGCCCTGCCAGCCTTCCCCGAGGCCCGTCACGGGGAAGGGCGTGGCCACCCCGCCCTTTATCCGGTAGCGCAGCTCGTTCCCCCGGAGGCGCACGGCCTTCACGTCCACCTTGGCGCGGCTGCCCAACAGGCCGTCGAAGGCCCAGCCCAGGTCGCGGCCGCTCACCTGCTCGAACACCCGCCGCAGGTCGTCCGGCGCGGGATGGTGGAAGGCCCAGGTGCGGTAGTAGGCCTGCAGGCAGCTGTCCATCACGGCCGTGCCCAGGAAGGCCTCCACCTGGTCCATCACCAGGGCGGTCTTCATGTACACCATGGTGCCGTAGTTCATCGGCGTGAAGTGCGTGGAGGGCAGGTCGGGCGCCTGGTCGAGGTCGCGGCGCGCGTTGAAGCGGTAGCCGAGCTCGCTTTCCGCCCGGTGCGGGTCGTGGAGGTGGCGCAGCAGCCGCGCGGCGCCCGGCACCCCGAAGGCGGTGCCGCCCCGGGGATGGTGCGCGCGCATGTAGCGCAGTTCCAGGTAGCTGTTCATGCCCTCATCCATCCACGGGTGGTCGCGTTCGTTGCTTGCCAGCACGCCCTGGAACCAGTTGTGGCCCACCTCGTGGGCGATCACGTTGTCCAGGCTCACCGGGTCGCCCATGGTGCCGATGATGGTGAACATCGGGTACTCCATGCCGCCGCCCGCGCTGATGGTGCCGTCCACGGCCGTGCACGCCGCGTAGGGGTAGTCGCCCACGATGCGGCTGTAGTGGTCGAGCGCCTGTGCGATGTGGTCCGTGGCGTTGGCCCACAGGGTCGCGTTCCGGGGGGTGAACAGGGCCCAGGTGGTGATGGTGCGGCCGCTGCGCTCCAGGGCGACGCTGCCCTTGCGCACGAGGAAGCGTTTGTCGGCGCACCAGGCGAAGTCGTGCACGCTGTCCTGCACGAAATGGAGGGTCTTCCACGCGCTGTCCGAGGGCGGGAAGCGATCGGCCCCCTTGCGGTCGGTGGGCGGTGGGGCCGGCAGGGCGGCCAGGGAGTCCATCCATTGCCTTTCCCCCGCGTCCTGCAGCAGGCCGGTGGCGCCCACCACGTAGTTGGCGGGCAGGGTGATGCGCACGTCGTAGCTGCCGAACTCGGCGAAGAACTCACCCTGGTCGAGGTAGGGCATGGCGTGCCAGCCGTCGTGGTCGAACACGGCGGGTTTCGGGTACCACTGGGTGATGTAGTAGGCCTGGCCGGTGTGCCCCATCCGGGAGAAGCGGCCATCGGGCACCTTCACGCGGAAGGGGGTGGCGATGGTGACGGTCTTGCCGGGCGGCAGGGCGGTGCCGAGGGCGATCCAGGCGATGTCGGGGTGTTCCGGGTGGTGGCCCCAGTGCAGCGCCTGCCCGTGGGCGGTGAAGGCCAGGCTGTCGATCCCGCCACGGTCCTCCGCACGGGCGAAGTGCAGTTCCAGGTCGCCGGCGGCATCCTGTTGGCGGCACAGGGCGGTGTGGCGGCCGGCATAGGCGTTGGGCCACAGGTGCACCCGGAGGGTGTCGAGCGCCGTGGGGCTGTTGTTGTGGTAGGTGAAGGTGGCCGTGCCGCGCAGCAGGTGTCCGCGGTCGTCGAGGCGGACGTCGATCACATGGTCCACGCGCTGCTGGAAGCGCACCTGCCCGCGGGCGCCGTGCACCAGTGCCAGGGCCGCGATCAGGAGCGCCAGGCGCATGGCGGGTGCGGCTCAGCCGCCGAAGAGCTCGCTGAGGCGGCGTTCCAGCGCCGGCCCGCGCAGGTTCTTGTCGATCACCTTGCCGTCGCGGTCCACCAGCACGGTGAAGGGGATGCTGCTGACGCCGTATTCCTGTGCGGCCGCGTTGTTCCAGAAGCCGAGGTCGCTCACGTGGTGCCAGGGCAGCCCGTCCTGCTGGATGGCGGCCGTCCAGGCCTCCTTGGTGCGGTCGAGGCTCACGCCGAGGATCTCGAAGCCCTTGGCGTGGAAGCGGTCATAGACCTTCTTCACGTTGGGGTTCTCCATGCGGCAGGGCTTGCACCAGCTGGCCCAGAAGTCGATCAGCACCACCTTGCCGCGCAGGTCGCTGAGCTTCATGGTGCGCCCGTCGGGGGTCTGCTGTGCGATCTCCGGTGCCGGGCCGCCCACGGGCACCAGGTTGCTCAGGCGTTGCATCTCGGCCTCCTGCTGTTTCATGGCCTCGGCCTGCTTCTCCATGCGGTCCACCTGGTCGCGGAAGGCGATGAAGAAGCCCGAACGGCCCATGGTCTTGCGCAGCTGGTCGCGCACCAGTGCGTAGCTGTCCATGTCCTGCTGCATGTTCAGTTTGCTCACGGCGGTCAGCTGCACCGGCGATCCCGGATGCCCGTTGATGGCGTCCTTGCAAAGGCCGCGGTAGCCTTCCATGGCCGCGTTGATGGCGTCCACGGTGGTGCTGTCGCCCGCGCCCTGGGCCATGAGGCGGCGCAGGGAGTCGATGCGGTGCTCGTACGCGGTGGCCTCGCGGTAGAAGCCGTGCAGGTCCTGGGTGTGCTTGGAGCCTTCCAGCGTGGTGGGCTGTGCGAGGGCCCCGGCCTTGGCGTGCAGCACCAGGGTCTCGGCGCTGTCCAGGGCCACGATCAGGGCATCGTGGTCGTCCAGCAGGATGCGGTAGAAATCCAGCGGCAGGGCGGGCACGTGCAGGGTGCCCTTACCGTCGGGGCCGAGGACGGTGCTGTCCACGCGCACGGGCCTGTTGTTCTCGAAGCGCTCGAAGAACACGGTGCGCCCGCCGGCGCCCTCGATGGCGAGCTCGATGGGCCGGCCACCACCGCCGTTGGTGCAGGCGGCGAGGGTGAGGATCAGCAAGGGGAGGGCGGGATGGCGGAGGCTGCGGTTCATCACGTGGGGGTCAGGAGGTCGTGTCTTGTTCGAGCAGGGCGCGGACCACGGCATTGGCCTGGCGCGGGTCGGCCTTGCCCTTGGTGGCCTTCATCACTTCGCCCATGAACAGGCCGAGCAGGCCTTTGTTGCCCTGGCGGTAGGCCTGCACCTTGTCCGGGTAGCGGGCCATGGCCTCGCGCATGGCGGCCTCCACGGCACCGTCGTCGCGCTGCTGGAGCAGGTCGTGCCGTTGGGCGAGCTCCTGCGGCGGGGTGCCCGGCTGTTCGAGCATCAGGGGGAAGAGGCGTTGGGAGGCGGTGCTGTGGCTCACGGCGCCGGCGTCGATCAGGGCGATGAGCTCGGCGATGCGGGCGGGGGGCAGGGGGAAGTCCTCCATGGCACGGCCCTGGGCATTGCACCAGGCGCGTACATCGCCCATCATCCAGTTGGCGGCGGCCTTGGTGTTGGGGCAGGAGGCCAGCACGGCCTCGAAGTAGAGCGCCGTGGCCTTGTCGTCGGTGAGCACCCCGGCGTCGTAGGCGCTGAGGCCCAGCTGGCCGGTGTAGCGGGCGCGCAGTTCGCGGGGCAGGGGGGGCATGGCCGCGCGCACGCGCTCCAGGTGCTGCGGCGTCACGCGCAGGGGGGCCAGGTCGGGCTCGGGGAAGTAGCGGTAGTCGTGGGCGAGCTCCTTGCTGCGCAACCCGGCGGTGACGCCCCGGGCGGCGTCGAAGGTGCGCGTCTCCATGTGCACGGTGCCGCCGGCGTCCAGCACCTCGCTCTGGCGCTGCGCCTCGTGCTCGATGGCGCGCATCACGTTGCGGAAGCTGTTGAGGTTCTTCACCTCGCAGCGCGTGCCGAAGCGGTCGCTGCCCCTGGGCCGCACGCTGATGTTGGCGTCGCAGCGCAGGCTGCCCTCCTCCATGTTGCCGTCGCAGATGTCCAGGTGGCGCACCAGGCGGCGCACCTCCACCAGGTAGTCGTAGGCCTCCTGCCCGCTGCGGATGTCGGGCTCGCTCACGATCTCCACCAGGGGCACGCCGGCGCGGTTCAGGTCCACCAGCGTGTGGAAGGGGTCCACGTCGTGGATGCTCTTGCCGGCGTCCTCCTCCATGTGGATGCGGGTGATGCCGATGCGCTTCTCGCCGCCGTCCACGGGGATCATCACATGGCCGCCGGTGCAGATGGGGGTGCTGTCCTGGGTGATCTGGTAGCCCTTGGGCAGGTCGGGGTAGAAGTAGTTCTTGCGGGCGAAGTGCATGCGCTCCGCGATGGTGCATCCGGTGGCCAGGCCCAGGCGGATGGCGTGGTCCACCACGGCGCGGTTGAGCACCGGCAGGGTGCCCGGATGGCCCAGGGACACCACGCTCACATTGGTGTTGGGGTGGTCGCCGTAGGCGTTGGCGTCGCTGGAGTAGGCCTTGCTGTGGGTGCGCAGCTGGGCATGCACCTCCAGGCCCACCACCAGTTCGTAGCGTTCGCTCCAGTGCGGGGCACCGGTCCCGGTCACGGCCTCGCTGCGGTCCATCAGGCGCCGGCGATCAGTTCACGCATGACGAGGGTGAGCTTGGGCTCGGCGCCCTCGGCCACGCGTTGCACCATTTCGTGGGTGGTCTTCTCGATGCGCCCCTTGACGCCCATGTCGGTGATCACGCTCATGGCGAAGCAGGGCAGGCCCATGTGGCGTGCGGCGATCACCTCGGGCACGGTGCTCATGCCCACCGCGTCGCCGCCGATCACGCGCACATAGTGATACTCGGCCGGGGTCTCCAGGGTGGGTCCGGTGAGGCCCACGTAGCAGCCTTCGCGCAGGGCGATGCCGTGCTGCGCGGCGATGGCCTTGGCGCGGGCGATGAGCGCCCGGTCGTAGGGTTCGCTCATGTCCGGGAAGCGCGTGCCCAGCGCGTCCAGGTTGGGCCCGATGAGCGGGTTGGGGAACAGGTTGATGTGGTCGTTGAGCAGCATCAGGTCGCCCACCTCGAAGTCGGGGTTCACCCCGCCGCAGGCATTGCTCACGAAGAGGCGGCGGATGCCCAGCAGCTTGAACACGCGCACGGGCAGCACCACCTCGGCCATGCTCCAGCCCTCGTAGAAGTGGAAGCGGCCCTGCATGGCCACCACGGGCTTGCCGCCCAGGGTGCCGAACAGCAGCCGGCCCGGATGGCCCTGCACGGTGCTCACCGGGAACCCGGGGATGTCGCCGTAGGGGATGCTGTGCGCCACCTGGATCTCGCGCCCCAGGCCGCTGAGGCCGGTGCCGAGGATGATGCCGGTCTCCGGCACGAAGCCGCCGGTGGCCTTCTTCAGGTGGTCAGCGATGCGCTGGATGCGTTCCAACATGGCGGTGCAGGAGCTCGGCGAAGCGTTCGGGTTCGTTGAGGATCACGGTCCGTATGCCGATGGTGGCCACGGGAAGGTCGCGGAGCGGGCCGTCGGCCAGCAGGGGCCTCAGGCGGGCGGCGTCCTTCTCGGTGGTGATCAGCACTTTCGGAGCGGGCGCGAAGGTATCGAATCGCCCCGCCAGGCGGGCCAGGTCCGCCGCCGTGAAGGCATGGTGGTCGCGGAAGCGCAGGTGCTCCACCCGGCCGAACAGGGACCTCGCATGCGCCACCAGGGGCTCCGGCCGTGCGATGCCGGTGACCACCAGCGCGCTGTGCTCCCGGCCCGGTGGCGGTGCCAGGGGGCGGCCGTCCGGCAGGCACGGGGCACCGTGCGCCAGGCCGGCGAAGAACAACTGCTGGTGGGGGCGCAGGCCCAGGCGTTCGCGCCAGACGGCCTGCTCCGCAGGCGTCGGGAGGGCGGGGCATTTGGTCACCACCACCACCTGGGCGCACCGGGCCCGCGCGCGCAGGTCGCGCAGGGTGCCGACCGGCACCAGGGCATCGTCGCAGTAGGGCCGCCGGGCCGTGGTGAGCAGGATGTTCAGCCCGGCGTCCAGCCGGCGGTGCTGCAGGGCATCGTCCAGCACCACGGCCTTCACGCCGGGCACAAGTTCCTGGATCGCGGCGATGGCCTTCACCCGGTCCACGCCCACGAACACCCGCACCGCGGGGAAGTTGCGCTTCACCTGCACGGGTTCGTCACCGCTGCGGTCCGCCGTATCCCCGGGGTGCACCTCGTGGATGTCGGTGCCCTGGCGGCCGTAGCCCCGGCTCAGGGTGGCCAGGGGGCGCTGGTCCTCCAGCGTGCGCAGCACCAGTTCCAGCATGGGGGTCTTGCCCGTGCCGCCCAGGGCCAGGTTGCCGATGGCGATCGTGGGCACCGCAGGGCGCGTGCTGCGCAGCAGGCCGGCATCGTACAGCGCATGGCGCAGCCGCAGCAACGCCGCCAGGGGCCAGGTGAGGGGTGCCAGGATGGAGCGCATGCCGGTGCCGTTGCTGCGGACGGACCGGATGCAAAGCAACGCACCACGAACGGAGATCCGCATCCGGCGGCAAGCAGGTATTGCTTACTTTCGACACACCCCCCTCACCACCCGCCCATGCGTACGCATCGCCTCCCATGGGTCCTGGTCCTTGTCCTCCTCACCGCGCCGGTGACCACGGTCGCCCAGCCGCCGATGGTCACCAAGTACCTGCACGAGTTCGACACGTTCGGCGCGGGCCACCCCAACGACCTGATCAACGACCAGCCCGCCTTGCTGAAGGCCGCCGCCGATGCCTGGATGGTGGCCGACAACACGGTGCTGCTGGTGAGCAACGCCCACAACCGCACGGGCATCCAGCTGGAGGGCTGCCGGGCCACGGAGGTGAGCTGCAACAACATCAGCAGCAGCGACAACACCTATCAAACGGCCAACGGCATCCTCTTCAACGGCGTGGCCTACAACACGGACGTTCGCGGAAATCAATTCCACGACCACAACTGGCCGCTGCACCTGGATGCCACCGCGATCATTGATGCGCAGGTGCTGAAGGGGAACCTCTGGGATCCGAACGCTGCGCCGCCGGTGTGGGGGGCGTGGTATGAAAGCGTGCTTGGCGCCTCGAACAATCCATTCTACTACAATCCAGCCACGATCAACGGTGGCAATACACAACCGCCATCATTTTGGCCGCCGGGTTGGTTCGCTACAGATCCAGGCCCGAACTATGATTGCGCCGATCATCATGGTGTGGACTATTGCAGCCAGTTCGGGAGTGAGCGCTGTGGGGAATGTTTGCTCGAACTGGACCAGATGATCGCAGGCGACAGTTTGGTGAACGATCCCTACACGGAGGAAACCAAGTGGATCCTGGCGGCTGACCTCTACAAGAAGCTGGATGATGCCCCGGCTCTGCTCGACAGCCTGCCCGAACTCGATGACTTCTATGGCGAGCTGCAAGGCAGCAACACGGCCGCCTTCAAGGCGATCGACGATGATCAGCTAGCACTGTATGATATGGACAGCAGCGTAGTGGCGCAGTTGCAGCAGAATCGCGCGATGATCGACAGCCTCCTCGGCTTGCTGAAGGACGGTTTGGAACAGCTAGGCGACAGTACGCTGACAACCGCGCAGCGTGAGGTCATTATTGCAGGGATCAGCAGCTACCGTGAAGACATCAAGGACCTGAGCGAGTGGAACACTTCAGCTATACAGGTTGCCTGGGCAGCGAAGGTACTGATAGCCGATGGTGTGAAGACAGCGAATGCTGGTATTGGGGAGAGCGAATTGATCGAAACGAACCAGAAGCAGGTGAACGAAATCTATTTGGCTACGATCGGGAAGGACATCGATGTCTTCACCTCCGGGCAAGCAAGTGCCTTGTTCGATATTGCCAGCCAGTGCCCCATGCGGGGTGGGAACGCGGTGTTCAAAGCTCGTTCGCTCTATTGGTTGATCGATGACTCAGTTGACTTCGATGATGCGGCATTATGTCTGCCATATGGCATTGTCGTGAAGGCACTCGCCGAATACGAACCGAGCGGTGTGACGGTGATTCCCAATCCGGCCAAGGACGAGGCCATGCTGGTGCTTGCCACGCAACTTGACGGTGCGGGCGTGTTCGTGCTGTTCGACGCCATCGGTGCCGAGATCATGCGCTATCGCATCCCTGCGAACATGCCGCGTTTCGCCTTCAGCACAGCCTCCCTCGCACCGGCACTTTACCACTATCAAGTGCGTGGCCCATCCGACATCATTGGGTATGGGAAGCTCACGATAGTTCGCTGAACTCTTCCACAACATGAAGCGCCGCCTGGATTTCGTAAAGACCGCTCGTGCGGCACTTCTGGGTTTACTGTATTGGAATGCTGATGCAATTGCCGCACAGGGGCTGAACAACCTATGGATGGGAGGAACCAACAGCGAGGTTCCCATCCCTTTCGGTGGAACCGACTTGAACTTCATTACGGGAAGTGTGGTGGTGTCATACGTGCAACGGGACATCGACTTCAGGAGGACCTCCGCGAACATCACCGATGCGAGCGGGAGTCTTCTCTTCAGCACCAACGGCGCCTACCTCGCGAATGCAACAGGCGATACGCTAATGAACGGGACCGGGCTCAATCCCAGCACATACACTTCTAACTACCCTGAGGGCTTGCATATTTCACAAGCCTGTTTGATCCTCCCCGGACCAGACGCGCCAGGGACCTACTACCTCTTCCATGGCACCATAGACGATCAGGTAACGGTCGTAGCCAACTATCTCTACCTCACCACCGTCGACATGAGCTTGGACGGGGGGCTGGGTGGCGTGGTAACGAAGAACCAAGTGCTGATCAGCGATATATTGAACGAAGGCAGAATAACCGCCGTACGGCATGCCAATGGGCGGGATTGGTGGGTCTTCTGCCACAAGGCGGATACGAACACGTTCTACCGGCTGCTTGTCACACCCGCTGGTGTGAGTGTGGACGGAACACAATCCATCGGCATCGTCCGGCCCCCTGACCACGGACAGGTCTGTTTTTCCCCAGATGGCAGCAAGTTCGCGTACTACTGGGGATATGTGGATGACCTGGAGATCTTCGACTTCGATCGCTGCACGGGGCTCTTCTCCAACCCGGTGCATATCCCGATCGATGATGCGAACAGCATGGGCGGTCTGGCCTTCTCGCCCAGCAGCCGCTACCTCTATGTATCCTCGGTGATTGATGTGTACCAGTACGACACCGAGGCACCGGACATCGCCACGTCAATGGTCCACATCGCCACCTGGGATGGCTTCTATTCTCCAGCGCCGCCTGCGGCTACGCTGTTCGACATCGCCCAACTGGCACCGGATGGCAAGATCTATATCGGTACCGGCAACAGCACGCTCCATATGCATGTTATCCATGCACCCGATTCGGCAGGTATGGTCTGCAATATGGAACAACACGATGTGCCATTACCAACGTATTTTACGAACTCCCTGCCCAACCACCCTAACTACCATTTGGGCCCGGTGGATGGCAGCGTGTGCGACAGCTTGGGGATCAACACCCTCACCCCCGGCCCCTCTCCCGGGGAGAGGGCGGGAATACGGGCTCACCCGAACCCGAGCACCGGGGCCTTCACGCTGAGCTATCCGGCACAACCGATGGTGGGCGAACTGGAAGTGCGCGACCTGTCGGGGCGGATCGTGCTGCACGAGCGCCTGCCGCCATGGAGCCAGGTGCATCGGGTGGCGTTGCAGGAAGCGGCAGGCAGGCCTGCCGCGGCAGGGATGTACCAATGCACGTTGCGCTGGGGTGGGCAACGGTACTGCGTGCGCATCGTCATCGGACCATGAGCCCCTCCCTCCTTGTCCGCGCCTGCTGCACGGCCTTGCTACTGGCCGCCGGCACCAATGCGCGCAGCACGCACCCCGCGCAGGGCACGGACGCCGCCCCGGTTACGAGCGAACTGATCGAAGCGAACGAGAAGGCGGTGAACGAAGTGTACTTGGCCACCATTGGGAAGGATGTGGATGGCTTCACGACCACCCAAGCCAATGACCTGTTCGCGATCGCCAACTGGTGGGTGGTAACGCCGTGTTCAAGGCACGCTCGCTCTACTGGCTCATTGATGACAGCTATGATTTTGATGACCAACTACTCTGCTTGCAACATGGTATCATCGTGAAGAGTTTGACGCCGCAACCGCTCAACGGTGTCGCGGTGGTTCCGAATCCCACAAGCGACGAAGCCACTTTGGTGCTCGACCGCGAACTGGAGGAGCCCGCCACGTTCGTCATGTACGATGCCGTGGGCGCGGAGGTGATGCGCCTGACCGTAGCTGTCGAGATGCCGCGTTTGGCCTTCAGCACTACTGGTCTGGCTCCCACCGTGTATCAGTATAGGGTACAGTCACGAACTGGCGCGATCGGGAACGGCAAGCTTACCATCGTTCGTTGAGCAATCCTGATCGCAATGAAGCGCGGTTTGATCCGGTCATCGTGGTTGTCACTTTGCATACTGCATGCGTTCATGCAGCCTGCTAATGCCCAACAAGGCTTTAATAATCTTTGGTTGGGCGGATATGCGAACTGGGCAGGCCCGCCATGGGGTGGGGTAGACATGCAGTTCTCGACCGGGTCGTTGGATATCGACAGCATATCCCGCGACATCGGGTTTTTCCGGACGAACACCAATATCACTGACGCGAATGGTAATCTGCTCTTTAGCACCAATGGGACGTTCATCGCCAATGCCACCGGCGATACGCTGCTCAATGGCACGGGGCTGAACCCCAGCGCGTATACCTCCAACTATCCGGAAGGCTTGGCCATTTCGCAAGCCTGCCTGATCCTTCCCAAGCCGGACGTCCCGGGGATCTACTACCTCTTCCATGGCACCCCATCGACATGAGCCTAGATGGTGGCTCGGGTGGCGTAGTAACAAAGAACCAGGTGCTGATCAATGATACACTGAACGCCGGCAGGATCACAGCCGTGCGGCATGCCAATGGGCGCGACTGGTGGGTCCTCTGCCATAAGGTGAATACAAACAGTTTCCACCGGCTGCTTGTCACGCCTTATGGAGTGAGCGGTGATGGAACACAGTCCATCGGCATTATCCGCCCCCGGGATCATGGCCAGGTCTGCTTCAGTCCTGACGGAAGCAGGTTCGCCTACTACTGGGGCCAGTTCAATCAGGATCTGGAGGTCTTCGATTTCGACCGCTGCACGGGCCTGTTCTCCAACCCGGTGCATATCCTTATCGATACGGGCCTGTTCTCCAACCCGGTGCATATCCTGATCGATGATTACAACCAGATGGGTGGCGTGGCGTTCTCCCCCAACAGCCGCTTCCTTTATGTGTCGTCCGTGGAAGACGTATACCAATACGATACGCAAGCCGCGGACATTGAGGCCTCCATGGTGCATGTCGCCCATTGGGATGGGTTCTATTCGCCGGGGCCTCCCTTCGCAACGCTGTTCGACATCGCTCAACTGGCCCCGGATGGGAAGATCTACATTGCCACAGGCAACGGGACTGATAGACTTCATGTAGTCAATGACCCCAATGAACCGGGGATGGCATGCGATATTCAACAACACGCCATCACCCTGCCTACGTACAACACCAACTCCCTGCCCAACCACCCCAACTACCATTTGGGCCCGGTGGATGGCAGCGTGTGCGATAGCTTGGGGATCAATGCGGGCCTCACCCCCGGCCCCGCACCCGGGGCGTTGGGAGGAATACAGGTCTTCCCCAACCCCAGTAGCGGGGCCTTCACGCTGAGCTATCCGGGGCGAACTGGAAGTGCGGGACCTGTCGGGGCGGATCGTGCTGCACGAGCGCCTGCCGCAATGGAGCCAGGTGCATCGGGTGCAACTGGAAGGCGAAGCGGCCGGGATGTACCAGTGCACGGTGCGCTGGGGTGGGCAACGGTACAGCGTGCGCATCGTCATCGGACCATGAGCCCCTCCCTCCTTGTCCGCGCCTGCTGCACGGCCTTGCTACTGGCCGCCGGCACCAATGCGCGCAGCTCGCACCACGTGCAGGGCACGGACGCCGCCCCGGTTACGAGCGAACCGATCGAAGCCAACGAGAAGACCGTGAACGACATCTACCTCGCGATAGTGGGAAAAGACGTGGACAGCTTCAGTAGCGATCAAACCATTGCTTTGTTCGACATCGCCAGCCAGTGCCCGATGTTGGGTGGGAATTCCGTATTCAAAGCCCGCTCCTTGTATTGGTTGATCGATGATCCGTACGACTTCGACGATGCCTCGATCTGCCTGCCTTATGGCATCATCGTGAAGAGTTTGAGCCAGTCGCATGGAAATGTGGTGAGGGTCGTGCCGAATCCGGCGCATGATGAGGCTACATTGTTACTGATGGAGGAAGCAGGAAACCGAACGCACCTAACTCTCTTCAATGCCGTGGGTTCTGAAGTGTTGCGATCGCCGGTGCCGAAGGGAACGAGCCGCCATGTCTTCAGCATCCTCAGCCTCGCTCCAGGCTTGTACCACTACATAGTGTTGTCGAACGGTGGACTGATGGGCGACGGAAAGTTGACCATCGTTCGTTAAGCGAGGCCAATTATGTGTGGCTTTCGGTGGACCGACCTTTTCGTGGCGCTTGCGCTGTTCGGTGCGCATCATATGCAAGCTCAAGCAGGCATGAATAATCTCTGGATGGGGGGGTTTGAGGATGAATCCCCGCCACCCTGGGGCGGTGTTGATCTGGAGTTCCTTTCCGGAAATCTGGTACTTTCCACGGCGGTGCGCACAATTGACTACAAGCGCACCAATACCAACATCACCGATGCGAGCGGCAACCTGTTGTTCAGCACTAACGGCGCCTACATTGCCAACGCCACGGGCGATACGCTATTGAACGGGACAGGGCTGAACCCGAGCAACTATACGTCCCTGTATCCCGAGGGCTTGCATATCTCCCAAGCCTGTTTGATCCTGCCTAAACCCGACGCGCCGGGCATCTACTACCTTTTTCACGGCACCTTGGATGACCAGATCGGCCAATACGCGCAAAACCTGTATCTCACCACCATCGACATGAGCCTGGATGGCGGGCTTGGCGGTGTGGTGACCAAGAATGAAGTGTTGATATCCGATACACTGAACATGGGTAAGATCACCGCTGTACGTCATGCGAACGGCCGCGATTGGTGGGTCTTCTGTCACAAGCAGAACACGAACATATTCAATAGGCTGTTGGTCACGCCGGACGGCACATCCGGTCCGGACCAGCAGGCCATTGGCATACTACGGTACGCTGATATCGGACAGGTTTGCTTCTCACCCGACGGCAGCAAGTTCGCCTACTACTGGGGCGAAGGTGAAGATCTGGAGATCTTCGATGTTGATCGCTGCACGGGCCTGCTCTCCAACACGACGCATATCCTTATTGACGACGCCAACAGCATGGGTGGTGTGGCCTTCTCTCCGAACAGCCGCTATCTCTATGTCTCGTCCGTGGAGGATGTGTACCAGTACGACACCGAAGCCCCGGACATCGCCGCCTCCATGGTGCATATCGCCACTTGGGACGGGTTCTATTCACCAAGCCCACCATTCGCCACTTTGTTCGACATCGCACAACTGGCGCCTGATGGCAAGATCTATATCGGTACTGGTAACGGCACACTCCACTTACACGTGATCAATTACCCTCGCGCTACTTCATGAATTCCCTGCCCAACCACCCCAACTACCACCTGGGCCCGGTGGATGGCAGCGTGTGCGACAGTTTGGGGATCAATGCGGGCCTCACCCCCGGCCCCTCACCCGGGGAGAGGGCGGGAATACGGGCTCACCCGAACCCGAGCACCGGGGCCTTCACGCTGAGCTATCCGGCACAGCCGATGGTGGGCGAACTGGAAGTGCGGGACTTGTCGGGGCGGATCGTGCTGCACGAGCGCCTGCCGCCATGGAGCCAGGTGCATCGGGTGCAACTCGTTGGGGCATCCATCGGGTTGTACAATTGCCGGATCGGCTGGGGCATACATTCGGCATCCACCCGCATCATGATCGCTGGCCCCCGCTAGGGCGGGATGAAACACATGAGCACACGTTCGTTCCTCTTCGCGCTGGTCCTGTTCCCGCTGATGGCCATGGGACAGAAGCCCGCATCCCCGACAGCCAGGGAGCCCGACAACACCCCCACGCTGAACGCCACGACGCGCGCCGTGCTGCTGGTCAACCGACCGGCGCATTTCACGGAGGCGGAATGGCTGAGGATGATGGAACAACCCCTGAACCGCAGTTTGTATCCGCTGCGGATCGACCAGGCGATGCTGGACACACTGGATGCCCGGATGCTGGATAGGAGGTTCCAGTACATCCTGACGGGCGGGCCATGGGGACCGTGAGGCGCAGTACTTCCTTTGTGCGGCGTTGTTCGCCAAACCGATCGCCATGAGGATCAAGGACCTTCTTGCCGTCCTGGAGTCCTGGGCCCCTCGCGCCCTCCAGGAGGACTACGACAACAGTGGGCTGCACACGGGGGACCCCGAGGCCGAGGTGACGGCCGCGATGGTCTGTCTGGACTGCACCGAGCAGGTGGTGGAGGAGGCGGCGGCCAAGGGCTGCGGCCTCATCATCAGCCACCATCCGGTCATCTTCAAGGGGCTGAAAAGCCTGGCGGGCGGCGGTCCGGTGGAGCGCACGGTGCTTGCGGCGATCCGGCACGGCATAGCGCTGTATGCCATCCACACCAACCTGGACAACGTGATCGACGGGGTGAACGGCGAGATCGCCGCGCGGCTGGGGCTTGCGGGCCGGCGTGTGCTGGAGGCCCGGGCGGGGCAGCTGGCCAAGCTGGTGGTCTTCGTGCCGCAGGCCCATGCCGAAGGGGTGCGCCGGGCGCTGTTCGCCGCGGGTGCCGGCCGCATCGGGGCCTACGACGAGTGCAGCTACAACCTGGAGGGGCAGGGCACCTTCAGGCCGGGGGAGGGGAGCAACGCCTACGTGGGGCGGCGCGGCGAGCGGCATGTGGAGCCGGAGACGCGTGTGGAGGTGGTCGTGCCGCGCACACGGGAAGCGGCGGCGGTGGCGGCCATGCGGGCGGCCCATCCGTACGAGGAGGTGGCCTTCGACCTGGTGCCCCTGGCCAACGCGCATCCCGGCATCGGCAGCGGGCTGGTGGGCGAGTGGGGCGAGGCCATGGCCGAGGCCGAGGTCCTGGCCCGGGCCAAGGCGGTGTTCGGCCAGCAGGTGCTGCGCCATTCGCCGCTCATCGGCCGGCCGGTGCGCCGCGTGGCGGTCTGCGGCGGGGCGGGCGCCTTCCTGATCGGCAGGGCCCTGGCCGCCGGGGCGGACGCTTACATCACCGCCGACCTCAAGTACCACGACTATTTCCAGGCCGACGGGCGCATGCTGCTCATCGATGTGGGGCACTACGGCAGCGAGCAGTTCACCATGGGGCTGATCCAGCGCAGGTTAGGGGAAGTTTTCCCTACCTTTGCCGTCCGTTTGACGGAAACCGTCACCGACCCCATTCACTATTCCTGAACATGGCCAAGACCGACGTGAAGACCACGGCGAAGAGCGAAGGCACGGCTGCCGCCAAGAACGGCGCGGCCCGGGCAACGCATGCCGCCGGCAAGGCGGAGATCACCGTCGCCGAGAAGCTGGTGGACCTGTACCGCATGCAGGTCATCGACGCCCAGGTGGACCGCATCCGCACCCAGCGGGGTGAGCTGCCCCTGGAAGTGCAGGACCTGGAGGACGAGGTGGCCGGGCTGAACACGCGGCTGGGCAAGCTGGAGGAGGAGCTCAAGGAGCTGGAGAGCAACGTGGCCGACCGGCAGAACATGATCAAGGACGCCAAGGCGTCGATCAAGAAGTACGAGGCGCAGCAGAGCAAGGTGCGCAACAACCGCGAGTACGACAGCCTCAGCAAGGAGATCGAGTTCCAGAACCTGGAGATCCAGCTGGCCGAGAAGCGCATCAAGGAGACCAAGGCGCAGATCGATGCCAAGAAGCTGGTGGTGGCCGACAGCGCGGCCCTGGTGAAGGAGCGCCAGAAGGACCTGGACCACAAGAAGAAGGAGCTTGACGACATCATCGCCGAGACCGAGAAGGACGAGAAGGCGCTGCTGAAGAAGGCCGCCGAGGTGGCCGGGCATGTGGAGGAGCGCCTGCTGAGCGCCTACCGCCGCATCCGGGGCAACGCCCGCAACGGCCTGGCGGTGGTGCCCGTGGAGCGGGGCAGCTGCGGAGGCTGCTTCAACAGCATCCCGCCCCAGCGCCAGCTGGATATCAGCAGCCACAAGAAGCTCATCGTGTGCGAGCACTGCGGGCGCATCCTGGTGGATGACTACGTGGTGGGGCGCGTGAAGGAGGGCCAGTAGGTCCCCGCCGGTACACATTCGGAAGGGCCGCCCGCGGGCGGCCCTTCGTGTTCCCGGTCAGGGCCGGAAGGCCACGGTGAACAGGGCGCGGTAGGCGATCCGTTCCTCGCGCACCGGTTCCAGCAGCGCGGGGTCGTACAGGCTGTAGCCGCCGGTGCTGCGGTCGCAGGCCAGGGCCAGGTCGAACGAGAGGCGCGCCCCCCGGAAGCCGCCGCCCAGCGAATACCGTGTCCGCCCCTCGCCGTGCCGCAGGTCGCCCGCGGTGAAGGGGTCCGTCCAGTGGGCGAAGCCGCCGCGCAGGAAGGCCGGCCCCAGCCGCCACTCGGTGCCGACGCGGACGGCGTGCACCCCGCGCACCACCTGGCCGATGGTGCGGTTCTCCAGGGCGAAGTCGTAGCTGTCCGACAGGGCGTTGGCCCGGCGCAGCCGCGTGGACCGCTGGTCGCAGTACTCGTAGTCCGCGCTGATGGCCCCGCGGCGTCCCACGATGGCGGCCACCGACAGCAGCGCCCGCCAGGGGCCCTGCACACGGTACTGGAAGCTGCCGTCCGGGCTGTCGTAGCTGTAGCTGTCGCCCGCGCGGAACCGGGTGGTCATGGTGGTGCTGTACGCGTCGGTCATCCAGAAATACGACGGGCTGTGCACCGCAGCGCCGATGCGCAGGTGGTCGCTCACGCGGCCCAGCACGCCGAACTTCAGGTCCACCCCGCTGCCGCGCATCACCAGCCGCTCCTCGTAGGTGAACCGGTCCAGCGAGTCGGTGGCCGCGAGCATGGTCTCGTCGTGCTTCGTCAACCGTTCGTAGCGGCTGCCCAGCACGCCCAGGGCGCCGCCGATGAACAGCCGGTCGTCCAGGCCGGCCGAGTAGTGGAACGCGGTGTTCGTGTTGGCCCCGGCCGTGCTGATGGTGTGGTCCTGCCGGGTGGGCCCCAGGCCCGAGCCGCCGCCATAGATGCCGTAGGCCATGGGGTCGCCCGCCAGCGTGTCGATGGCGAAGGTCTGCCAGGCCAGGTCGGCCGTGAAGGGGTAGGCGCCCGCCAGCGCATCGTAGCGGGTGCCGTTGGCCTCATCGACGAACTGCTGGAGCAGGGTGGAGGGCAGGTGCTCGCCGCGGGCCGTCCGTTCCCAGTGGTGGCTCGCCGTGCGGTCGAACACCACGCCGAAGCTGCGGCTCTTCCAACGGCTCTTGTCGCTGGTGCTGTGCAGCACCATGGCCAGGTTGCTGAAATGGGCGCGCTGGTCGGTGTTGGAGGTGCCCAGGCCCAGCAGGGTGGCGCGGGCATCGTTCACCTCCAGCGCCGGGGTGGCCGAGAACTCGCTGGTGGAAAGACCCTGCACGATTTTCCAGTCGCCGCCCTGGCAGGTGACCGGGAAGGAGTAGATCAGGCCCTTGTCGATGCCGTAGGAGCCGTCCGAGTAGACGCCCATCGATACCCAGTCGCCCTCGGCCGTGCCCAGGGCCCAGGTCCGCATGTGATCGACAGCGGCGTTGGCGGCGGAAGCGGCCGAGGAGGCGCCGCGCGCCTCGATGATGGCCGCGCCGCGCTTGCCGACC
>JABWBQ010000104.1 GCA_013360395.1 Flavobacteriales bacterium
CCAGCACGGCATCGGTGGGAGAGGGGTGCAGCCCCGTGGTCGGCACGGGGCCGTCGCCCAAGCCCACGCTCAGGTCGGTGGTGGCCACGTGCGCATGCGGCAGCACGAGATCGCCGCCCATCACCAGGGCGTTGCCCGTGGTGGCCAGCGCACGCACCGGGGCGTCCGGCCAGGCCAGGGGCTCCACCGCGTCGGGCGTGCCGTGGAAGCGGCCGATGTGGGCGCCGGACAGCATCATCTGGTCCAGCGTGAACGTGCCGCCGAAGTACAGCTTGCCGCCGTGGTGCGCCAGTGCACCGATGAAGGTGGGCCCGACCCCCGCGGGCATGTATCCGGCGTGACCGGGCAGCAGGGCCTCCCAGGTGGTGGCCCCCGGCGCCAAACGCGCCAGACCGAAGGTGGGCACGATGTTGGCCCAGAGGTCGCCGCCCGCGTAAAGCGTGTCGTTGGCCCCGAGCAGCGTCCGCACCGGTGCGTCCAGCCCGAGGGCCAGGTTCTGCCAGTCGCCGCTGCCGAGGGTGGCGCAGTGCATCAGCACCGGTTCCAGCGGCGACTCCAGCGTGGTGAAGGCACCCCCCGCCACCAGTTGCCCGTTGTGCGTGGCCAGGGCCGTCACCGTCGCGTTGAAGGGGCTGCCCACCGGTTCCCAGGTGCCGTTCACGAGCCGCCGCACCACATCATCCGTGCCCGCGAAGCCGCTGGCCTCGCCCGCCGCATGCAGCACGCCGTTGTGCACATGCAGCGCATGCGTGCGCGGCCACATGCCGGGGAACACGTTCGTGTAGCTCCAGGCACTGCCGTCCCACACGGCCAGGTCGGCCATCCCGCCCTCGAAGCTGCCGCCCAGGTACAACATGCCGTTGTGCGCCACCGCGCATTCGGCCGCGCCGCTCACCCCGCTGCCCAGGGCGCTGTAGCTGGCGCCGTCCCAGAGCGCCACCCGGGTCGCCGCCACGCCCCCCGCCGTGGTGAACGCACCGGCCAGCAGCAGCCCGCCGTTGCCCAGCGCGAGCAGCGCCGTCACGCTGCTGTCCGTGCCCGTGCCCAGCGGGTTCCACGGGATGGTGGGCGGATACCCCGGTTGGATCCAGGCCAGTTCATCGGCCGTGAAGCCGTGTTCCGCCGCCCACGCGGCGATGGGCCCGCCGAGCTCGGGCGATCCCAGCAGGTCGGCCACATAGGCCAGCTCCTGTGCACCGTCGATCCTTTCCGCCAGGTCGCGGTGGCCGCTCGCGATCATCAACTGGCCCACGGCGCAAGCCGTGCCGTACGGGTCGATGAACACCGGGTTGCGGAAGGGCAGCACGTGGTTCTGCGGAAAGCGACCGCGTTCGGCGTAGTCGTCCAGCGCGTCCAGCAGATGAGCCCGTCGGTCGGCCTGCGCGGCCGGGATCCCTTCGGGCGTATGCGCCCGCAGATGGCGCTCCACCAGCCGCAGGTGCGTGGCGATGCGCTCGGCCTCGCTGTGGAAGGCCACCGGGTCCGGTCCGCCCTGCGGCGCGGGATCCATCACCGCCCAGTAGGCGTTCACCTCCTGAAGATGTGTCCGAAGCGGCGCGGTGTGTTGCGGCGCCAGTTGCGCGTGCAGTGCGCAGGTGGCCAACAGCAGGGTCGGCAGGGTGCATGTCCGGTCCATGGTCGTGTGTTCGTGGGGTGTTCATCCCAGGGATGCGTTCGGTCCCGGTGATGCTGCCTGTGGCGTGACGGAAAGTTATGGGCGGGGCCGTGGGTTTTGAGCATGGTGAAGGGGAGAGGAAGAGTGCCAGCTTCGCCCGGCCCCGTACTTTTCGCGGGATGGAATTGGTGCGCATCGCCATCGTGGGCCCGGAGAGCAGCGGCAAGACCACCCTGTGCGAGGCCCTGATGGTCCATTACCAGGCCGGGCATGTCACCGAGGGCACGCGCGAATACCTGGAGGAGATCGCCCGGCCCTACACCGAGGACGACGTGCTGGAGATGGCCCGTGGTCAGGCGCGGACGCATCAGGATGCACCGCTGTTCGCCGCGGAGCACTGGGAGGCCACCGGTGGTGCCGATGGGCCGGCCACGGCGCCGGTGGAACCCATCTTCTTCGACACCGACACGCTGAACTACGTCATCTGGGCGCGCGAGAAGTACGGACGCGTGCACCCCGTGATCGAACAGCTGGTGGGCGAGGTGCACTACGACTGGCGCCTGCTGTGCCGGCCCGACATCCCGTGGGAGCCCGATCCCTTCCGCGAGAACCCGCACGACCGCGACCGCCTGTTCGACCTTTGGGTGGACGAGCTGCGCCGGCGCGCCCTGCCCTTCACCGTGATCGATGGCGACCGTGCGCGCCGCATGGACACCGCCACCCTGGTGGTGGACGACCTGCTGCGGCGCGGTCGGCGTTGACCTGCGGGCTTGCACCGCATCCACGAGGCCTGGGTCCGCCGGCCGCGGGCGCCACGCGCCGCGGAACGGGAACGTGTCGCCCGCCGCGCGCTACCTTCGCCCCGTCGTGCAACGGGGTGCCCCGCCATCGGGCGGGTGCTGAGATCATACCCGACGAACCTGCGCAGGTAATGCTGCGAAGGGACCCGGCCCACCGCATGGGGCTTCTCCGCGCCACGACGCATCAACGGAGAAGCCCATGCACCGCACCCTCGTCCTCCTCGCCGCCGCCACCCTCGGTCTTCTGCCCGTGCGCGGGCAGGTTGAGCTCAGCGGCACCATCACCGACATGCGGTCCGACCCGCTGCCCGGCGCCACCATCCTCGTGGGCGACGACGCGCGCTTCGGCACCGGCAGCGATCCGGAGGGCCGCTACGTGCTGCGCGGACTGCATGCCGGGCCGCACCGCGTGCGGGTGTCGCACCTGGGCTTCGCACCCCTGGACACCCTGGTCAACCTCGTGGACGGCGGGCAGCGCCTGGACCTGCACCTGCGCCCGCAGGCCCGCCTGCTGCCCGATGCCGAAGTGGTGGCCGTGCGCGCCGGCGAACGTGCTCCCGTGGCGCAGTCCACCCTCACGCGCGAGGACATCCGGCGCATGAACAGCGGCGTGGACCTGCCACTGCTTCTCGACCTGCAGCCCGGCGTGGTCACCACCACCGATGCGGGCACCGGCATCGGCTACACCGGCCTGCGCGTGCGCGGCACCGACCCCACCCGCATCAACGTCACCCTCAACGGCGTGCCCATCAACGATGCCGAGAGCCAGGCCGTGTTCTGGGTGAACATGCCCGACCTGGCGAGCAGCGTGCAGGACGTGCAGCTGCAGCGCGGCGTGGGCACAAGCACCAACGGACCCGGCGCCTTCGGGGCCAGCATCAACATGCGCACCACCACCGTGAGCGAACGCCCCTTCGGCGAGGTCGGCGCCTTCGGCGGATCGTACGGCACCCGGCGCTTCACGGCACGCGCCGGCACGGGCACCGCCGTCGCAGGCCTCAGCCTCGACGCGCGCCTCGGCCACATCGCCAGCGACGGCTACATCGACCGCGCCAGCGCCGACCTCAAAAGCTACTTCGTGCAGGCCGCCTGGATGGGCGCCGGCCGCAGCCTCCGCTTCATCACCTTCGGCGGCCGCGAGCTCACCTACCAGGCCTGGGCCGGCGTGCCCCGCGAGGTCATCGACACCAACAGGACCTACAACCCCTACACCTACCCGAACGAGGTCGACGACTACCGGCAGTCCCACTACCAACTGCTCTTCGACCAGCGCCTCGGCAGGAACACCACCCTCAACCTCACCGGCTTCCGCGTGGACGGGCGCGGCTTCTTCGAGAGCTTCGAGGACGAGGCCGACCTTGTCGACTTCGGCATCGGCAACCCCGTGATCGGCGGCGACACCCTCACCCACGGCGACCTGGTGCAGCGGCGCTGGTTGGACAACACGCTCCTCGGGGCCAACGCGTCGGTGACGCACGACCTCGGCCCGCACCGGCTCATCGTGGGTGGCAGCTACGCCGACTACCGCGGCGACCACTTCGGCGAGGTGATCTGGGCGCGCTTCGCCGGCGGCACCGCCATCGGCGACCGGTACTACAGCAACGATGCCCGCAAGCGCGACGCCAACGCCTTCGCCAAGCTCTCGTACAGCATCGGGCACCGTGTGCAGCTCTACGGCGACCTGCAGCTGCGCCAGGTGAACTACGACTTCCTGGGCTACGACGACGCCCTCGACAACGTGACGCAGCGCGCCGCCTTCACCTTCTTCAACCCCAAGGCCGGCGTGGACGTGCGGGTGCATGCGGGCGGGCGGATCTATGCCAGCGCCGCCGTCGCCCACCGCGAGCCCAACCGCGACGATTTCACCGAGACCACCCCCGGAAGCCGGCCCACCCGCGAAAGGCTCGTGGACTACGAGGCCGGCTACGAACGGCGCAGCGCCCGCCTGGCCGTGGGCCTGAACGCCTACTTCATGGACTATACCGACCAGCTGGTGCTCACCGGGGAATTGAACGACGTGGGCGCCGCCCTGCGCACCAACGTACCGCGCAGCCATCGCGCCGGCCTGGAGCTCACCTGGGCCGTACAGCCCTTGCGCTGGCTGCTGTGGAAAGGCAACGCCGCATGGAACCACAGCCGCATCCGGAACTTCACCGAGTTCGTGGACGACTGGGACAGCGGCGAACAACGCAGCTTCACCTACGGCAGCACCCCCATCGCCTTCAGCCCCGCATGGACCGCCGGAAGCGAGCTCGCGTGCACCCCGTGGGAAAAGGACGGCAAAGGCCGCACCGCCCTGGTGCTGATGACCAAGTACGTGGGAGCGCAATACCTGGACAACAGCGGCAGCGCCGCGCGTATGCTGCACGCCTACGTCGTGAACGACCTGCGCCTGGAAGCCACCCTGCACCGCGTGCTCGGCATCCCTGCGCTGGACCTCAGCCTCACCGTGCGCAACCTCTTCAGCGAACCCTACGAAAGCAACGGCTGGAGCTACAGCTACATCAGCGGCGGCCAACGACGTGAAATGGTCGGGCTCTTCCCCCAGGCGCCGATCAACCTCCTGGGCGGCGTGACCGTGCGGTGGTGAACGGAAACCAAGGACGGAAAGCTGAAAGCCGAAAGCTGAAAGCGGGTGGCCGGAAGCCGGAAGCTGGAAGCTGGAAGCTGGAAGCGGGCGGCTGGAAGCTGGAGGCCAAAGCCGAAAGTTGAAAGTTGAAAGTTGAAAGCTGAAAGCTGAAAGCGGGAAGCGGGAAGCGGGAGGCCGGAAGCTGGAAGCCGGAAGCTGGAGGCCAAAGCCGAAAGCTGAAAGCTGAAAGCGGGAAGCCGGAAGCCGGAAGCTGGAAGCTGGAGGCCAAAGCCGAAAGCTGAAAGTTGAAAGCTGAAAGCTGAAAGCGGGAGGCCGGAAGCTGGAAGCGGGCGGCTGGAAGCTGGAAGCCGGAAGCTGGAAGCGGGTGGCTGGAAGCTGGAAGCCGGAAGCCGGAAGCGGGCGGCTGGAAGCTGGAGGCCAAAGCCGAAAGCTGAAAGTTGAAAGCTGAAAGCTGAAAGCTGAAAGCGGGAGGCCGGAAGCTGGAAGCCGGAAGCGGGCGGCTGGAAGCTGGAGGCCAAAGCCGAAAGCCGAAAGCTGGAAGCGGGTGGCTGGAAGCTGGAAGCCGGAAGCTGGAAGCGGGTGGCTGGAAGCAGGAGGCTGAAGGCTGAAGGCTTGAGGCTTGGATCTCGTGACCCGAGGTCGGGCAGGTCGGCGGGGATCAAGGTGGCGGGCCGTAAGCGGCGTGGCGTCGCAGGACCCGGGGCTCATGCCCACACCGGGCTCCCCTCACTGCAATTCCGGCACATGTCGATGCTGTTGCGCGCGGTGAGCAGTTGCCGCCGGAAATCGTTGTAGGCGTCGCTGTGCCACAGTTCGCGGAAGCTGTGGGTGCGCAGGTCGCCGAGCACGTGGTGCGCGTCCTTGTCGAAGCAGCAGGGCACCACGCGGCCGTCCCACGTGATCACACAGCTGTGCCACATTTTCCAGCAGTTGTCCGCCAGCTTGTTCTTCACCTCCCACACGCCTGAGGCGTTGCGGCGGTAGCGGGCATACTTGTCCTGCGTGGGGATCAGCGGGTGGTCGTCCCTGGGATCGTACACCTGGGCGGTCTTCAGCCACAGGTCGTCCACGCCGATCCTCTTCGCCAGGGCGCGTGCCTCGGGGACCTGGCGCTCGTTGGGCTTCACCACCAGGAACTGGAACACCACATGGGGCGTGAGGCTCTTCAGTTCCCTTTTCCACTTCACGATGCGCTCGGCGCCGGCGATCACTTTGGCCAGTTCGCCTTCGCGCCGGTAGGCGGAGTAGGTGTGCTGATCGGTGCCGTCCAGCGAGATGATGAGGCGCGAAAGGCCGCTGCGCACGGTGGCCTCGGCCTTCTCCTCGGTGAGGAAGTGCGCGTTGGTGCTGGTGCTGGTGTAGAGGCCCTTGCGGGCGGCCATCGCCACCATGTCCAGAAAGTCCGGATGGATGTAGGGCTCGCCCTGGAAGTAGAAGGTCAGGGCCCACAGGTCATCGCCCAGTTCGTCCATCACGCGGGCGAAGAGGTCCTGTTTGAGGTTTCCGGTGGGGCGGGTGAAGCTGCGGAGCCCGCTGGGGCACTCGGGGCAGCGCAGGTTGCAGGCCGTGGTGGGCTCGAAGCTGATGCTGAACGGCATGCCGCCGATGCGCGGGGCTTTGGAGCGCTTGGCCCGCTGGAAGCTGCGCCACAGGCCGAAGGCGTTCGCGGCACGGCGCGCGGTGAACGGCCGTGCCCACAGGGCGGCGTCGCGGGCCGGGGCCAGGGG
>JABWBQ010000040.1 GCA_013360395.1 Flavobacteriales bacterium
GTGCCCGCGTGCGGCGGGAGCGCCGGCTGATGGACACCGCCGTGCAGGTGTTGCGCACCGCACCGTTGCGCCGCGTGCGCCAGGTGGAGCGCACCCGCCTGGAGGACGCCCGTGCGACGCTCGCGCACGACGCCCAGCGTGGCCTGCAAATGCTGGCCATGCAGCTGCGCGGCATGGAGGACGCCCTCGGGCTGCTGCGACCGGAGAAGCTGCTGGTGCGCGGCTTCAGCATTACCCGCCTGCACGGCACCGCGGTGAACGACGCGCACGCCCTTCGGCCCGGCGACGAGGTGGTGACGACCTTTGCGCACGGAAGCGCCCGGAGCACCATCACATCCGTGGATCCCGATGGCTGACGGAACCCTGACCTACGACACGGCCTATGCCGAACTGGAACGCATCATGCAGGACCTGCAGGAGGACCGCATCGGCGTGGACGAGTTGACGGCCAAGGTGAAGCGCGCCGTGGATCTGGTGGCCTTCTGCAACAAGCGGCTGCGGGCCACCGAGGAGGAGGTGGAGGGCATCGTGAAGAAGCTCGGCGAGGGCTGAGGAGCCGCCTACCTTCGCGGGTATGGCGGAGGTGTTCATCGCCCGGGAGGAGCAGGCCGGGCCGGCCATCGTGCGGTGCACGGCCCAGGACCGCATGGAGGTGTACTTCAAACCGGACCTGACCCTGACCGTGGCCGGCATCCGGCACATGCTGGAGGTGCGCCAGCGCATCGGTGCGGCGATGGGCCCGCACAAGGTGCTGGTGCTGTTGCCCGACCTGGTGGACTTCGAGATGGGCATGATCGGCACGGACCACTATGCGCAGGTGCCGCAGCCCAACACCAAGGCGGTGGCCTGGGTGGTGAGCAGCGGGCACAACGCCGCCCTCATGCAGGTGTACATGGCCTACTACCCCGCGCCATTCCCTTCGCAGGTGTTCCTTTCCGAACGGGAGGCGCGGGCCTGGCTGGGTTGGTAGGCGTACGCGTGCCGCCCACAGCCCCCTGTTGATCATCCTCCGGTGTCGCCCTCCGGCGCTCACCCCGGTGCGCTGGACCTTCGCCGCGCTCCCATGAACGATCGTTCCACCGTGCTGCTGCACGAACGCCTGAAGGCCCTGGCCGCCCGCAAAGCCCGCTTCGCGTACGACGTGCGCGGCCACAGCTATGTCACCACCGGCGTGGTGGCGCCCTACGCCCCCGAGAGCGGCCGTGAGGAGGGCGCGGACCTGGGGGCCGTGCTGCGCCATGCCCTGGAGCATGATGGCGTGGTGAGCGGCGTGCGCGGGACCGACGGCCGTGTGCGCTTCACCAGCTGCCGGCTCTTCACCGATGTGCACAATGCGCTCGTCTTCGCCCGGGCGCAGCGCCAGCCGGCGGTGTACAACTGGAACCGGGAGGAGGAGGTGGTGGTGGAAGGCGTGGCCCAGGCGCATTGATCCACCCCGCCCATCGCGGCTTTCGCACCGGCGCCTTCGCCTTCCGCACGATGTCAGGGGCCGTCCGTCCACCCCGGCCTATGTTGTCCGACCATCGGTCCGCCATGCGCCTGAACGTACCCGCCCTCGTGTTGTTGCTCGCCGCCTGCCAGGGCGGCCAACCCGCCACCGAAACCGCCGCCCCGCCCGACCGCGGCCCGCTGGGGCGCGACAACATGGCCTACCGCTGGGCCACGGCGGCCTTGGAGGGCACGGCCAACGACACCGAACGCAATTCGCCCCGCCCCACGGTCACCAGCCGCTTGCTGGCCCTGACCTTCACGGCGCAGTTCGACGCCTGGAGCCGGTACGACAGCGTGGCCGATCCGGTGCATCTCCAGGTGCCCCGGCGCCCGCAGGCCGAGCGCACCCTGGCCAACAAGGAGAAGGCCATCAGCTACGCCATGTGCCGTGCGTTGTGCCTGGCCTATCCGGCGGACAGCGCCCTGTTCCTGGGCCGCCTCAAGGAGTTCGGCTACGACCCGCAGGACCGCAGCCTGGACCCGGCCACGCCACAGGGCATCGGCAACCTGGCCGCACGCAATGTGTTCGAGGCGCGCAAGGACGACGGCAGCAACATGTACGGCACCCACCCGGCCGCCCCTGTGCCCTATGGCGACTACACGCATTACACGCCGGTGAACCCGGTGGAGAGGATGAACGACATCGACCATTGGCAGCCCAAGTACTTCACCCGCGACGACGGCACGAAGTGGGCTCCCGGAGCCCTGACCCCGCACTGGGGCCGGGTGCGGACGTTGATGCTGGACAGCGCGTCCCAGTTCCGCTCGCCGCCGCCGCCGCGCATGGGCGAGCCCAAGCTGGAGGAGGAGGTGCGCCAGGTGGTGGCCGTGCAGGGCTCGCTCACCTTCGCCGAGAAGGCCCTGGTGGAGTTCATGCGCGATGGTCCGCGCAGCGTGCAGCAGGCCGGCCACTGGCTGATCTTCTCCAGGGACGTCAGCGTGCGCGACCAGCACGACCTGGACCGCGACGTGCAGATGTACTTCGTGGTCACCGCCACCGCGATGGACGCCTTCATCGCGTGCTGGGAGACCAAGTTCCACTACGACAGCAGCCGGCCGTTCCAGCAGGTGCACCACCTGATGGGCGATGAGGACATCATCGGCTGGCCGGGTCCGCATCAGGGGCAGGTGAAGATGAAGGGGCGGGACTGGCGGCCCTATTCACCGGCCAGCTTCCTGTGCCCGGCCTTCCCCTCGTACATCAGCGGTCACAGCACTGTGAGCGGCGGCTGCTCCAAGGCGCTGGAGCTGTTCACCGGCAGCGACCGCTACGGCATGGAGGTGCGACTGCTGCCCGGCTGGCTCACCGAGCCCGGCATCACCGCCGACAGCGTCACCCTGAGCTTCCCCACCTTCTCCTCCACGGCCGAGCAGGCCGGATGGAGCCGGGTGCTCGGTGGTTACCACATCCAGTCGGACAACGTGGAGGGCCTGGCCATGGGCCGCAAGGTGGCCGCGGTGACCTACGCCAAGTGCAAGGCCCATATCGACGGGCGCACGGATCCGCAAGGCTGATCGCCGCGCTACAGCCAGGCCAGGTATTTGTCCTCCAGGGCCCGCATGGCCTGCTTCTGCGCCCTGGTCCGGTCGCCGTGGCCCAGCAGGTGCAGCAGGCCGTGCACCATCACACGATGCAGTTCGTGACGGGCGCTGACGCCGAACAGACCGGCGTTCTCCCGGATGCGATCGTAGCTCAGCAGCACATCGCCGCTGGCCCCGTTGCTGCTCTCCACCGGGAAGGTGATCACGTCGGTGTAATCGTCGTGTTGCAGGTAGGTGCGGTTGTAGGCCAGCAGGGCCTTGTCGCCCATGGCCACGAAGCACACGCGGTCGATGCGGCTGCCGTGGTCGGCGGCCACACGCTGCAACCAGCGCCGCAGGCGGGCGCGGTCGCGGAAGGGATCGGGTACGTCCTGGACCTGGAAGGTGACCGGCGGGGCCATCACTCCTTCACCGCGGTGGTGCTGAAGGCCATGGCCACGGTGGCGCCGTTGTCGCTGAAGGCGATGTCGTCGGCCAGTGCCCGCATCAGGAACACGCCGCGGCCGTGCGGTTTCTCGATGTTCTCCGGGTCGGTGGGGTCGGGCAGGTGGTCGTGGTCGAAGCCCGCACCCTGGTCCTTGACCACGAAGACCACGCGGTCGCCGTCCACGTGGTAGCCCACGGTGACCTGCTTGGCGGGGTCCTGGCGGTTGCCGTGGTGGATGGCGTTGTTCACCGCTTCGGTGAGCGCGATCAGGATGTTGCCGTAATGCGACTCGTGCACGTTGAGCCGGCCGCACACGTCATCGATCATCTTCTCCACCAGCGCGATGTTCTCCGCCCGGCTGGGGAAGTCGATCCGCTCGGTGAACTGCACGTCCTCGGTCAGGGCCGTCATCAGCGTGGTTCAGGTGTGTCAAAAGTACCGAAATAGTCGTTCACGCGGTCGCGGTAGTACGGCTTGAGGCCGGCGGGCACCGTGCGCAGCAGTTCGGCCTCGCGGGCCTTGCGCTGCTGGTAGTCGAAGAAGCGGGCGGGGTCCTCGGCGGGCCTGTCGCGGCCCTCGTTGCTGGTGCGTTTCTGGTCCAGCTCGCGTTCGCGTTCGGCCTTCTCAGCCTCCAGCAGGCGGGTCATGATGTCCTGTTGGCGGCGCAGGGTCTCCGGGGTGATGTTCTTGTTGACGATGTCCTTTTCCTGGCGTTCCATCTGCTCGGCGAGCTTGTTGAGGCCGTTGCCGGCGCCGCTGCCGTCCTTGTTGAGCTCCTGGGCCAGGCGCTGCATCTCCTTGCGGATGGCGGCCTGCTCGGCGGCGAGCTGGGCCAGTTGCCGGCTCATGCCGGGGGTCTTGCCGCCCGGGTTCTGCTGCCCGGGTCGCTCCCCCTTCTTGCGGCCTTCCTCCAGGGCCTTGCGCATGGCGTCCAGTTGTTTCTGAAGGGCCTGTTGCTGGGCCTTCATTTTGGCCATGCTGGGTTTCTTGCCCTGGCCGCTGCCCGAGCCGCCGGGTTTGTTGCACTGGCCGTTGCCGGGCATCTGGCTCTGCATCTGTTGCTGCATCTGTTGCAGCGCCTCGTCCAACAGCAGGGCCAGGTTGTTCAGGGCGGTCATGGCCCGCTGCTGGTCATCGGTGGCCATGGCCTTGTGGCGTTCGTTGGCGCGGGCCTCGCCCACATGCTCCAGGGCCTGGTCCATGTGGCCGTTCACGGCGTTCATCTCGCGGTTCACGGTGCCCTGGATCTGGGGCACGCGCTTGCTGAGGGCGAAGAGGCTGTCCTCCACCACCTTGGCGGTGCTGCGCAGTTCGCGCTGCGCGCGGCCCAGTTCCATGAAGCGCGGGTCGCGCACGCCGGTGGCCTGCAGGTCGTCCATCACGCGCTCCTGGTCGAAGCTCAGCTGCACGATGTTCTCCAGCAGCTGACGCAGGGCGTCCATGTCCTCCTCCTGTTGTTGCTGCTGGCCGCTCTGCATGCCGCTCTTCATGGCGAAGGCCATCTGCTTCATCTGGTCGGCGGCGTTCTTCTGGCTCTGGCCGGCCTTCTGGTTCTGTTTCTTCTCCAGCTGTTCGCTGCTCTGCTGCTGCTGCTGCTGGATCTGTTCCTCGGCGGGTGCGGTGTCCGGCAGGTCCAGCGGCTTCTCCAGCTCCTGGTTCTTCTTCTCCAGCTCGTCCACCTGTTCGCGGATGTCGTCGAAGGCCTTGTTCAGGGAATCCTGCCGCTGCTGCAGTTCGTCCTGGTCGTGGTCGCCGGCCTTGGTGTCCTCGGCGAGCTTCTCCTGTTCGTCCGCGAGCTTCTCCAGCTGCTCGGCGATATCCTCGGCACGCTGCTCCACCTCCATCTGTTTGAAGAGCTCCAGGCTGCGGTCCAGCTCCTTCTCGATGTCCTCCTGGCTCAGCTTCATCTCCTCCATCTTGTCCAGCAGCTTCTCCTTGTCCAGCTTGTCGAGCATCTCCTGCATCTGGCGGTAGAGCTCCTTCATCTCGTCGCTGAGCACGTCCTTGAAGAGCTCCTGCAGGCGCTGCTGCTTTTCCAGCAGGCGCTCGTCCATCTGGCGGAACTCCTGCTGCTGCTGTTGCTGCTGGCGCAACTGTTCGGTGGAGCGTTCGATGCTGCGCTCGAGCTGCTTCTGGCGGTCGAGCAGTTTCTGCATGCGCTGCTGGTCCTGCCAGTCGGGCTGTTTCTTGTCCAGCAGGTCGCGGCGCATGCGCTCCAGTTCGCGCTGCAGGTCCTGGGCTTCCTTGATGCCCTGCTTGAGGTCCTGGGCGATGGCGTCGCTCTGCTCGGCACGTTGCTGGGCGAGGGCCTCCAGGGTGGGCGCCTCGAAGACCAGGGTGGCGCTGCGGGTGCGCTTGGCGCCGTGCACGCCGTCGTTGTCCCACACCTCGAACCAGTATTCCACCTTGTCGCCGGGCTGTACGGGCAGGTCGATCAGGTCCCAGGCGTGGAGGAATTCCTGGCGCACCTGGCGGCGGTCCACGGCCAGGTCCTGCACGCCCTCGCGCCGGTCGGCGGGCACGCTGTCGCCGCCCGCGATGAAGCGGTGGTGGAACTGCAGGCGGGTGAGACCGTGGTCGTCGCCGATGGTGCCGCGGAAGTAGCGGCGTTTGAGGGCGGCACTGTCCACACGCTCCTCCACGGCGATGGTGGGGTGCAGGTCGGGCACCACTTCGATGCGGTGGTCCGGAGCGTCGGCCGGGCTGCGGTCGCCGTGGTGGGGCACCATGCGGTAGGTGAGCGGCTCGAGCACGCGTCGGCTGGCGCTGAAGCGGTCGTCGCCGGCGGGTGCCAGGCGGTAGGTGCTGTCGGCGAAGGCCAGGTCCAGGCGTTGGGTGCTGCGTGTGCCGACGCTCCAGGTGATGCGGCTGCCGGCGGGCACGGTGGCGTCGCCGGCGGTGCGCAGTTCCTCCCTGGGCAGACCCAGGTAGGCGGGTGGCTCCACGGTGAGCACCACGTCGAGCACTGCGGGGTCGGGCACCACCTTGAGCAGCAGGTCGCCGCTGTCGAAGCCTTGCGCGGTGAGGTGGAAGGGGGTGTCGCGCCCCACGTTGCGGAAGCGGTGCCGGAAGCGGTCCACGCCCTCCTTCACCAGCGGGATGGAGCGTCCGTCCACCACCACCTCCACCTGTTGGGGCAGCACGGCGCCCTCCACGGCCACCTCCAGCTCGAAGTCCTGTTGCTCGGGCACCTCCAGGGCGGGGTTGCGCACCACGAAGCGGAAGGGGGCCTCGGGGGCGAAGGCGCTGTCGTGCCGGATGAGGCGGCGGGTGGGACCGGTGATGAAGGAGGGGGCGGCGAGCAACAACAACAGCAGCACCATCAACGGAGGCAGGGCGAAGCGCAGATGGCGGACGTTGCGGCGCAGGTCGATGGCGTTGGCGAAGGGGATGGGCTTCAGTTCGCGGCTGCGCTGGGCGATGCTGGCCTCGATGAGGTCGCGGTGGCGGGGATCGTGCGCGGCCTGGTCCTTGAGCTGCAGGGTGTTCAACAGCTTGTCGCGCACTTCGCCGAAGTGCGCCCCGATGATGCGGGCGGCCTCGGCATGGCCGATCACCGGCCCCAGGCGGAAGAGCTTCACCAACGGCCAGGCGATGAAACGCGCCAGCACCGCCGTGGCGGCCAGCAAGTACCCGTAGAAGAGGGCCGTGCGCACGCCGGTGCCGAAGCGGCCCACGTATTCAAGCCCGGTGGCCAGCAGGTAGGCCAGCACCAGCAACCCCACGCTGTACAGGGCCCCGCGCAACAGCTGGTCCTTGTAGTACTTGCGGATGAACGCGTCGAGCTTGGCGATCAGCAGGTCGTGGTCGGAGGCCATCGGCGTTGGCGTGGTGCGCCAAGGGGTAAAGGTACGCGGGTGCACAGGGGGCGGGGCCCACCGTTGGTACACCCCGGGGTGTTAAAAGATCGAAAGGCGGTCGGTGGTTCAGCGCACCACCACGCGCTGCACCCCGCGCACCCCGGCCTTGTCCACCACCTCCAGCACATAGCTGCCCATCGGGGCGCCGCGCAGGTCCACCTCCGCCGGATGGCCCGGAACGAGCGATAGCGTGCGTTCGGCCACCGTCCGGCCGCCCAGGTCCACCAGGCGCAGGTCGCAAGGCCCTCCGGCCAGCCCCTGTGCGACCAGGGTGAAGCGCCCGTCGCTCGGCACGGGGAACACGCGCAGCACCGCGCCGCCCACCGGTTCCACCAGGCCCGTGGTGATCAGGTCCAGGGAGGCTTCCACGGTGCAGCCGTCGCTGGTGGTCACCGTCACGGTGTAGAGGCCGTCCCCCTGGCTGAACACGAAGGCGCCGTCGGCGTTGGGCAGTACCGTGCCGTTGTAGGTCCAGGCGTAGGTGGCGAAGCCGTTCTCGGTGAAGAGCACCCCGCCGTTGTACGCGATGGCGATGGCGGGGCACACCACGACGGTGTCGCTGGTGGCGGTGCAGCCGAAACCGTTGATGCCGGCGGCCCAGTAGCTGCCGGCGCCGGCCGTTTGGATGCAGGGGCCCGTGCCCGGGAGCGTGTCGCCGTTCAGGAACCACAGCACGCTCACCAGGCTGCTGTCGCCCAGGCAGAGCGTTCCGTTCAGCGTGTCGTAGGCCAGGGTCATGTCCGGCACGGCATGCACCACCACCGTGTCCGTGTCCTGGAACACCTGTTGCACGCTCGTGCTCACCACCAGGCTGCCCACCGTGCCGTTCGCGATGCTGAAGGGATAGGTGCCCGCACCGTTCAGCGGGATGTTCCAGGTGCCCAGGGCGTCGTCCTGGCTCACGGGGTCCTCGTCGAAGAAGGCGATGGAGTAGGGGCCGTCGTTCAGCGGCAGGCCCAGGGCGCTCCAGGTGGCGTTGTCCGTGTCGTCCTGCGTACCGCTGGTCACCTGCTGACCGTTGCCGTCGGTGAGCACGAAGTAGAGGTCGGGGCTGCCGGTGCAGCCCACCAAAGGCACGTCGGGCTCTTCCACATCGCCGCACCAGTTGTCGTTCACGCTCACCAGGCTCACCGCGTCCAGGGTGTGGCCGCCGATGGTGGTGGTGAGCGTGGTGGTGTAGCTGCCCGGTTGGGCATAGGTCACCGGGGGTGGGTTGGCGCCGGTGGCGGTCTGCCCACCGCCGAAGTCCCAATCGTATGTGGTGGGGTCGGGGCTGCCGTCGATCAGGGCGGTGTAGGTCACCGTCACCGGTGCACAGCCGGTGCCCGGTGTGAAGCTGAAGCCGGTGTTGCCACCGGTGCCGGGCAGCACATTCAGCAGCACGGCGAAGCTCTCGGGCACGCTCACCTGGAGGCCGTTCACGGACACCTGCGCCAGGATGTCGATGGTGATGCTGTACGTGCCGGCGCCCAGGGCGGTGCCGCAGATGCGTGCGCAGCCGTACTGGGCCTGCTGCGGGTAGTACACGCCGAGGGGGTCGCTGGTCTCGATGGACAGGCCGAAGGGGATGCCGGTGATGCCGGTGATGGTCATCTGTTCGAAGTCCACGGTGAAGCCGGTGCCGGGGTCGGTGAAGGTGGGCGGCAGCCAGAAGGTGAGGTCGGCCTGGTAGGGCACCCCGGCGGTGGCGTCGGGCGGCTGCAGCGGGCAGAGGGTGGGGTAGGCCGGGTTCACCGTGCAGCTGCTGTCGGGCGTGCAGCCCGGGCATTGGCCGCGGGCGTTGATGGTGGCGAGCAGCAGGAACGCAGGCAGAAGGAGGCGCAGCATGGGGCGGGGGTGGTGGGCCAAGATATCCGGAACCACCTTTGTTCCCGCAAGGTTCCGTGGCTATGGCCGCCCGCCGGCCACCGCTTGGTGTTGCGTGGTGCGCGGATGGAAAGTGCGCCAGCTGTGCCAGAACTCCTGGTACGCGGGAACGGGGCTCGCCGGGAGTCCGCCGAGGCCGTGGGCGGCCCTGTGCGCGACGACGGCCGAGAAGGTGCGGTCGTCGTCGTGCAACCGGACGACGATGCTGTCGCCCGCCAGGGTGTCCCCGATGGTGCCGGCCCGCATCAGGGCGTTCCAGTCGTAGGCGCGGGCCAGCCCCTTGTGCACCACGCCCACCACCCAGCTCTTGGGCCGCCAGCTGGCCGTGTCACGACCAACGAGCGGGGAGGGCACGTTGCCCTCGTCGTAGTCCTTCAGCCCCGCATACGCGGCGGTGAACGCCGGATCCGGTCGCATCACCAGGCCTTGAGGATACCGCCGGCCGAAGGCGCCGCGCGTGCATTGTGCGGACGGCACCTCCAGCAGGGTCGAACCCTTAAGGGGGCCGGCGATGCACGCACCCGTGGCCTGTCGCCACCAGCTGCCCGTACGGCTGTCCTCGAACATGGCGTTGAAGTGGTCCATGCCCACCAGGCGGAAGGTCTCCGGCATTCCGTTCACCACCGGGCTGAAGGCACGGCCTGTGCGGCACACGGTGCAATAGGTGACCAGCACGGCCTCGCCGCCGATGGTGTCGAGCACCTGGTGGTGGTAGCCGATGAGCTCGATGGGGTAGGCCCGGGCCTCGCCGTGGCGTTCCACGGCCAGCACGAGGTCGTCCGCCGGGCCGGGGTCCTGCGCCACCGGGGCCATCAGCTTGTTCGCCACGGGCAGGAACATCTTGTCGGCCATGAACCTGAAGTTGAAGAGATAGGCCACGATGCCGGCCAGGGCCAGCGGAATCAGCACGGCCAGGCGGCGCCCCCACCCCCCGTGGCGCAGGTGGTGCAGCGCGGGCCCGGCCACCAGGGCCACCCCGAGCAGGCGCAACCACCACACGTTGCGGTGAAGCCAGTAGGCCATGTCCACCTGCCGCAGGTCGGTGGCCATATCCTCCTGGCTGCCGGGGAAGGGCATGATGAAATACACCCGCAGCACTTCGGGCACGAGGAGCAGGAGCAGGCCGGCGAGGAAGGCGAGGGTGCGCATGGCCCCAAGCTGGTCCGTCCGGTCGTGCCCGCCAGCGGTGCTGTGCCAGCCGTGGCTGCGGCCGTGCGAAGGCCCGCGCTGGATGGACGGGACCCGGCGGGTATCTTCGCCGGCCATGGCGTGGCGCAAGTGGGCGGTGAACCTGATGTTGCTGGCGGGCTCCACCACCCTGGCGGTGCTGGCGGCCGAGTGGGCCTTCCGGCGCATGCTCTTCAGCGATGGGCCCGCCTTCGCCGCCCTGCGCGACGCGAACCTCTACGCCGACTCCTTCAACGAGGCCGACCACTGGAAGCTCTACACCCTCTTCGGTGGCGAGTACCGTCCTCCGGAGGACCCGCACCCGCTGCTGGGCTGGCGCGGCGCGTTCAAGGCCAAGAGCTTGCTGCACGACGATGCGCGGAGCGTGGGCAACAAGCGGCCCGTGCTGCTCTATGGCGACAGTTACGCCCAGTGCATGCCCGAGGTCTCCTGTTTCCAGGACCTGCTCAACAACGACACCCTCTTCAACCGGGGGCACCACCTGCTCAACTACGGGGTGGGCGGCTACGGGGTGGACCAGATCACCCTGTTGTTCGAGCAGACCTTCCTGCGCTACGAGCGGCCCTTCGTGGTGTTCAGCCTGATGGTGAGCGACATGGACCGTTCGCCGCTGGACTGGCGCACCGGGCAGAAGCCCTGGTTCGCGCTGGAAGGCGACGGGCTGCGGCTGCAGGGCGTGCCCATCGATCCCGATCCGGCGCATTACCTGGCCACGCATCCGGTCACCATCAGCTCCTACCTGTGGCGACGCTTCCTGTACAGCCCGGCCAACGTGCTGCCCGCTTGGGCCAACGACCGGTTCAAGGGATGGTCGGCCCACACCCGCCACAAACAGGAGCTCAACACGCGCATCCTGGACCGGGCGATCGAGAGGCTGAAGGCCAGCCGTGTGGACTTCGTGGTGCTCGTGTTCCATTACCTGACGCCGGACCAGCAGGAGTGGATGGTGGGGCGCGAGGACAACTGGCGCGACCGCCTGCTGCGCGAACGGCTGGCCTTCCACCAGGTGCCCTACATCTGGAGCAAGGACCTGATCCTGGCCGATCCGGCCTGGACGGGCGCCAACCTGGAGAAGTACATGCTGCTGGACAACGGTCACCCCACCACTTACTTCAACGGGTTGATCGCCGCCGAGATCCGCAAGGCGGTGCTGGCGCGCGCCGGCAACCACGACCCACGCCGGCCGCTGTTCGCCCCGCCCACGTATGCGGAGATGGCCGAGCGCACCGCCCGGGCCATCCGGCAGGACAGCACCTGGCTGGCCTCCGTGCGGGCGAACGCGGCGCGCAACGGGCAGGCGCTGGAGGACCGCATCACCGAGGAGGCCTGGTTCGTGGTGCGCGAACAGCTCGATGTCACCGGCGAGGCGGTGCGTGCCTACACCCGGCCCTGACCGGCACCCGTTACCTTCGCGCGCCCGTTCCCCCGTGCGCCCCGCCGCCCGGTGGGGCCCGGAGCGACCCCGAGCCGGGCGTCCCGGCCCCACCGCCGAAGCACCAGGGCCCGATGAACCCCTGAACCCATGTCCGTCCGCGTCCGTTTCGCCCCCAGCCCCACCGGCCCCCTGCACATGGGCGGTGTGCGCACGGCCCTTTACAACTACCTGCTGGCTCGCAAACACGGCGGGCAGTTCCTGCTGCGCATCGAGGACACCGACCAGCAGCGCTTCGTGCCGGGCGCCGAGGAGTACATCCGCGAGGCCCTGGACTGGTGCGGACTGACGCCCGATGAGAGCCCCTGGGCCGGAGGGCCGGACGGACCCTACCGCCAGAGCGAACGCAAGGCCATGTACCGGCAATATGCCGAGCAGCTCATCGCCGCCGACAAGGCCTACTATGCCTTCGACACGCCCGAGGAACTGGAGGCCATGCGTGCCCGGCTCCTGGCCGCAGGAGTGGCCGCACCGGCGTACAACGCCGTGACCCGGGAGCACATGAAGAACTCGCTCACCCTGAGCACCGACGAGGTGAAGGCCCGCCTGGCCGGCGGTGAGCCTTACGTGGTGCGCCTCAAGGTGCCCCGGCATCAGGAGGTGCGCTTCGAGGACCTGATCCGCGGCTGGGTGGTGGTGCACAGCGCCCACATCGACGACAAGGTGCTGTTCAAGAGCGACGGCATGCCCACCTACCACCTGGCCAACATCGTGGACGACCGGCTGATGCGCATCACCCACGTGGTGCGTGGTGAGGAGTGGCTGCCCAGCGCGCCGTTGCACGTGCTGCTCTACGAAGCCTTCGGCTGGGAGCGCCCCGCCTTCGCCCACCTGCCGCTTATCCTGAAGCCCGACGGCAACGGCAAGCTCAGCAAGCGCGATGGCGACCGCCTGGGCTTCCCGGTGTTCCCGCTGGACTGGACGGACCCCGCCACCGGCGAGCGCAGCAGCGGCTACCGCGAACGCGGGTACAGCCCCGAGGCCTTCGTGAACATGCTGGCCCTGCTGGGCTGGAACCCCGGCGGCGACCGCGAGTTGATGAGCCTGGCCGAGATGACGGAGCTCTTCGCCCTGGACCGGGTGCACAAGGGCGGCGCCCGCTTCGATCCCGAGAAGACCCGCTGGTTCAACCAGCAATACCTGCGCCGGGAGCCCGATGCGGTGCTCGGCGAACAGCTGCGGGCAAGGCTGAAAACCGTGAAGGGCATCGACAGCACCCCCGAGCGTGCCGCACGTGCCGCTGCCCTGCTGAAGGACCGCGCCACCTTCGTGGACGACATGCTCGAGGGCCTGTACCTGTTCACCACCGGCTCGCCCCTGCCGGGCAATGCCGAGGCCGAGGCCGAGCTGCGCAAACGCTGGCGGCCCGAAGCCGCCCCCGCCCTGGAGGCCTACACCGCCAGGCTGGAGGGCATGGACCGCCCCGCCGCGGCCGAGCTGGAGACCGCCTTCAACGAGGTGCTGGCCGCCCACGGCCTGAAAGTGGGCCAGGTGATGCCGCTCTACCGCCTGTTCGTGGCCGGCCGCATGCAGGGCCCGGGCATGTTCGACGTCAGCGCCCTGCTGGGCACGCAAGAGGTGGCCGCAAGGCTGCGGGCCGGAATGGAACACTGCCGCGCATGGGCCTGATCGAGGTGAACGGCATCCGGGTCTTCGCCTACCACGGCTGCCTGGAGGAGGAGGCCCGCATCGGCACGCGCTACCGGGTGGACGTGCACGTGGAGGGCGACCTGACGCGCGCCGAGCACAGCGATGCCCTGGACGACACCATCGACTACGGACGGATCACCGCCCTGGTGAAGGGGACCATGGCCGTGCGCAGCCGCCTGATCGAGCATGTGTGCCGCCGTGTGCTCGACGCCCTGCGGCAGGAGTGGCCCGGCCCTTACCGCTGGCGGGTGCGGGTGGAAAAGGAGGCCCCCCCGGTGAACGGGGACGTGGACCATGTGGCTTACACCCTCGAGGGTTAGCCCGCCTCGCGCCCATCGCCTATCTTCGCGGCCGCCCGTTCGTGGGCAGCACCGGGTCACGTGGCCGAGTGGCTAGGCAGAGGTCTGCAAAACCTCGTACAGCGGTTCGACTCCGCTCGTGACCTCCCCAGGATCCCCCGCGCACGGGGGATCCTGCTTTTCGGCCCGTGGCTACCTTGGGCCGTGCAACGATCCGGCCCTTCCCGCGTTAGGTGAGCGCCGTTCCCGCCCCATGAGCCCGTCCCTCCTTCCGCTGCACCTGTCCTGGCCCTTGGCCGCGCTGCTCGCCGCGCTGCCCTCCCTGCCCGCTGCGGCCCAACTGGCCATCGGGGAGTGGCGCGACCACTTCCCCTACCGCCAGGCCGTGGCCGTGACCGAGGGGGCGGGCAGGGCCTGGTGCGCCACGCGCAACGCCGTGTTCGCCTACCACCGCCCCAGCGGGGAAACGGAACGCTTCACCAAGGTGAACGCGCTGAGCGACGTGGATGTGAGCATGCTGGGCTACAACCACGCGGTGGGGGGGCTGCTGGTGGGCTACCGCAACGGCAACCTCGACCTGTTGCGCGGCGGCACGGCCAGCAACCTGAGCGACATCAAGCGCAGTAGCATCATCGGGGACAAGGGCATCTACGACATCCATTTCGAGGGGCCGCTGGCCTACCTGTCCTGCGGCTTCGGCATCGTGGTGGTGGACCTGGAGGCCCTGGAGGTGCGCGACACCTGGTTCATCGCCCCGGGCGGCACCCAGGTGAAGGTGAACGACGTGACCTTCGTGGGCGACACCATCTATGCGGCCACCAACGCCGGCCTCTTCGCCGCCTACCGCTACGCGCCCAACCTGGCGGCGTTCACCTCCTGGCAGCAACGCACCGAACTGCCCGTGCCCAACGGCCCCTTCAACGCCGTGGGCGAGGTGGGCGGCAAGCTGGTGGTGAACTACCACGACGCAGGCGCCACCGACCGCGACACCCTGTATTACCGCGAGGCCGGGACGTGGCAGCGGCTCTCCCACGCCTTCGGGCGCCAGAACCTGGACGTGGCCACCACGACCGACGGTTCGGCACTGCTCCTGAGCCAGCCCGATGCGGTGACGCGGTACGACGGCGCGCTGGCCTATGTCGGCGTGTACTCCGGATACGATGGCAACCTGCCGATGACGCCCGCCATGGCCATCCCGGCGCTGGACGGCACGGGCATCTGGGTGGCCGACCGCACGCAGGGGCTGGTGTTCCAGACCGCCGGCATCTCCGGCATCCCGGTGTATCCACCCGGGCCCAGCACCAGTTCCGCGCAGCGCATGTCGGCCGCCAAAGGGGGGCTCTACGTGGTCACCGGCGGGGTGCAGGGCAACTGGAGCAACCAGTTCCGCAAGGAAGGGGTGCATCGTTTCCTGGGCGGGCAATGGTCCACCACCGACAAGAGCAATGACCCGCTGATGCTCACGGGCGCCAACACCTACGGAGGGGCGATCAACGACTTCATGGCCGTGGCCACCGACCCGGAGGATGCGGACCATGCCTTCGTGGGCTCCTGGGAGGAAGGCGTGCTGGAACTGCGCGGCGGCGCGGTGCAGACCATATACAACGCCGACAACAGCAGCCTGCAGGTGAACCCGATGTTCGGGGCCGACAACGGGGTGCAGGTGGCCGGCATGGCTTTCGACAGCAACGGCGACCTGTGGGTCACCAACAGCAATTGCACGGCACCCATCAGCGTGCGCACGGCCGGCGGCACCTGGCGGTCCTTCGCCCCGGGGTCCGTGCTCAACAACAACACCCTGCTGAGCGACATCCTTCCCGCGCGGGAAAGCCGCCTCAAGTGGGTGATCCGCCCGCGCAGCAACGGCATGCTCGTGTTCACCGACAACGGCACGCTGAGCGACCCCGGCGACGACCAGTACAAGGTGCTCACCACCGCCGAAGGGAATGGTGGGCTGCCCTCGATGGACGTCTTCAGCATGGCCGAGGACCACGACGGCGAGATCTGGATCGGCACCGGCAAGGGCGTGGCCGTGTTCTACATGCCCGATGCGGTCTTCAGCGGGAACGACTTCGACTGCCAGCAGATCCTGATCGAGCAGGGGGGCAACGTGCAGATCCTGCTGGAGACCGAGGCGGTGAGCGCCATCGCCGTGGATGGCGCCGACCGCAAATGGCTCGGCACCCAGAGCAGCGGCGTCTTCCTCGTTTCGCCCGACGGCACCGAGCAGTTGCTGCATTTCACGGCCGAGGACAGTCCCCTGCCCAGCAACAACATCACCAGCCTGGCCATCGACGGGGAGAGCGGCGAGGTGTTCATCGGCACCGACCAGGGCATCGTGAGCTTCCGCGGCACGGCCACCGAGGGCGGCTTGTCCAACGCCTGCGCCAAGGTGTTCCCCAACCCGGTGCGCGAGACCTACAGCGGCCCCATCGCCATCAGTGGCCTGGTGCGCGACAGCGACGTGAAGGTGACCGACGTGGCCGGCAACCTGGTGTACCACACCATCTCCGACGGGGGGCAGGCCATCTGGCCCGGCACCGACATGAACGGCAACCGGGTGAGCACGGGCGTGTACCTGGTGTTCGCCTCCGACGCCGAGGGCAACACCAAGTGCAACACCAAGGTGCTGGTGCTGCGCTGAGGGTGCCATGCTGCATACGGTCCACGCCCTGGTGCTGCGCACCGTACGGCACACCGACAGCACCGTGGTGCTGAAGGCCTACACCGATGCCTTCGGGCTGCGCGGCTACCTGGTGCGGCTGCCCAAGGGGTCGCGGCGTGCGGGACGCGTGGCGCTGCTGCAGCCGCTCCAACGGCTGGAGCTGGTGGTGGACGAACGCGCCGACCGCGACCTGCACCAGGTGCGCGAGCTGCGCCTGCACCGGCCCTACCTGCGCGTGCCGGGCGACCCCCTGCGCACCGCCCTGCTGCTGTTCCTTCAGGAGCTGCTGGCGCGCACCTTGCGTGAGGAGGCCGGCGACCCCGGGCTCTGGTCCTTCCTCCAGGAAGCGCTGCACCTGTTGGACACGGCCGAAGAGGTGCGCGACCTGCCCGTGCGCTTCCTGCTGGGCTACGCCACCGCACTGGGGTTCGCTCCGGCGCCGCCCGATGGAGCGGAACCCTACTTCGACCTGGTGGAGGGGCGCTTCACCAACGACCTGCCGTTGCACGCCCAGGCCATCACCCCGCCGCTCACCGCGCTCTTCGCGGCATGGCTGCCCGGCCCGCTGGACGCACCCGCGCCGCAGGCCATGCGACCCGGCCAGCGCCGCGAGCTGCTCGACCTGCTGCTGCGCTACGTGCGCCTGCATGTGCCCGGCGCGCCGGAGCTGCGCTCGCCCGACGTGCTCCACCAGGCACTTGGCTGACCCGCAGGTAACTTCGGCCCCCCGACCAAGGACCATGGCCCCCCGCCCACTTACACCCCTGGTGTGCCTGCTGGCCATGGCCGCCTGCACCGACGCACCGACCCGGATGACCGCCTCCCGACCGCCTTCCGCCGAGCGCGTGCCGCACGCCATCACCGCCCACGGCCACACCCGCCAGGACCCCTACTTCTGGATGCGGCTCACCGAGGCGCAGCGCGAAGCGGCCACGCCCGATGACCATGCCCGCCGCGTGATCGCCCACCTGGAGGCCGAGAACGCGTACACCGCCGCCATGCTCGCTCCGGTGGACGGCCTGCGCGAGGACCTGTTCAAGGAAATGCGGGCCCGCATCAAGGAGACCGACCTGAGCGTGCCGTACCGCGAGAACGGGTACTGGTACAACCACCGCTACGAAGAGGGCCGGGAATACGCCATCCACATGCGCGCGCCCGTGGGCACCGACCGCGACCGCGTGCCCGAGGTGTTCACCGACATCTTCGACGAGAACACGATGGCCCAGGGCAGCGAGTACTTCGACCTGGGCGACTACGAGCCGAGCCCGGACAACCGGCTGGCGGCCTACAGCGTGGACACGGTGGGCCGGCGCCAGTACCTGATCCGCTTCCGCGACCTCGCCACCGGCCAGGACCTGCCCGATGCCATCGCCCGCACCGATGGCGGCGGAGCCTGGGCCGACGACAAGACCTTCTTCTACACCCGGAAGGACCGCACCCTGCGCAGCTACAAAGTGTTCCGCCATGTGCTGGGCACCGATCCCGCGCAGGATGTGGAGGTCTTCCACGAGAAGGATCCCGCCTTCAGCTGCGAGGTGTACCGCAGCCGCAGCGACCGCTACGTGATCATCACCACCGAGAGCACCCTCTCCAGCGAGCACTGGCTGCTGCCGGTGGACCGGCCGTTGGACGCGTTCACCCCCTTCCTGCCGCGCGGGCCCGAGCACGAGCACAGCATCTTCCACGTTCCCCCGCACGACGGAACGCCCGGGCACTGGTACATCCTCACCAACCGGGAGGCGCGCAACTTCCGCCTGATGCGCTGCGCCGAGGCGGACCACGCCCACATGGAGCGTTGGACCGAAGTGCTGGCCCACCGCGAGGATGTGCTGCTGGAGGACGTGGACCTGTTCCGCGACCACCTGGTGGTGAGCGAACGGCGCGATGGCCTCACCCACCTGCGGGTGCGGCGGCTCAGCACGGGCGAAGAACACGAGATCGCCTTCCACGATCCGGCCTACGTCACCTACACGGGCACCAATCCGGAGTGGGACACGCACCTGCTGCGCTACGGCTACGCCAGCCTCACCACGCCCAGTGGGGTGTACCAGCACGACATGCGCGCCCGCACCGATACGTTGCTCAAGCAGCAGGAAGTGCTGGGCACCTTCCATGCGGACGACTACGTCAGCGAGCGCATCCGGGCCACGGCCGGGGACGGCACGCAGGTGCCCATGAGCCTGGTGTACCGCAAGGGCACGGCACGCGACGGCACGGCGCCCACACTGCTCTACGGTTACGGCAGCTACGGCATCAGCGTGGAGCCCACCTTCAGCAGCGCACGCCTCAGCCTGCTGGACCGCGGCTTCGTGTTCGCCATCGCCCACGTGCGCGGCGGCGAGGAGCTGGGCCGCGCCTGGTACGAGCATGGGCGCATGGAGCACAAGATGAACACCTTCACCGACTTCATCGCCTGTGCCGAGCACCTGGTGAAGGAGCGTTACGCCGACCCCGCCCGCCTGTTCGCCATGGGTGGCAGCGCGGGCGGCCTGCTCATGGGCGCGGTGGCCAACCTGCGGCCCGATCTCTGGAAGGGCATCGTGGCCGAAGTGCCCTTCGTGGACGTGGTGACCACCATGCTGGACGACAGCATCCCGCTCACCACCGGTGAGTTCGACGAGTGGGGCGACCCCAAGGAGGAGCCGGCCTACCGGCGCATGCTCGCCTATTCGCCGTACGACAACGTGAAGGACGCCGCCTACCCGGCGATGCTGATCACCACGGGCTTCCACGACAGCCAGGTGCAGTACTGGGAGCCGGCCAAGTGGGCGGCGCGTTTGCGCGACCATCAGCGCGGCGATGCACCGATCCTGCTGCACACCAACATGGATGCGGGCCACGGCGGGGCCAGCGGGCGTTTCGAGCGCCTGCGCGAGGTGGCCCTGGACTATGCGTTCCTGCTGTGGCAGGCCGGGCTTGCCGGGGGTGCGCCGTGACCGTCCGCCTCAGATGGCGATGCGCTCGGCATGCACGATCTCCTCGGGCACCATCGGGATCACCGAGACGGGCTGCTGCGGGTCGCGCTGGAAGCGCTCGTAGTCGTGCACGCTGGCGAAGAAGATGCGCTGCGCACCACCGCTGTCCACCTCCCACACCACGCCGAAGACCTCCTTGCCCGAGCGCAGCTTGAAGCGGCAGTGCTTGTGGTAGAGCTCGCGGATGTCGGGGCGTTCCATGGGGTGGTGGGACACCCTAAAAGTAGCGCGAGCCGCAGGGGTCGGGGCGTGCGATTTTTGAACAGGGGCGTTCATCCTGTTGAAAAAACGCGACAGCGACAATGGCTATTGCCTGGCCTTCAAGCACGTGTGCCGGTCAGCCTGGTTGCTTGGCCACTTTGATCTTCTTGCCCGGGGACAGATGCCGTGTGCTGAGCCCTTGGTTGAGCCGCTTGATGTCCTCCACGGTAACCCCGGGATAGCGTTGGGCGATGCCCCACAAAGTGTCGCCCGGCTGCACCGTGTGGTAGATGTAATCCTCCACCGCCGGCTTGGGTGTCGCGTCGGCCTGTGCGGGCCGTGCCGGGGGAGGGGCCTGCTGGGCCTGTGCGGTCGCCGGGCGTTCGATGCGCAGCCGCTGCCCGGGGCTGATGCGGTCGCCGCGCAGATCGTTCCATGCCTTCAGCTGCGCCACGGTGACCCCATGGCGCGAGGCGATCAGCCCGAGGGATTCGCCACGGCGCACCACATGGGTGCGCACCACGAGCTCTTGTGGAACGGCCGCGGCGGCTTGCGGCGCCACAGGCGTGGCCATGCCGGCCAGGTAGCGGAAACGCAGGCTGTCCTCACGCTCCAGGAAGGCACCCACCACGTCGCGCGGCAGGTACAGCGTGGCGGGTTGGTCCGGGTCGGGCACGAAGCCCTGCTTGTACACCGGGTTCAGCTCGCGCAGCATGGTCTCGTCCGAACCCGTGAAGCGCGCCAGGTCCGCCAGGGTCAGGGGATAGCACACCTGCACGGTGTCCACCTCGTAGGCGCAGAAGTTGGGCGCGATGGGGTAGAGGTTGTGGTCGGCGGCGTGCTCGAAGATGTAGTTGACGGCGATGAAGGCGGGTACGTAGCCGCGCGTCTCCCGCGGCAGGTGGTCGTACACCGCCCAGTAATCCATGCGGCCGCCGCTGCGGCGGATGGCCTTGTTCACGTTGCCGGGCCCGCAGTTGTACGCGGCCAGGGCCATCTCCCAGTCGCCGAAGACGCGGTGCAGGTCCTTCAGGTAGCGGCAGGCGGCCTCGGTGCTCTTGTACACGTCGCTGCGCTCGTCCACGTAGCTGTCCACGCGCAGGCCATAGAGCTTGCCGGTGCCCACGATGAACTGCCAGAGGCCCACGGCGGCGGCGCGGCTGCGGGCGCCGGGATGCAGGGCGCTCTCCACCACGGCCAGGTACTTCAGCTCGTGCGGCAGGCCATGGCGCTCCAGGGCCTCCTCGAACACCGGGAAGTAGAGCTGGGCCAGGCCGAGCATGCGGCTGGTCTGTTCGCGTTTGCGCACGGCGTAGAGGTCGATGTACGACTGCACCACGGTGTTGTACGTGAGGGCGAAGGGGGTGCGGTGGTCCAGTACCGTGAGGCGCCGGCGCATCTCCTCGGCCGGATAGGCCGGCACCATTTCGGCCGTGAAGCCGTGGACGTTCAACGTGGCGGTATCGGCCGTGAAGCTGTCGTTCATCACCCAGGGCAGGTGGGCCAGGTCGTCCAAGCGTTGCAGCACCGGGTCGTCGGCGGGCAGTGGGGCAGCGTCCTGGGCCGGTTGGGCGGCGCTCGCCAGGGGCAGGGCCACGCACAGCAGCAGGGCGGTGGCGGGTCCCGTCGGAAGGCGGAAGGCGTTCATGGTCAAGGACAAAGTAAGGTTAATACGCAAGGCGCCCCGGCTTGTTATGCGGGCCGGTCGTCCACGATGCGCTGTGAATGGCACAAGGACCGGGCCGGAAGCCTCCCTCAGGCCCGCTCCTTGCGCTCCTTCTCGCGCTTCTGCGGCTGCAGGGGGTTGGCGCCGACGGTCTTGAAGTGCTCGCGGGCGCGCAACACGTCCACGGCGAGCCACACCGCATGACGGAAGCTGCCCTCGTCGGCCACGCCCTGGCCGGCGATGTCCAGCCCGGTGCCGTGGTCGGGGCTGGTGCGCACGATGGGCAGGCCGGCCGTGTAGTTGACCCCATGGCCGAAGCTCAACGCCTTGAAGGGCGCGAGCCCCTGGTCGTGGTACATGGCCAGCACGCCGTCGAAATGCCGGTAGGCACCGCTCCCGAAGAAGCCGTCGGCCGCGTAGGGGCCCATGGCGGCGATGCCCTCGGCCGCCAGCTGGCGCACGGCGGGCAGGATCCGCTCGCGGTCCTCGCTGCCCAGGGCGCCGCCGTCGCCCGCATGCGGGTTGAGGCCCAGCACGGCCAGGCGCGGGGTCACGATGCCGAAGTCGCGCAGCAGGCTCTGGTGGAAGAGCTTCGCCTTGGCCACGATCCGCTCGGTGGTGATGGCGGTGGCCACGTCCTTCAGCGGGATGTGGCCGGTGACGGTGCCCACGCGCAGGCCGTCGGCCACCAGCACCATCAGCACCTGGTCCACCCCGGCCACGTGGGCCAGGTACTCGGTGTGCCCGGGATGGGCGAAACCGGCGGCGGCCATGCTGTGCTTGTCGATGGGGGCGGTGACCAGCACGTCGGTCTTGCCGGCGGCGAGGTCCTGCGTGGCGGCCTCCAGGCTGCGGATGGCGTAGGCGGCCAGTGGTCCGCTGGGGCGGCCCAGCTCCAGCGGCAGCTCATCGTCCCAGAGGTTCACCAGGTTCAGCTTGCGGGGCAGCGCGTCGGCCGCATCGTTCACCCGGTGGAACTGCACCTCCTCCAGGCCGAGCTGCTTGCGGTGCAGGCTCACGGCCTTGGCCGAAGCATAGAGCACGGGTGTCAGTTCCTGGAGCATGCGGGCGTCCTCGAAGGTCTTCAACACCACCTCGATGCCGATGCCCTGCAGGTCGCCACAGCTGATGCCCACGCGGACGGGGCGGCGTTCGGTGCTCATGCCTTGGCGCGGCGTTGGAGGAACTCCACCAGCAGGCGCACACCGGTGCCGGTGCCGCCCTTGGGGCGGTAGCCGTCGCGGCGGGTGAGGAAGGCCGGCCCGGCGATGTCCAGGTGGATGTAGGGCCGGGTGGTGAACCGCGCCAGGAACTTGCCGGCGGTGATCATGCCCGCGCTGTCGCCGCCCAGGTTCTTCAGGTCCGCGATGTCGCTGTCGAGCTCGCGGTCGTATTCCTTCCAGAAGGGGAAGTGGGCGATGCGCTCGTGCACCTGGTCGCCGGCGGCCTTCAGGCGGTCGAACACCGCATCGTCGGCGGTGCCCATGGCCACGATGCCCTGGGTGCCGATGGCGCGGGCGGCGGCGCCCGTGAGGGTGGCCACCGTGATGATGGTCTCGGCGCCGTACGGTTCGGCGTAGCTCAACGCATCGGCCAGCAGCATGCGGCCCTCGGCGTCGCTGTTCATCACCTCCACGGTGAGGCCGTTGTGCATGCGCACCACGTCGCCCGGGGCGAAGGCGTTGCCGCCGGGCCGGTTGTCGGTGGCGGGCACCAGGGCCACCACGTGCACGGGCAGTTCCAGCAGGGCGGCGGCGGCGATGGCCCCGGCCACGCAGGCCCCGCCGGCCATGTCGCACTTCATGTGGTCCATGCTGTTGGGCGTGGGCTTAAGGCTCAGGCCGCCCGTGTCGTACACCACGCCCTTGCCCACCAGCACGATGGGCTTGGCGTTGACGGCCTTCCGGGGTTTGTGCTCCAGGATGCTGAAGGTGGGCGGGTCCACGCTGCCCTTGTTGACGGCCAGCAGGCCGCCCATGCCCATGGCCTCGATCTGCGCCTTGTCCAGCATCTGGTACTTCACCCCGGCGTTGCGGCACAGGGTGCGCAGTTCGCTGGCCAGCTGCACGGCGTTCAGGGCGCTGGCCGGCTCGTTCACCAGGTCGCGCACGGCGCCCACGACGCCCACCAGGTCGTTGAGGCGGTCCACGGTGCGGCGGTCGATGTCCGGATGCACGATGCGGATGCGCTTGAGGGCCACGGGGGCCTTGCCGGTCTTGTACTTGCCGAAGGCATAGGCGCCCAGGGCGATGCCCTCGGCCAGGGCCAGCAACAGGTCGGTGTCGTCGTGCAGGCCCACCAGCTGGGCCTCGGTGCGTTTGGCGGCGGCCAGGCGCTCGGCCATCAGGGCGCCGGCGCGGCGGGCGTTCTCCAGCACTTCGGGCCGGGGGGCTTTGGCGGGGTCGTGGGCGAGCACCAGGCGGCCGCTCACGTCCACGGCCGCCAGGCCGTCCTCCTGGCCGAGCTGGCTGCCCAGGTAGTGCTGGTCCGCACGGTCGAGCTCCAGCTCGCGCAACCGGGCCTTGCCGGCCACCAGGGCCAGGGTGTCGGCGCCGCCGGTCGGCTTGGACGCCTTCTCGAAGGTGATCATGGGGCGGTGAAGGCCGCAGGAAGGCGGCCCGGCCAAAGATAGCCAGCCCCGGCACCCCCCTCCGGCCGTGCAACAGGTGCCGCCCTTGCGCGTTCCATTCCCACCGGCCGTGGCTTTGCTCCGCATGCCGGGCCGAAATGGCGAACTTTGCACGATGATGCCCCGCCTGCGCCCGTTCCTGACCCTGCTGGCCCTGCTGGCCGCCTTCGGCGCACGGGCCACGCACAACCGCGCCGGCGAGATCGTGTACTGCGTGGACCCTGACAACCCGCTGCGGTACTTCGTGCAGATCATCACCCACTCGAAGACCAGCGCCCCGGCCGACCGGCCCGAGCTGGAGATCTTCTGGGGCGACGGCTCCAGCGACACCCTGCCGCGCGTGTCCATCACCGCCATCATCGGTGCCGACGCCCAGCGCAACGTGTACGAGGGTGTGCACGTGTACAACGGCCCGGGCCAGTACATCCTGAGCTTCGAGGACCCCAACCGCAACGAGGGGGTGCTCAACATCCCCAACTCGGTGAACCAGACCTTCTGCGTGAAGTCGATGCTCACCATCGGCCCGCTCACCGGGGGCAACTGCAGCGTGAACTTCCTCAACAGCCCGTTGCAGGACGCCTGCCTCAACACGCTGTGGGCGCACAACTCGGTGGCCTTCGATGCCGACGGCGACAGCCTGAGCTACGAGCTGCTGGTGTGCGCGGGCGTGGGCTGCGATCCCATCGCCGGCTACGTGTACCCCGACGCGGTGGCCCCCGCCGCCGATGTCTTCCTGATCGACGGGCTCAACGGCACCCTGTTCTGGGATTCGCCGCAACTGGCCGGGGAGTATAACATCGCCTTCCGGGTGCGGGAGTGGCGCAAGGTGAACGGGATCCCCTACGAAGTGGGCTGGGTGGTGCGCGACATGCAGGTGACCGTGGGCCCGTGCAGTAACCAGCCGCCGGTGGTGGACCCGGTCGCGGACACGTGCGTGGTGGCGGGCACGGTGCTCACCGTGGACGTGCAGGCCAGCGATCCCGATGCGGCGCAGAACGTGACCCTCACGGCCTTGGGCGGCCCCATGGTGCTGCAACAAAGCCCGGCCACCTTCCAGGCCGGTCCTCCGGACAACCCGGTGAGCGGCGTCTTCACTTGGAGCACGGCCTGCGCCCACGTGCGGCTGCAACCCTACCAGGTGGTGTTCCGCGCCAGCGACAACGGCACCCCGGTGGTGCTGGAGGACTATGAGCCGATGAACATCACCGTGGTGGCGCCCGCGCCGCAGAACCCCACGGCCGCACCGTTGGTGGACGCCATCCAGGTGGGCTGGGACGCCAGCGTGTGCACCAACGCGGCGGGCTACCGCATCCACCGGCGGGCGGGCCCCTTCCCCTTCACCCCCGCGCATTGCGAAACGGGCGTGCCGGCCTACACCGGCTATCAGCTCATCGGCACCGTGGCGGGCAGCGGCACCACCACCTTCACCGATGACCAGGTGCTCTTCGGCGTGCAGTACTGCTACCGCATCACGGCCTACTTCGCCGACGGGGCCGAGAGCTACGCCAGCACGGAGGTCTGCGCCTTCCTGGAGCGCACCGTGCCGCTGATCACCAAGGTGAGCGTGGGCCTCACCGACGGCACGGCCGGCCGGGACACCGTGCACTGGACCAATGCCCTGGAGCTGGACACCGTGGCGCACCCGGGGCCCTACCTGTTCAAGCTGTACCGCGGCGACGGCTTCGGCAACGCCGGCACCCTGGTGCATACCAGCGCAACGCATCCCTTCCTGCGGCACCCGGACACGACCTTCGTGGACAACGGCCTCAACACCGCGGGCCAACCGCACACCTACCGCGTGGAGCTGCACGGCTCGGGGGGCGCGGTGCGCATCGGCAGCAGCGACCCCGCCTCGAGCGTGTACCTGAGCCTGGCGCCGGACGATGAGCGCATCGACCTGAGCTGGCAGGCCGCCGTGCCGTGGACGAACACGAGCCATGCCGTGGACCGCTTCGACGGCACGCAATGGGTGCAGATCGCCACCACCACCGCACCGCTGTACACGGACACCGGCCTGGTGAACGGGCGGACCTACTGCTACCGCGTGCGCACCAGCGGCGCCTACGGCGATCCTTCCGTCATCGCGCCCTTGACCAACCACAGCCAGGAGGCCTGCGCCGAACCCGTGGACCTGACGCCGCCCTGCGCCCCCACCCTCGTGCTGGAGAGCGATTGCGAGCAGCCGTTGAACGCCCTGGCCTGGAACAACCCCGACAACAGTTGTGCGGACGACACCTGGTCCTACACCATCTGGTTCACCGACTCGCTCGGCGGCACCCTGGTGCCCATCGCCACCCTCTTCGGCGCCACGGACACCACCTTCACCCACGTGAACGGCAACAGCGTGGCGGGCTGCTATGCGGTGACGGCCACGGACAGCGTGGGCAACGAGAGCCTGCTGAGCGATACGCTGTGCGCGGACAACTGCCCGCTGTACACCCTGCCCAACGTGTACACGCCCAACGGCGACCGCACCAACGACCGCTTCATCCCCTTCCCCTACCGCGGGGTGGAGCGCATCGCGCTGCAGGTGTTCAACCGGTGGGGCAACGTGGTGTACAACACGGAGGACCCGGCCATCGGCTGGGACGGCACCAACCAGGCAAGCGGGGAGCCCTGTCCGGACGGGGTGTACTTCTACCTCTGCACGGTGACCTTCGCGCGGCTCCACGGACCCGAGACGGTGCAGCTCAACGGATACGTCCACATCCTGCGCGGGCAGGGCAGCGGCGGCGTGAACTGATGTTCACCGGCATCGTGGAGGAAGTGGGCCGTGTGACGGCCGTGCGGCGCGAAGGCGGCAACGTGCACCTGGACATCGCCGCACGCATGGCGCCCGAACTGCGGGTGGACCAGAGCGTGGCCCACAACGGGGTCTGCCTCACGGTGGTGGCCACCGGCGCCGGGGGCCATACGGTCACGGCCGTGCGGGAGACCCTGGCGCGCACCAACCTGGGCACCCTGCGCCCCGGGGATGGTGTGGACCTGGAACGCAGCCTTCGCCTCGGCGACCGCCTCGATGGGCACCTGGTGCAGGGCCATGTGGACACCGTGACCCGTTGCCTGGAGGTCGGCGAGGAGGCGGGCAGTTGGCGCTTCGTCTTCGAACTGGACGCCGCCCACCGGCACCTGGTGGTGGAGAAGGGCAGCATCTGCCTCAACGGCGTGAGCCTCACGGTGGCGGCCCTGCACGCCGACCGGTTCGCCGTGGCCGTGATCCCGTACACCTACCACCACACGGTGTTCCATGCGATGCGCAGCGGCGATGCGGTGAACGTGGAGTTCGACGTGCTCGGCAAGTACGTGGCACGCATGCTGGAGGGCCGGGTGCCGCACTGAGCGGGCGACCTGCGGCCATGGCCGCGGCAGACACCATCGAAGGTCCCGCGAAGGATCCAAGTGAGGTGGCTGGCGTCACGCCGAACAACGTGGTGAACAACGTGTACAGTGCGCACGATGTGAACATGAACGGCCAGGTGAAGTACGCCGGTCCGAACAACGACCGCGACCCGATCCTGGTGAACATCGGCGGCACGACGCCGAACAGCACGCGGACGGAGCAGTTGCCGTAGCGTTCGGCGGGCGGCAAGGGGCCTTTCCGACGGCGTTGCTCAGCGTTTCACCAGCACGCCCCGGGTGCCGGCGGCCTCCACCAGGTAGATGCCGGCGGCCAGGTCGGCCACGGGCAGGGCGATGCGCCGGTCGGTGATGGGCCGGTCGGGCAGGCGGCGCAGCAGGCGGCCGTGCAGGTCGTGGATGCGCACTTCCGCGAGGCCTTGGTGGGTGCCGCCCAGGTAGAGCAGCGCATCGCCGGTGGTGGGGTTGGGGTAGAGCACGGCACGGCCGTCGGCCTGGGCGAGGGAGGGTACGCGCAGCACCAGGTTCTGGCCGCTGATCAGCCAGGTGTCCGGGTCCAGCAGCACGCTGTCCGCCTGGAAGGGCAGCCACAGGCTGAAGGACTGTCCGTTGGTATCGTGGTCCAGCACCACCAGGCTGTCCTGTGCGTTGTTCTTGAAGCGCAGGGGCACGGGAAGCTCGAAGAAGTCCACGCTTGGGTGCGAGCTGCTCTGGAAGAGCTGCAGGGACACGTTGCCGGCGCCGTCCTGGGTCCATTCCACGGTGTAGCTGGGGTGGCCCTGGCCGGTGTACCAATCGGCCATGAAGCCGTCGAGGTCCAGGCCGCTGGCGGCCTCCAGGTGGGCCTGCAGGTCGGCGGTGTGCGCGTTGGCGTAGGCCAGCAGGGGGTCGTTCAGGTAGTTGCGGCAACCGGCGAAGAAGGCGCTGTCGCCGCACAGCCAGCGCAGCATGTGCAGCACCATGGCGCCCTTGCGGTAGGTGAGGCGAGCACTGAACAGGCGGGCGATGTCGGTGGTGTCGCTCACCAGCACGCTGCCGTCGGGCAGGCTGGTGATGTCGGCCACCTGGGCCTGTTTCCAGCCGGGCCAGTACTGCGGTGCGAGGGTCTCGTAGCACAGGCCCGAGAGGTAGGTGGCGAAGCCTTCGTTGAGCCACAGGTCCTGCCAGCTGCCGCAGGTCACCTTGTCGCCGAACCACTGGTGGGCCAGTTCGTGGGCGGCCAGTTCGTAGCTCCATCCGCCCATGAAGGTCATGGTCTGGTGCTCCATGCCGCCGCCCCAGCCGAACTGGGCGTGGCCGTATTGCTCGTCGGCGAAGGGGTAGTTGCCGAAGCGGCTGCTGTAGAACGGCATCTGCTGGGCCACGTCGCCGGCCACCAGCTGCGCCATGTAGTCGTCCTGCGGATAGGCGTAGGTCCACATCGCCACCGTGTCGCCCACCAGGGGGATCAGGGTCTGGCTCACGGTGTAGTCGCAGGTGGCCGTGGCGATCAGGTAGTAGGCGATGGGATGGCGGTGGCGCCAGTGGTGCACGCGCTGTACGCCGCCGTTCACCGGGGTCACGGACAGCAGCACCCCGTTGCTCACCGCCTCGTAGGCCGCGGGCACCGTGAGCAACACGTCGATGGAGTCGATCTTGTCGTGCAGGTCCTGCTTGCAGGGCCACCAGTCGCGTGCGCCGTAGGGTTCGCTCAGCGTCCATTGGGCGGTGTTGCCCTGCGGGGTGCCCACGGCGAAGGAGCCGAAGCCGCTGCCGCTGGGGGCGCCGCTGTACACCACCGTCACGCTGTCCGCCGTGCCGGGCGTCAGGGGTGCGGGCAGGTCGATCAGCAGCAGGCCGTCGGTGGTGTGCGTGAAGGTGAGCGGGTCGTTGCCGTGCAGCGCGGCGCTCACGTGCAGGGCCGTGTCGGCGTCGAAGACCAGGGTGCTCAGCGGGGCGGTGGCGACGAAGCGGCTGCGCACCGTGCCGCTGATGAAGTTCACCGCGGGGTCCAGCGTCCACTCCAGGCGGTGGTGGTGCAGGTCGAAGCCGCGGGTGGGGCTGCCGCTGCGCGACAGGGCGGGGGCTGCACCGTGGCGCTCACGCCAGGCCAGCGCGTCGAG
>JABWBQ010000041.1 GCA_013360395.1 Flavobacteriales bacterium
GCACGCGGGCACCGGCGGCGTGGGCCAGCTGTCCGGCACGTGCCAGCAGCACGGTGCGCCGCCGCGCGAAGGAGCTCAGCACCCGGTGGCGCAGCAGGGTCATGCGCTCGAGCAGTGCCTGGACGAAGGTCTGCGCGTGGTCCACCAGGTGATCGGCCACGTCGGTGGGGGTCTTGAAGGCGCGGTTGGCCAGGTGGTCCAGCACGGTGGTGTCCACATCGTGCCCGATGCCGGTGAGCACCGGCAGGGGCAGGCGCGCCACCGCCCGCGCCAGGTCCAGGTCGTTGAAGGCCTCCAGGTCCAGCTTGCTGCCGCCACCGCGCACCAGCACCACCACATCGAAGCGGGAAGCGTCGATCCGCGCCAGCGCCCGCCCCAGTTCGTAGGCCGCATTGTCGCCCTGTACGGCCGTGTTGAACACCCGCACATGGAAACGGAAGCCGTGCTCATTGTCGGCCAGGTGGCGGGTGAAGTCGGCATGGGCGGCCGAGCCCGTCGAGGTCACCAATGCGATGCGCTGCATCACGCGCGGCACGGGCAGCAGGCGGTTCAGGTCCATCAGGCCCTCCTGCCGCAGGGTGGCCAGGGTGGCCTGCTTGCGGCGCTCCAGTGCGCCCAGATTGAAGGTCGGGTCCACCGCTTCGATCGTCAGGCTCAAGCCGTGGACCAGGTGGTAGTTCACGCGGGCCTGGAAGAGGATCTCCACCCCTTCCTTCAGGATGGCGTCGGCATCCGCACCGAGCTCGGCACGGATGCGGGCCAGCTTATCCTTCCAGATCACCGCACGCATCACGGCCACCCGTTCGCCGTTGCGGTCCTCGGCCAGGTCCAGGTAGGCGTGGCCCTTTTCCTTCAGGCCGGCCACCTCGGCCCGCACCCAGTAGCTCCGCCCCCCGGCGGCCGCCTCGATCTGCCGTTGCACGGCGCGGGCCAGCTTGCCCAGCGTGTACACGGGGCTGGGATCGGGGGGCGGGGCGGGGCTGGACATGATGCTCCGTCCGAAAGTACGCGAACGCCCCGGCCGGTGCCACCCCGGACGGCGACGTTGCCGAAGGCGGGTTCCTGTGCGCGGACTTGAAGCGGTGCACCGCATGCCATCACGGAACAGGTGACGGAGGGTGGCTTGCGTGTTCGTGATGACGAGTGAATTCGGAGGTTCCGCTGAGCGCGATGGGTGGAAAGCACCCTGCCCCCCGCTTCCCCTGCCTGGTCGGGGATCCGGTGGAACGCGGAACGGCGCCGAAGAGGCGCCGTTCAACACGTTGGCTGTCGATCCGTCACATCGGGAAATACCAACGTGCACCGAGCAGCACCGTGTGGTAATGGTCGCGGAAGGTGACGTCGAAGTGCGTGTCCAAGTTGGCCGAACGACCGCTGGCCTCGGTGGCGTAGGTACGCTTGCCCATGCCGTTGAAGGCGTACTCCACGTGCGCGCTGAGCTGCTTCCAGATGTGGCGCTCCAGACCCACGCTCAGGTTCCACCCCACGGCCACACGGCCTTCGTCCACATCGTGGTAGTCGCTGCTGCCGGGCGAATCCATATCGTACTCATAGCGCACCGCGCCGAAGGAAAGGCCCGGTCCGCCGTAGGCCAGCCAATGCGTCTTGATCACCACACCGGCGCGGGCACGCATCAGGGCCAGGAAGGTGAGGCGCTGCTCGCGTTCCTCCGACACGCTGGACCACAGGGAGGTCCCGCTCAGCAGGTGATGCTCCTCGGCCTTGGCCGCGGAGCGCATCAGGGCCAGCGATCCCCCCACCACGAAGTTGCCCATCCGCCGGTCGTAGCCGCCTTGCACCCCGAACACCGGGCCGACCATCAGCCGGGTGTATTCGGTGCGCAGGCGTCCGTTGTCGAACGCCGGGTTCCAGAAGACCTGCGAACGATCGTCGGTGCCGTTGGCCACGGTGGTGTTGCCGCTGCCGAGGCAGGGGCCCAGCAGCACGCCCGCATGGAAGCCGCCCCACGGGCCGGCAGTGGCCTCCTGGGCACGGGCGCTCCACGGCGAGGCGATCAGAACAGCGAAGAGCGGAAGTGTCCGAAGGTCCATGGTCTCAATGTTTGAGGAAAGTGGTCGTGGCGAGCACGCCGTCCTTCATGATGACCCGGGCGACATACAAACCGGGTGCAAGGTCGTGGATATCGAGCTCACCACGCACATCGGTGCGCCTTCCGGGGATCAGGCGCCCATCCGGCCCGATCAGGTCCACCGCGACACCCGCGCCAAGGTCCGGCAACGCCACCCGATCGGTGGCCGGGTCGGGGAAGGCCCGAAGCAATGCCGTCCAGTGTTCCCGGATGGTGGTGGCTGGATCGTAAGTGATCCGGGCGTTATGCATCCAGTCTTCGCTCAGCGTATCCAGCTTGTAATACGAACGAAGGTGGAGAAGCCCGTCCCCCGCCGGATCGTACCCCGCACAGGAATAGCTGTGCCACGCCCCGCCGGGGAGCTTGGTGGACATGACCAGCGAGTCCAGGTGTCCCTGTGCATCATAGCCATACTGCTGCCGTGTGCCCTCGTTCGGGGACGGCGTGGGGTCCGTGAGCTCGGTGAGCACCGGACGACCGTCGGTGTCGTAGGTGATCGCCAGCTCCGCGGTGGTGTGCCATCCGTTGTTCACCAGGCTGTCGTATCGGATCTGCGCGATCCAACCCTGGGCGTTCAACGTAAGGAGCATCCGTGCTGCAAGCTCCCAGGTGCCCGCCGCGTTGGTGTCCACCAGGATGGAGTCCATCGCGCCCAGGGCATTGCGCCAATAGGTGCTACGCGCCACAGGCGCCCAGGCACCACCACCCAGCGCGAACGACGTCGTACTGACCAGGGAGTCCTGTGCATCGTACAAAAAGGCCACGCTGTCCCCGATGCTGAGCTGCTGGGTGAACATGTCGATGGACCTGGTCGTGCGCCAGATCAACCGCCCGGAAGCGGAATATGCCTGACGCGTGATGGCCACCAAGAACAAGGATGAATCGATGAGGCTCACCTGGCTGTTCGTGCGTTGCACCTCCAACCCTTGTGCGTTGAACTCGTGTTCGAGTTGGTAGTGCCATTCCCAGGTGTTGTTCCAGTAGTACTCGCTCTTACCCGTGCGGGCATGCTGGGCCAGCCCTGCCGAGGTGAGCGCGGCAGTGGCCACGATGGTGAGCAGGTGCGCTTTCATGGTTCCGGGTCGTTCCATGTGATGGACGTGGTGTCGGTGCTCCGGGAAAGGTCCATGGGCCCACCTACTCCCCCACCCCGAAGGCGAACACCTTCTGGCCGTTGAGGAAGGCGTACTCGCCGTCAGGCAGTGCCGAATCCGTGGTGATCGCGTACACCTGGTCGCCCAGGTTGGTGAAGGCGATGCGGACGCGGTTGTCGGTGACCTCACTGCTGCTGTGGTGGTGGAAGGCATGACTGCTCTTGCTCATGTCCACATAACGGTCCTTGCGGGCACCGCGCACCTCGAAACGCACCAGTTCGATCAGGTCCGAGGGGTCCTGGCCGGGGTAGGTCTTCACCACGAATCGCGGCGTGGTGCCCACGGGAAAGCGCACGTTGGAGCGGTCGCCGGGGATCTTCATGGACGACACGCGCCCACCGAATCCGGCATAACCGCCGCCGGAGGACGACCGGCTGCCCTCCTCCTTCTCCAAAGGCCGGTAGCTGCCGTCGGCCTCCAGGGTGTACACCTGGTGCATGAACTCAGGCCCGCCTGCGCCGGTGCGCGGTGCGGCGACCGGGGCTGTTGCGCCTGCGGCCTCGTACACGTAAGGGTTCGCAAGGGCCTGCTGCAAGGAGAGGATGCGCACCGCGTCGTTGTCCGCAATGGCTTCCTTCAGGGCGACCCAGTTGGCGCGATCGCGCTGAAGACCGGCGGCGGCTGCGTAGTTCTGTTCGGCGGCGGCCTGGGCGATCCGCCGGTCGAGTTCGCGGATGTGCGCATCCAGCCCCTCGGCCTGGGCGTGCGCTGTAACGCTGCCGATGATGAACAGGGCCGAAAGGACCCCGATGATGCAGGTTCTGTGCAGGCGGGCAATGGTGTTCATGGCGGATCGGGTTGATGGTTGATCGTGCGTTGGCGGATCAAAAGTCCATCGGTGCCATCGGCCTTTCCATGGCGATCGAGGATCCGGCGGGGTGCACCGAGGATCCGGCGGAAGGGAGGCGGGGCCGCGGGGCTACAACCGTTCCAGGGCCTCCATCAGCCCGGCCTTCTGGCGGCGGCTCACCGGCAGGTTGGCGCCATCGCCCATGATCACCTCGCCGCCCTCACCCTTCACGTAGCGCCGGATGTGCTTGCGGTTGATCAGATGGCTCTGGTGGATGCGCACGAAGCCCTGCCCGCCCAGAAAGGCATCGAACTCGCTCAGCGGCCTGCTCACCACCACGGGTTTCTTGTCGCCCCGCACGTGCACCGAGGTGTAGTTGTTGTCGCTGGTGCAGTACAGGATGTCGTCCAGATGCAACACCACCAGTCCGCCCGCGTCGGGCAAGGCCAGCTGACGGTCGCTCATCAGGGTGCCCAGCAGCGGCGCAATGCGGTCCGGCGCTGCCAGGTGGCCTCCGCGCTCACGCACGGCCTTGTTCACGGCATCGTCCAGCTCCTCGGGATCGATGGGCTTCAACAGGTAGTCCAGCGCGTTGAAGCGGATCGCCTTCACGGCGTAGCTCTCGTGCGCCGTGGTGAAGATCACCTGTGGCCGCAGCGGAGCGATGGCCTTCAACAGGTCGAAACCGGTCATGTCACCCAGTTCCACGTCCAGGAAGAGCAGGTCCGGTCGCTTTTCCTTCAGCAAGGCCACGCCGGACGGCACGTCCACGGCGGTGCCGACAAGGGCGACCCCAGGATGCCGACGCGCGAGCATCGCCTGCAGGGCGGTGATGCAGGCCGCCTCATCGTCGATGATCACAGCGGTGGCGGACGGTGCGGTCATGGTACGGGCCCGGACGTTCCGGCGACCCCGAAGATAACCGCCCCCCCCCGACGCCCGCAAGCCGACCCGCCCGTTGCCCACAGGGTCATTCATGCGCCTACCAGCGCATCCGATGGAGCGGTCGGCACCACGGAAGAACGCGGATGCGTACGGATCCGAACCGAGGTCTGGCCAGCTGCGACGACTTCGGCCGATATCGTTGAAAGAGAACGGCCCATCCGTATCCATCCACGTGGATCCGTGATCCCCGTTCAGTGAACCAAACGTCCAAAGGAAGTACAAGACACGATGGCCCTTCCGTCGCCCCCTCGTTCAAGCGGCGAGCTCCAGCGGCAGGTGGATCTCCACACGCGTGCCCACCGGCACATCCACGTAGCGGAACCCTGCCGGAGCACCCTTCTGCTTCCGTACCAGGTCCAGCCGACTGCGCGTGATGGCCGTGCCCAGACTGGTCTTTTCCTTGCTCACGGCACTGCGCCGCATCTGTCGGCCCACACCGTCGTCCTCCACCCGGATGCGCAGCAGCCCATCGGCCCGCTCCACATGCACGGCGATGTGCCCCTCGCCCTGCTTGCCCGCCACCCCGTGCCAGATCGCGTTCTCCACGAAGGGCTGCGCCAGCAGCGGCGGCACCAGCACGGCCTCCGCATCCACATCCGGCGCCACGGCGATGGTGTAGCTGAACTTGCCCTGCGCCCGCACGCGCTCCAGGTCCATGTAGGCGCGCAACACCTCCAGGTCCCGGGCCAGCGGCACTTCGGCGAAGCGGCTGTTCTCCAGCACCGCCCGCATCAGCTTCGCGAAGCGGGCCAGGAAGGCCTGGGCGCGGTCGGGGTCGTTGCCCTGCACATAACCGGCGATGGAGTTGAGCGCGTTGAAGATGAAGTGCGGGTTCATCTGGCTGCGCAGGGCCTGGGTCTCGAAGCGCGCGGCTTCGCGCTCGAGCTCGGCGGTACGCTGGGCGAAGCGGGCCTGGCGACGGCGGCGGTCCAGCGCGAACGCGACGCCTCCACCAGCGAGCAGGAACACCCCCCCGCCCAGGGCGGCCAGGTTGCGGGTGCGCTGCCGATCGAAGCGGGCCTGTGCCTCGGCGCGCTCCAGGGCGAGCTGCTGGACATGGGAGAGGCTGTCCAGCCGTGCTCTATGACCGGCCAGTTGCTCCCCCATCCGCGCCGCCATATCGACCCCGCCGATCCGGTCGCGCAAGGTGTCCCGCTGCAGCACATGGCCGAGCGCTGCGGCGTGATCACCCAACTGCTGGTGACAATAAAAAAGCCGGTAATGCAGCGTGTTCATCGACTGCAGCATATCGTGAGCCCGGGCCAGCACCAAACCGCTGTCCAGCATGACGATCGCCTTCCGCCACTCCCGCAGGGCGATCAGGTTCGATCCGATCCCCTGGTAGGCGTTCACCAGCTGTCGTACCCGTCCGCCCTTACGGGCAAGGGTCAGTTGTTGCTCCTCGATCCGGATCGATGCACGGGGATCCCCGGCGTAATTCTCCACTGAAGCCGCCGCCCCTAGGCAATCGTTGAGAAGCTCTTCGTTCCCCAGCCGCGTGGCGCGAACCGTGGCAGCGGCGATCAATGCGCGCGCCGTATCGAAGCGGGTGTGGAACGGGATCCCCCAAGTGGTGAGCCGAATGCTGTCACGGCTCATCAGGAACATCCCCAGATGGATGCCGGACTGCACGGCGATCTGCTCGAACCCGCCGTGTTCGGCCTCCCACAGCGTTCTCCTCCAGCGCACATGCACCTCGTCGTCGTTCAAGATATCCCACCCGATGTACGCGAGCCGGCTCTCGGCGAGCAACCGCTGCCGCTCAACCCCCATGGCGCGGGCCAGCACGGCCGCGCGCGTGGTGTGGTCCATCGCCACCGCATAGTCACGCGCCGTGTTCGCGTGCACGAGGCCGATGTCGAGCTCGGCGGTGAGCTCCGCCAGCGTGTCTCGCGCAGCTCGTGCGAGTCGTCGCACCGTATATGCGTGGTGGAGCAGGCTATCGTATTGCGTCGCGGAGGCGTATCCTGCGCACTGATCGAGCAGAAGGGCGATCCGTGTGACCGTGTCCACCTTCATCCGGTCGGCGAGCACCAAGGCCCGTGCGTACTGCGCCACCCCGGCATCGGTCCTGGCCCGGGCGAGCTGCAGCGAACCGCGTGCGTTGATCGCAGCGATCTGCGCGATGCTGTCATCCCGGTCCTGCGCGACCGTGTCCAGATCGGCCAAAAGGGCCTCCGCGTCAACAAAACGGCCCGCCCTGGTCAACGCCTTCGCAAGTTCGACCTCAACGGCCCTCCGCTGTGGCACTCTTGCACCCTGATCCAGCACGGCGCGGTACAGAACGCACGCCTCTGCACAGCGGTCGATCAACACCAGGCACCTCGCTCTCCACAGCCGGGCGAGGGTCAGCGCGTCCGTGTCCGACGCGTGCATCGCCTCGCGCTCAAGGGAATCAATAAGGACGGAAGCGGCCCGTGGGTCGGCCAGAACGAGGCGTTCGGGATCGACCATCGCTTCTTTCCCGCTGGTCGACCCTGGCTCAAGCGCTTGGTCGGGGGATGAACATGCCACCGCACCGGTCGTCAACACCCCGGCGAGCATCCATCGCACCCATGGGCCTCTCCTCATCGCAGCAAGGTCACGTGTCCCACCTTTTCCAATTCGTTCCCGTGCCCGTCACCGTACCGCAGTTGCCAGACGTACACGCCGTCCTGCGCGCGCACGCTCCCCACCGTGCCGTCCCACGGGACCACCGTGCCCGTGCACCGATGGATCATCTCACCCCAGCGGTCGAAGATGCGGAACTCGCGGAAGCGCACCGCCGGGTACACCACCGGGAAGAAGAGCTCGTTGTTACCGTCGCCGTTCACCGTGAACGAGTTGGGCACGTGGACACAGGTCGGCGGGTACACCGTGGTCGCATCGCTGCTGCTGCAACTGTCCACGTTCGTGACCACCAGGGTGAAGGGGACGGCGTCCACGGCATCGGGCGGCAGGTAGTACGGGGGTGAACGCTCCTCGCTGTATGGCTGCCCGTTCACGTACCACACATAGGTGCTGTTGGGCGCGAAGGTGGCGCTGAGCAGCACGGTCTCGCAGTCGGCCTGGGCTTCGGCCAACAGTTCGGCCAACGGCGGGGCGTTCACGTCCACCACCGCCCAGGTGCTGTCGCGGCAGCCATCGGGGCTGGTCACCGCCAGGGCGATGGTGTCGGGGCCCAGGAAGGATGGCACGATGCCGCTTCCCCCGGGATCATTGCCCACGAAGTCCCCGTTGAGGTACCACCACCAGGCCACCGCATTGCTGCTGGCGTCGGTAACGGGAACAGCCTGGCCCAGGCAGGCAGGGCCCGTGTCGAACCCGGCCAACGGACGCTCCAGCAAGGTGAAGGTCGTGGTGGCGGTGTCCGCGCAAGGGCCGGGCAGTTCGGCGACCAGCGCCAGAGTGTGCGTGCCGGGCACGCTATAGGCCGTGGCCAGCATAGGCCCCTGGCCTGCGGGCTGGCCGTCGATGCTCCAGGCCAAGGTGGCCTGCGCGGGTGTGGCGTTGCTGGTGGCCACCAGTTGGGCGGGATCGCCGCAGGGGTCGTAGGGCTCCAGCAACAGGCCGCTCACCGGCGTCTCCAGGCCCACCACCGTGAAGCCCGTGCTGTCCCTGCAGCCGGTGAGCAGGTCCTCCACGGTGAGCGCAAGCACCTGGCTGCCGGGAACTGTGACCGGCTGCGGCAACGGACTGGGGCTGTACGAAACCGTGTCGCCGTCCAGGGTCCACACGTAGGCGAGGTTGCTGCCCGTGGTGCCGACGGCGCTCAACGCCAGGTCGAACGGTACGCAGAAAACCGTGTCCGCCACGCTCATAGCCAGCACCGGCGCCACCACCACCTCCACCTGCACCGTGTCCGCCGAAGGACACAGCGTGATGTTGCTCACCACCGTCAGGATCACATCGTAGGTGCCCGCTGCAGTATAGGTGTGCGTGGGGTTGGGGATCGAGTCGTAGGTCCCGTCGCCGAAGGACCAGAGCAAGCCTACGAGACCTGCGCCGCTGGCGCTGAAGCTCACCGCGTCGCCCAGGCATACCGAAGGGTCGCTGAGCGCATCCACCACCGGAAGGGCCAGCACCTCGATCACCTGGGTGGCCGTATCCACTCCACAGCCCAGGGCCACCAACTGCACGGTATAGGTGCCGGGGTCGGCATAGGTGAAGCCGGTGTTGGTGCTGATGCTCGTGGTGTTGAGCGGGTCGCCGAAGTACCAGATGCTGGCCGTGTCGCCCACACTGAAGTTGGTGAAGGTGCTGGTGAGCGGCGCACAGCCGATAACGGTGTCGGTGCTGAAGAAGGCCGTCACCTGGTTGGGCAGCACGGTGACGCTCGAGCTGCTGGTGTCCGCCCCGCATTCGTTGTACGCCTCCAGGGTGATCGTCCAGGTGCTGTCCTGCACGTATTGGTGGTACCATGTGGGTGTGCCGCTGGTGCTGACCGTGCCGTCGCCGAGCTGCCAGAAGACCGAATCCACCTGACCGTAACTGTCGTTGCCGATGAAGACCGTGTCCGCCAGGCAGTAGATCAGCTGGTCGGTGCCGAAGGAGGCCACGGGCAGCGGGTGCAGTGTCACGATCAACGTGTCCCGGTCCGCACCGCAGAAGTTGGCCTGCTCATACACCAGTGTGTACAGCGTATCGGCCAGTACCGGGCCCGGCAAGGTGAAGGAGGCGGGCTGCACCGCGCCGCTCACCACCGCACCGTTCACCCACCAGGTGTGCGTGGTGTTGGCCATCACCAGGTCGTTGGTCACAAGCACCAGGCCGTCACCACAGCTGTCCGCCACCACCCAGGTGAGCTGCGCCGTGGGCGCCTCGGTGATGACCAGCGGGTGCGTGATGGTGTCGCTGCAACCGGCGCCGGAAGTGGCCACCAGTTGTACGGTGTAAAGGCCGGTGACGGCATACGTGTGCTGCGGGTCCTGCTGTGTGCCCGGCAGGCCGAGGTCGCCGAAGTCCCAGGACCAGGTGCATCCGCAGGCGGTGTTGTTGGTGAAGTTCACCAGCGTGTTCACACAGGCACTGTCGGCAAGGCTGAAGTCCGCCACGGGAAGGGGTTCCACCGTGACGGTGGTGCAATGCGTGCTGTCGCACGCCGTGATCGGGTCGGTGTACGTGTAACAGAAGGTCGTGGGGCCCAGCGGCATCGTGTCCGGATCGAAGGTGCTCGGCCGGTCCCACACCCCGCCGACGGGCGTGCCTTGCAGCGTCTGCACGGGATCGTACACGCACACCGTGAGCGGCGTGCCGGCAAAGCTGGGCGGCAGCGGGTCCACGGTGATCTCCACCTGGTCCTGGGTTTCACACGAGGCGGTGCCGACGGTGTAAGTGAGCGTCCAGGTGCCCACCGCCGCCGGGTCAAAGGCGTAGCCCGGCAGCACGAACGAGCCGCTCCAGTCGCCGCCCAACCCGTCACCCACCAGCGGGAAGGGCGCATCGCCCACACAGGCCGCCGTGTCGTTGCCCGCAAAGGCGACGAACGGCGGCGCCACCACCGTCACCAGGGTCCATGCGCTGTTGACGCAAAGGGTGTTCGGGTCCTGGAAGGTGTACAGCAGGCTGTCGGGGTCGTTGGGCGGGGTGATGCCGTTGGGTGTGTAAATGCCTGTTCCGGGGTCCACGTTGGGGCCGCTCCACGTGCCACCCGGGGGGGCGGCAGGCAGCTGCTGTGGGATCGGCTGGTCGCAGAAGGTGGTGTCGTCGGTGACGATCAGCACGGGCAACGGGTCCACCTGCATGGTGAGCTGGTCGATCACCGTGCAACCGTTCGGGTCCTGGTAGGCATAGGTGAGCACGTTGGGGCCGAGGAGGGCCTGCGCGGGGTCGAAGAGACCGCCAAGGCTCACCCCGTTGCCGGTCCACGAACCTCCGAACGGGTTCGGCGCCAACTGCATGGGCGGATCGTTCACACAGAACTGATCGTCGGGCCCCGCGTCCACGATAGCACCCGGCGCCACCTGCACCACCACCGTGTCATCCACCGCACAACTGCCAACGCCCAACGTGTAGACCACGTACGCCGTGGTCACAGCGCCCGGGGTGAACTCGCCCGATCCGTTCACCCATGGACTGTTGCTCCACGTTCCACCGGGCTGGTCGGCCACCAGTTGCAAAGTGCCGCTGTTGAGGCAGACCAGCGTGTCCGGACCGGCCACGACCGGGGTCGGCGGCGGACCGACGGTGATGGTGATCGTATCGCTGTTGAAGCAGCCGTTGGCATCGGTGAAGCCATAGCCCACCGCGAACACGCCCTGCCCATTGGGGGTGAACTGGCCACCCGCGGCCGGAGGACCCCACGTACCGCCCGTGGTCACCGGCTGCAACACCGCAGGGATGGGTTGGTCGCAGAGGGCGAGGTCGGGGCCCGCGTCCACAACGGGGAGCGGGTTGACGGTGACCGTGACATCCAGTTCGCTGATGCAGCCACCCACATCGCCTTCCACGGTGTACGTGGTGGTGCTTGTCGGCACCACCACCAAGGTGCTGCCCGTGCCCACGGGTGTGCCGCCGATGGACCAGGTGTAGCTGGTCGCGTTCACAGCGACCAGGGTGCTGCTGTCGCCGACGCAGATCTGCGCGGGGTTGGCCACCACCCCGAGAACGGGTGCCGGGATGACATCCACCTCCACAGTGGAGGCTGGTCCTGCGCAGACACCGAGGGATGCGACCACGGTCCATATACCGTCCTCCGCCGGGCCGGCGGCAGGGATCACCACGGTGTCCGTCGTATAGGTCGATCCCAGCGGGGAGGTCCACACGAAGGTGGCACCGGGCACATTGCTCGCCCCCAGGGTGAGCGGCTGGCCCTGGCAGATGGAGATCGGTCCGGTGGGCACCGTGCTCGCCGGTGGATCGGGGTTGGCGGTCACCGGATTGCTCGCTGTCACGGTCCCGCAAAGGCTGGTCACCGTCACCGTGATCGTTCCGCTCGTGTTGATGGTCACCGGAATGGATGTCGGCTGCGTGGAGCTTGAGGGCGTCGCGGACGGCATGTCCCACAGGTAGCTGGTGATCGGCGTACCGCAGGTGATGTACGTGGCCGACAGGTTCGCAGGATCCCCTTCGCACAGGGAAAGCGCACCGCCCATCTGGATCTGCGGGTCATCGAGGACCACGACCTGGACCGGCGCGCTCTGCACCCAGCCGCAACTGTTGTAGGCCCGCAACCGGATGGTGTAGGTGCCCGGCGCGGTGAACTGGATGTCCGGCGAGGCGCTCGTGGCATTGCCGCTGGTCCATTGCCAGGCGGCCGTGGCATTGCAGCTGCCCGTGCCGCTCACCACCCAGTCCCACAGCACGCCGCAGTTGTCCGTGAGGTCCGTGGTGTTCTGCAGTTCCACCGTCACCGGGTTGCACAACCCCACCTGCACCGTGTCGAAGGTGGGCACGAGCGGAGGTTCGATGCAGAGCTGCTGGTCGTACGTGTCCGCCGGACAGATCTCACCCTCGGCCGTCAGGGACACGGTGTACACGCCGGGCACCGGGAACTGCACCGTGAGGGCCGTGCTGCCGAACGGTCCCAGGTTGCCCGACTGCAGGTTGTACGCCCCCGGGCCGGTGATGGACCACGTATGGTATGGTGTGCCACAGGGTGCCCCGATGACACCGCCGGTGCTGGTGCTGGTGAGGGGCACACCGGCCGTGGTGCACGCCGTGGTCGGCGCGTTGAATCCGGCATCGGCCGCTTCGTGGACGATGATGTTCGGTGCCGTAGGCGGGAACCCTCCGCAGGGGTTCTCCACGCAAAGGCATGCGGTGAACGTATTGGCCGCAGGCACCACCGGGAACTGACTGCCGCCACAGGTCACCGTGTAGGGCCCGCCCGAGCACGACCCGGACGTGTACGTGTGGCTCACCGTGGCCGGCGGCGGATGGGTGAACACCGCGCTCGACCCGTCCCCATAGTACACAGTATAGGTGGTGCCCGGCACGTTCGTGGCGTCCGGCGTGATCAGAAAGTCCACCGTGGCCCCGTCGCAGACCGGCGCATTGTTCGGGCGACCGAACTGGGCACCGGGGTTCACCCCGAGAAAGACGTTGTAGTATTGCGTGTCCTCGCAAACCCCGTCGTCAACCGTGTAGGTGATGGTGTAAAGGCCTGGCGGCGAGTAAAGGTGCCCCTGGGGTGGCCAGGACCCGGTCGAGGTGAACACCGGGCTCGCATCGCCCCAATCGATCGTGACCTGTGCGTTGCCCAGGATGGATCCGTTCTCCTGGAAATTGAACAGGAACTGGTTCTGTGGTGTGCAGTTCCTGAATGTCGTCAGGCCGTCGAAGGTGGTCGAAGGGGCGTTCGTGCAGGTCAACGAAGCCACGGAGGCGTTGGTCACATTCCAACTGTGAAGGTCCGTGGCGCAGACCGTTCCATTGGTGTCCGTGACGCTCACCTGCACGGTCACGGTCCCCGAGGTCGAGGGGCTGAAGAGCGTGTTTGCCGTGTTCGTCGCGGAGAAAACACCGGATCCGGCGGTGATGGTCCAGGCGAAGAGGAAGGGTCCGTTCTGGCCGTTGGCCGATGCCGTAAGGGCGAGCGTATCCCCCAGGCATGGCGCGACCACCGGGTTGGCGATCGTCACGTTGCACTGTGCAGCCGCCTCCCGCGCCGGACCGGCCAGCAGCAGCGCGAACAGGAAGTTCGTTCGAATGGTGGCGGAGCGGCACATTCCGTCAAAGTTCGTGGGATCGACCCGGAGTGAACGAATGCTCCGCCGGAGTTGATCCACGATCCAAAGTGGATCAGCGTGGACGGCGGGCCTGCAGGGGTGCATCCTCGTTCTTCGAGACGCGCTGCGCTCGCGTGGTGGCGACCTCCATTCGGTCGACCAAGGCTGCCATCAGGTCCATGAGGTCCCGGCCCTGTACGTGCAGTTCCGTGCGATCCGCCCTGCCCAGGCCATCCTCCTGCTCCACGGTCAATACAAGCCAAAGGGCGGGGACCTGACCCATGACCAATGCGGCACCGCTGCCATGGCGCCCTTCGGCATAGTCGGTCACCGTCACCCGGCCGGGGCTGGCGAACCAAGGCAGCGGAGCCAGGGCGGCCTGCAGCGCTGCGGCCAGGTCCGCAGGTGCATGGGCGGGCAGTGGGGCCACGGTCACTTGGGCCGTACCGTGGAGCAGGGTGGCGCAGAAGAATGCGGCTACGAGGTGCTTGGGGGTCATGGGGCGTGTGGTTTGATGCCCCAAAGCACCGGCGCATGGACGCCACCGGCATGTGGCGTTGTGAACGCGGCGGCCCCGATCGGGAAAGCGGCGGCTCAGCCCTTGCGTGTGTTCACCTCGATCGCCTTCGTGTTGTTGGCCACGGCCACCAGCGCCCGGAACTGCTCGGCAACGGCCCGGGAGATGATCAGGATGAGGAAGCCCAGCAACGGGCTCGCGATCAGCCCCGCCAACGGCGCATCACCGGCCATGGCCGTGAACATGTCCAGCGGACTGCCGCCATGACCCCCGCCCCGGCCCAACAGGGCCATCACCAGCGAGGCCCCCGTGCCCACGATGGCCATCAGGGTGCCGAACCACTCACCGCAGGTCTGGAAGAAATGCGCGAACACCGGCAGCGCCACGAACTCGGACCCGGGGCGCACGAACTGGTTGATGCGGTCCTTGCGGTCCCACCACAGCTGGAAGCCGATCCACAGCCCGAAGATCGCGAACAGGCCGATGAGGATGCCGGACACGCCGCCTTTGAACATCACGGCCAACACGCCCAGCATGGTCAGCAGGTTGAGGGCCGCCAACACCATGTACAGGATACGGAAGGGCTTGCGGAACAAGGCCCCGCCATCGATGAGGGCAAAGTAGGGTCGGGCGAAGCCGGTGAGGAGGTCCATCGCCGAGGTGCCTTGCGGTTGCGGGGTCGCGGGGGGGACGTGCGGGGTATCCATGCGGTGCGGATCGTTCGTGAAGGCGGGTTTGGAAGCGGGAAAAGGAGCGTGTGCCGGAACAGGAACGGGTACTGAAGGCGGAGTGGGGACACGTGCGGGGGCCGACACAGGGGGTGCGCCACCCACCTCGCGTGTCGGCGTCGTGCGTGCGGGGTGCGGGTCTTCATCCGCAGGCACGTTTGGTTCTTGTTCGCCGGGGCGCGGAGGTTCGTTGGTGCTTGCGACAGCCGCCGCGGGCGGGGGCCGTGCCGCCGGGGTCGCTTGCGCAGCGGGACGTGGGGGTGGTGCAGGAACCGCGGTGCCGGACCGGCTCGAGGGCTGACGCTCGCGCAGCATCAGGGACACCAGACCGGCGACGGCCGCCGCCACCAGGGATCCCGTAGCTGCCCACAGGCCCGTGGACGGCAGGACCTCCACCACGCCCGCGCCGATGTGCCATGCAGGAAGGCCCTGTTCGGCCAGCCGATCGGCCCATCGCCAATGCCCGATCGCAAATGCACTGGCGCCCACAATGCCCAGCGCCGTGGAGGCCACCGGCACCCAGGCCGCGCGAAGTGCCGCACCAGCAAGGCCCAGCGCGGCACAGACCACTGCCAACACCATCCATCCGTCCACCGGTACGCCACCCCCGCTTTTGTCCGGATCCGTGCGTGCCCTGACGTCCTCGGTCCGGACCGCGCGTTGTTCACGCAAAAGGCGCCGCGCCCGGTCAGCGGTGCTTTCATCCGCACCCGGCGGCGACGCCTCCGGTCCGGCTTCCGGTATCACCCCCTCCCTGCCCGCATCCCCGATGACCCAGGGGCTCAGGTCGGGCACACGGCCCAGCAGCCGGTCCCAGCCGCTCTGCTGCCCCGCAGGGCCTTCACCCGTGCGCAGCCCGGCGAAGCCCAGGAACAGGCAGGCCAGCGCGGCGGCGAAGAGCAGGGGCGGTAGCAGGCGGGCCATGAAGGTCGCTCGCCGGTCGTGCCGGCCTGGGTCAGGGCGTTCCGAGCAGCTTCTTCTTCTCGGCCTCGTACTCCGCCTTGGTAAGGATGCCCGCGTCCAGCAGTTCCTTGAGTTTCTTCAACTTGTCGGCGTTCTCCAGGGCACTGCCGCCCTTGGTCTCCGTGGCCAGGACCGAGGTCTTCGGCAGCGGGTCCGTGAGCTCGTCGGTGATGGTGATGAGGAACCGATCGTCCGAAAAGGCCAAGGACCGGAAGTAGCCCGACACCTTCAGAGCGGACCCCTTGCTGCTCATCACGTTCTTGTCCGAGTTGGTGTACTTGACGATCTGGAACCGCTTCACCACATCGGCATTGGGGTCCAGCGCAGTGTTGGAGATGTTGCCGCTGAAGTGCTCCGCGTACTTGTACCCTTCCACCGCGTTCGCTTTGACATCATCGAATGGAAGCGTCCACTGCACGGCCTTGTCGCGCAGATAGGCCTCGAACCAGCGTTCACCGGCGAGCTCGGTCGCCGTCTCGAAGAAGCATGCGTTCACCCGGAGGTTGGTGTAGAACCAGTCCTTCGCCTTCTGCACGCTGTCCGGCACGGCCAGCCTCGCCCGGATGTGCTCCACCATCTCGATCTTGATGTTCAGCTCACGCTTGTCCTCCCGCGCACCGATCCACCGGTGGCTGTCCGTGTCGTACATCTCCACGGGGTCCATGATGATCTCCAATCCGTTGGACGCGTCCACTTTGAAGTTGGCCTTCAAGTGGCATTGGGTGCCCAGGCCCCAGTAGTAGTTGATCCAGTACGAGCGCAGGTGCCGGTCGCCCCAGGCCAGGTAGTCGATGTCGCCCTTGTAATAGGTCTTGATCATGTAGGCCGCCACGGGCAGCACCTCCTCGGTTCTGACCTCGGTGAGGGGGGTGTAGACCGTGGGGGTTTTCTTGCGTTGCGCGCTTCCTGTAAGGGCCATGGTGCTGCCCAGTACCAGCAGGATCGATCGGATCATCGGGTTGTGGTGATTTTTGATCGGTCTCATCGCCTCAACATCACTCGCAGATCGGTGATCCTGCCCTGCATGAGCAACCGTACAGTGTACAGCCCGTCGGCCGCACCGGTGAGGTCGATCGACATGGGGTCGGACGAGGCTGGAGCCTCATCTCGCACCACGGCGCCCAGGACGTTGAACACCTGGTAACGCTCCACGACCGCGGCATCCTGCAGCCCGATGGTCACGTGGCCGGTGCTGGGGTTGGGGAAGAGTGTGACGCCGGTCGCGTCGTCGGTCGGCAGACCTGTCCCGGTTATGGTAACGAACAGACTGTCGGGCTCCCCGGTGCCGCAACCGTTCCCGGCCGCCACGATCACCCAGCCGTCCTCTCCCGGGGCGCCCGTCGTCACGTTGATGGTGTTGCCCGTCCCGGTGCCCGACCAGCCCGCCGGCAAGGTCCAGGTGTAGTAGGATGCGCCGGGCACGGTGGTGGCCGTGTAGGTCTGCGCGCTGTTGTCAAGCACCAGGGATGCACCAGAGACCGCGGTCGCCGCCGGGGGAGCGCTCACCGCATCCACATCGATGCCACGCGTGACCACCGAACTCCACTGCCCGTGACCGTCCAGCACCTGGAAGTACACGTCGGTCTGACCCGTGCTGCTCCAATTGCAGAAAAGCACATCATCAACGATGTCCAGCACCTGCACGGCCGGGGTGATGGGCACTTCGGTCATGTCGCCGGGGTTCTGCGGCGCAGGGTCGCTCCAGTAGCGCAGCAGCACGAGCTCATGCGGGCCTTCGGCGGTCACCAGGAACCTTCGGGCCAACACACTGCTCCACGCCCCCTGGTCATCGCGCAGGCGGTAGTGAACGCGATGTTGGCCCCTCGAAAGTCCTCCGGCCGTCGTGTTCAGGGTGATGGACACGCTGCCGCCCGGGGTCAGGTTGAAGGATTGCCGGTTCGCATCGTCCTGGTCGAACCAGTATTCGCCGGAGATCACCTGGAAGGGGCCGACCGGATGGATCAGAAAGGAACGGAACAGCGTACCGCTCCAACGGCCGGCCTCATCGCGCAGGCGGAGGTGCAGACGATGCGGGCCGACGCCGAGCGCCGAGGCTGCCAGCTGTTCGTTGCTCAAGCTAACGGTCTGGCCGGGCGCGGTGAAGGGTACGAACACCCGTTCGTTGTCCGCGTCCGCATGATCGAACCAGTACTCATACCCGGAAAGGTCCGGCACCTGGGCTGTGGCCCACATCGGGACCAGAAGCACCGATAGAAGGAACGCGCGTCCCATGGCTCAGGGTTGTTGCGCGCTGGCCTTGATCTGAACCCCTTGCAAGGTGCCGTTCACGGTGGTGCTCGGCGCGATCAGCTCGATCCAGTGCGGGTTGAACGGCAGCAGGCCATCCTTCCACGGACGTGCGCCACCGTAGATCCCGACCTGGGTGCTCCCCTGACCCGCGGTCAGCCATTGTGCCGCCGGGGTGTAGTCGTCCCCGTGCGCGAATACCGTGTAGCTGGTGGAGGTCAGTTGTGGGAAGGCCCCGTTCACGGTGTTGATCGGACTATCGCTCACATTGCCACCGCCATCCGTGGCATTGGCCCCGATGCTGAAGGAGAATCCGCTCTGACCAACGAACAGGTTGTTGCGGAAGATGGCATCCTGCTCATTGGCCACGAACGCGTTCGCTTGGTTGCGAATGAAGATGCAGTTGGTGTACTCGTTCCCAACGTTCGCATTCAATCCGAAGTTGAAGAACATGCACTGCTCGACCTGGGCGTTGGTCGTCGCGATCCCACCGCTCATGCTGCCGATCACACAATTGCGGATCGCGGGATCGGTGCATTCATTCAGATCCAGGCTGGTGATGATGCACTGTTCAACCAAGGGGTTGTTCGCATTGGAGCCGAAGTTGCCGGAGCCCAGGTACAAAGCCTCGATCTCGCACCGGGAGAACACGACATCATCCGCATCGGAGGTTCCCAGGTCCGACCCGAGCCTCACGCCGATGCTTCCCACAAAGGCGATCCCATGCACCTCCGTACCGTCCGCATCCTCCATGATCCGCAGGTTTCTGTAACCACTGCCGGAGATGGTGGTGCGCCCACCGTAGGCGGTCACGCTGTCAGGGAACACGCCGCTGCCCATCAGCACGATCGGGGTACGGATGAAGAGGTCGGTGGTCGTCAGATACTGCCCTCCCGCGAGGATCACCGTGTCCTGACCAACGGAGGTTTCCGCATCGTCGAAGACCTGTTGCAGTTCGCCTGCATAGTAGAAGAAGGACTGCCCGTTCCATTGGCGCGTGATCACGCCTTGGGCGTTCGCCATCATGCTCGTACCGAGCGCAAGGGCCAGGGCGAAGAGTGTTCTCATGGGTCCGTGGGTGTTGTTGTTCGGTAAAAATGCGGGGTGCCGGCTCGTACCGGCTGGATGATCGTGAGCGTGGTCGGGGCGATCGTGAATTCGGTTCAAAGTCGCTCCAGCGCCTCCATGAGGTCGGCCTTCTGGCGGCGGCTCACGGGCAGGTTGGCACCATCGATCATGATCACCTCGCCGCCCTCGCCCTTGATGTAGCGCCGGATGTGCTTGCGGTTCACCAGGTGCCGTTTGTGGATGCGCACGAAGCCCTGTTCGCGCAGCGCCTCGTCGAAATCCACGATGCCCCGGCTCACCACCAGCGGCCGCGCCTCGCCCAGCCGATGCACCTGGGTGTAGTTGTTGTCGCTGGTACAGTACAGCAGTTCGTCCAGCGGCAGCAGGGTCAGCCCCCTTGCATCGGGCAACGCGATACGGCGGTCGCTCACCACCATGCCCGGGGGCACCTGCGGCACCCGCCGCTCGAGGAGCTCCAGCGCACGCAGCACCGCCTCATCAAAGCGTGGTCCGCTGATGGGTTTCACCAGAAAGTCCACCGCCCGCACATCGAAGGCCTGCACGGCGTGCCCGGCCTGGCCCGTGGTGAAGATCACCAATGGCTCCACCGGTGCGATGCGCCGCAGGAGATCGAATCCATCCAGCCCGCCAAGGTCCACGTCCAGAAAGAGCATCTGGGGCGCCATGACACGGATCTCGTCCGCTGCGGTGTGCACGTCATCAGCCTCTCCCAACAGCCTCACACGGGGGTGCCGCTTGGCGAGCAGTACACGGATCAGTTCGCGCGCCTGCGGCTCATCCTCCACGATGTAGGCTGTGGGGGTCATCGCTGGCAAGCTATTCATGTTCCTTGAATGGACAATGATCCAGTGTGATATTTTGCTCGTTCCATGCCGATGATCGGTGACCTGCACGCTCTTTTCCTGTGCGCAACCTGCCTGAATGTGGCCGGGATCACATGGAGAACGGCGGTGTTCTGCGCAAATGCGGAGGTCCCTTTCGCATGCGTTCCTGCATATCGGGTCCAGGGATGTTCTTACATGCGGGGACTTGCACCGAAGGGCGCGCCCCGACCCGGAACAGGTGTTCTCCCGTCGCAGGGTGGCCGTGCCGGGCTCGCTGGGGTTTCCTGAGGGCGGGCGGTGCCGTGGCGATGGATGTGGCGCGCCGGATGATGTGCACATCATCGGATGCGCGGCGTTGGTGCTGAACGGGGCTGAGGGTCTCCGTGCATTGAACCAACGACACGCGGTCTTGTGAGGTCGGTCGCCGGGGCCGGGAACGCCTCGGCCCGCACCAGGCAACCGGCCCCTACCGGGGAAGCAGAACCTCCACCCGTGTGCCTCGCGGCAGATCGATGGTACGCAGCTCCGCCGGGTGACCCGTGCGTTCGCGCAGCAACCGCAATTGCTCACGGATGATCCCCGTGCTCAACGAGCTTTTCTTTCGGCCTCGGTCGGCCACCGGTGCGGCCCGTCGGCCCACCCCGTTATCCTCCACGCTCAGGACCAGCGCTCCTTCCCGCAGGTAGGCTGAGAGGGTGATGTGACCGCCGGTGCCCATCGGCCCCACCCCGTGTTCGATCGCGTTCTCCAGCAAAGGCTGCACCAACAACGGGGGCACCATCACCCGCTCCGCCTCGATCGCCGGGTCCACCTGCACGGTGAAGTCGAAGCATCCGCCGAGGCGCATGCGCTGGAGTTCCAGGTACACGCGAAGCGCCTCCATGTCGTCCTTCAGCGGGATCGCGGCATGCTGACTGTTCTCCAGCATGCTGCGGATCCATTGTGCAAAGCGCGCCAGCAGGTCGCTCGCCGCATCCGGGTGGTCAGTATAGAGATGGGCGTTCACCGCGTTCAGTGTGTTGCTGATGAAGTGCTCATCCATCTGTGCGCGTAGGGCGGCATTCTGGAATTCAGCGGCACGACGCTTCTCCCCGGCCGTGCGCGCATCGGCCAAGGCCAGTGCCTGTGCGGCCTCGGCATCGCGGCGCTTGCGTTGCGTGCGCCAGGCGAAGGCCCCGCCACCGAGAGCCAGCAGCGCGAAGCCGCCCACCCCCCATGCGGTGGCCCGGTTGCGCGAGGCACCAAGCTCGGCGATGGTGCGCTGATCGCGCTCGTCGGCCAGGCGTTGCGCGGCACGCAGGCTGTCGGCGAGCTGCTGTCGAGAGGCCGCGGCGCGTTCCTCCCCGCGCGCCAGTGCCGTCACGTTCTCCTTGCTCAGGTACGCCTTGTGCGCATCGAGCGCCGCACGACCGGTGGCGAACGCCTCCGGAAGCCGCCCCAGCTCCGCGAGTGCGCGGCTTTTGCGGTCCAGCACATACGCCGCGTTCTCCTGCAGGCCCAGGGCCTCGTCGATCGCACCGGCACGCTCGTAGAGCTCCAGGGACCTGCGCCATTCACCCCGTGCAAAGGCGATGTCCGCCAGGGTATGTACGGCGATGGCCTGCATGTGCTGGTCGCCGATCATCCGGGTGATCTCTTCGGCCCGCACCGCATGGGGCTCGGCCATGTCCGGCATTTGCTTGGATATCAGGACCTCGGCGATGGTGGCCTCGAAGACACCCACCCACTGGATGTTGCCCGTACGTTCCACCTGGAGAAGGGCTTCCTTCAGCACCACGAGCGCCGTGTCATAGCGCTTCCGCTCGGGGATCCCGAACACCCGGGCCTGAACGCTGTCCGCCTCCCCCCATAACACCGCCCGAGCCCCATAGGCCAAGGGGGTCAGGTCGCGCTTGCCGATGGCTTCCGCCAGATGCCAGGCCCGCTCCAGCAGGGGTACGGCGGCCGCATACTGTTTGGTCTGCTTGTACACCAGCGCCAGGTTGAACGCGCTCGGAGCGATCAGGTGTTCGTCCCCGATCCGTTCCGCGATGCTGTACGCCTCCAGCAACGCACCGGAGGCCTCGTCCAGCCGCCCAAGGAATGTGAGGTAGGAACCCAGCATGGCACCGCTGCTCACCATGCCGACCGAGTCATGCACCGCGGCACTGATGCGTCCGGCCCTTCGCAGGTCGGCCAGCGCACTGTCCATCTGCATCACCTGGGCCCGTGCGTTCGCCCGGTTCAGCAGGAAGCGGGCGCGGACCGTGCTGTCGGATGCGCCCATGCATTGCCGTTCCACGCGCTCCGCGATGGCCAGCGCCAACGTCGGCCGCCCGGTCATCAACGTGGTCCGCATGCGTTCAAGAAGACCGTCGACGACAGCGGTCGTATCCCCCTTCCGTTCCGTCACCTCGACCGAATGTTCCAACAGGCTGTCCGCCTGCGTGAACAGACCTGCCGTGGCATAAGCCAGGGCGAGCATCCGTTCCGCCGCCGCCCGGCTGAGCTCGTCCGTGTCACCGATCTCCCGTAGCAAACCAAGTCCATAACCCACAGCCGTCGTGTCCTTGGTGCGGGAGGCCCAACGCATGCGTGCGGCGATCAGCCTGCGGAGTGTGGTCGGCCGTAGTGCCGTCCGCGGTTCGGCATCGGCCAGTACCAGTAACACCGTGGCCGAATCGGGTCGGCGTGTCCACAGCGGTTCCGCAGCCGTGATCAATAGCGATACACGGTCATCCGGTGTTCGCGCCATCTCCAGGCATGCCGCAAGGTCGGAAGGAGTTTCGTCCTGCGGATGGCAGCCCGCTACACATCCCGCCAGGAAAAAAACGACCGCAAATCGCATGGAGTAAGCGTTCCGGGCGGAAAATACGATCCTGCCTTCGCATGGTCCGAATAGCCCGGTCCCCATCGCCCCGCAGTTGGCCGGAACACGAGGCCCCTTGCCTTCTTGCATCCGGCGCTCCCCGTCGACCCGCCGGACGGGCGCCTCCATCGTGTGCGAAGGCTTAACGCGGCTCGCTCCAACCTTCCCCGCAGCCTACGTCCAACCCCGGGGGACCAATGAAACACCAACAAGCCTGCGCCGCCGCGCTTGGATGCGCTGCGCCATCCCTACGGTTGCACCTGGCTGAAGGAAAGCTGACAGGTGTAGATGTAGCTCTGCATGTCGGGGTATTTCACCCCTTCCATGGCCAGGGTGCCATCGCTGGTATAGCGAAGCTTGCCGCCCGACTTCGAGATGTACAGCTTGCCGCCGATGGCCCTGTAGAAGTAGTTCCCCTGGGTGCCGCTGTTGCTGTCCTCCACGTCCAGTTCCACCCGGATGGAGTCGTTGGTGGAGGTGCTGTGGATGGTGATGGGCAGCGCGATGTGGCCGCCTTCCGGAACGCTGTCCCGGATGTTCAGGCTGTTGTTGTTCGAGAAAACACGCAGCTGGCAGTACCCGAAGCCAAGCGCCGGAAAGGGCTTGGCCAGGCTCATGTCGTTCCCGGTGGTGCTCACGCTCACGGCATCCATGCTGCTGCCATTGTCCACCCCGTTGATCTTCCAATAGCTGGCGGTCGGCGGCGTCCACGCGTTCGGGGTGCCGCCCCCTGTCGGCGTTGGTGCGGGGTCTTCCTTCTGGCAGGCTGCGAGCGCAAGGATGGCGAACAGAAGTACTGAGCGGTTCATGGTGCGGTGCGGTTCCCCTGGTATTGCCGCCCTCCATTCCGGGCGGGCACACAAAGGTTCCCGGGGCCGTGCCCTTCGGTCAATACCACTTTCATGCGAACGGTGGGCATGGCCCGGGCCCACCGGCGCGGAGGGGACCGGGTCGTGTTGACCCCTCCGGGGCCCGCCCGGCCCACCGAACCCCGTACCGGGCTACCTTTGCACGCTTTTCCCAGCCACCATGTCCCAGGCCCCGGCGGACCACATCCGCAACTTCTGCATCATCGCCCACATCGACCACGGCAAGAGCACGCTGGCCGACCGCCTGCTGCAGATGACCGGCACCATCGCCGACCGCGACATGCAGGCCCAGGCCCTGGACGACATGGACCTGGAGCGCGAACGCGGCATCACCATCAAGAGCAAGGCCATCCAGATGGACTATGCCCTGAACGGGAAGAAGTACGTCCTGAACCTGATCGACACGCCGGGGCACGTGGACTTCAGCTACGAGGTGAGCCGCAGCATCGCCGCCTGCGAGGGCGCCCTGCTGATCGTGGACGCCACCCAGGGGATCCAGGCCCAGACCATCAGCAACCTGTACCTGGCCCTGGAGCACGACCTGGAGATCATCCCCATCCTCAACAAGATGGACCTGCCCAGCGCCAACCCTGAGGAGGTGAAGGACCAGATCGTGGACCTGCTGGGCTGCAAGCGCGAGGACATCCTGCCCGCCAGCGGCAAGACCGGGCAGGGCGTGGACAAGGTGCTGGAGGCCGTGGTGGAACGCATCCCCGCCCCCAAGGGCGACCCCGACGCACCCCTGCAGGCGCTCATCTTCGACAGCGTGTTCAACAGCTTCCGCGGGATCATCGCCTACTACCGCGTGCTGAACGGCACCATCCGCAAGGGCGACAAGGTGAAGTTCTTCAACACCGGGGTGGAATACGGCGCCGACGAGGTGGGCATCCTGAAGATGGACCTCAGCCCGCGCCCCGGCGTGAAGGCCGGCGACGTGGGCTACATCATCAGCGGCATCAAGACGGCCAGCGAGGTGAAGGTGGGCGACACCATCACCCACGTGGAACGCCCCTGCGCCGAGGCGATCCACGGCTTCGAGGACGTGAAGCCCATGGTGTGGGCCGGCATCTTCCCGGTGGACACCGACGACTACGAGGAGCTGCGCGACGCCATGGAAAAACTCAAGCTCAACGACGCCAGCCTCACCTGGACCCCCGAGACCAGCGCCGCCCTGGGCTTCGGCTTCCGCTGCGGCTTCCTGGGCCTGCTGCACATGGAGATCATCCAGGAACGGCTGGAGCGCGAGTTCGGCATGACCGTGATCACCACCGTGCCCAACGTGAGCTACAAGGTGACCCGTACCAACGGGGAGGTGCTGGAGGTGCACAACCCCAGCGAACTGCCCGAGGTGATGCACATCGAGACCATCGAGGAGCCCTACATCAAGGCCCAGGTGATCACCAAGGCCGAGTACACGGGGGCCATCATGACGCTCTGCATCGAGAAACGCGGCATGCTCACCGGCCAGAACTACCTCACGACCGACCGCGTGGAGCTCACCTTCGAGATGCCGCTGGGCGAGGTGGTGTTCGATTTCTACGACAAGCTCAAGACCATCAGCCGCGGCTACGCCAGCTTCGACTACCACCCCATCGGCATGAAGGAGAGCGACCTGATCAAGCTCGACATCCTGCTGAACGGCGACCGCGTGGACGCCCTGAGCGCCCTGATCCACCGCGACCACGCCCAGGAGCTGGGCCGCAAGATGTGCTCCAAGCTCAAGGAGCTGCTGCCGCGCCAACAGTTCGAGATCCCCATCCAGGCCGCGATCGGCGCCAAGATCATCGCCCGCGAAACGGTGCGCGCCCTCCGCAAGGACGTGACCGCCAAGTGCTACGGCGGCGACATCAGCCGCAAGCGCAAGCTGCTGGAGAAACAGAAGGAGGGCAAGAAGCGCATGCGCCAGGTGGGGACCGTCGAAGTGCCGCAGGAGGCCTTCCTGGCCGTGCTGAAGCTGGACTGATCCCGGCCCGCCCCTATTCCACCACCAGCCGCACCGCGCCGATCACCGTCGCACCCCTCCGGGTCCGCCCGGCTACGGCAGCTGCTCCGTGCGCGAACTGGTGGGCACCGAGCCGCCGATGTTCACCAGGATGCGGTCGCGGTCGTTGCCGCCACCGGCGTACTTCACAGCGCCGTTCATGTTCACGTCCTCCTGCAGATAGCCGGTCACCGTGGCCGTGGGCACCGCTCCGCCGATGGCCACCAGGATGGGGTCGCGGTCGTTGCTGCCGCCGGCATACTTGATCACCCCATCGGTGGCGCGGGCGTTCCCGTCCCACAGCACCATGGTGCCGTTCACGTCCTTGCGTGCCGCCGTGCCCCAGGTGGGGGTGGCGGGCAGGGTGAGGTCGATCGTGGTGGGCGTGCCGCTCAGGGCGAGCGCGGCGCCGGTCATCACGCCCAGGTGGTTGCGGTGCCGCAGCGCCACATGGTAGTTGCCGTCCGCAAGGCCCATGGCCAGCGGTCGCTCCCCGTCCAGGCCCACCACATCGCCGTCGCGCTGCACCAGGGCGGGTTTGGCGGCCAGCACCACGCCCGGGGTGGACGGGTCGCGCAGCTCGGCCCACACCCAGTCCACGATGGCGTTGGCCCCCGTGGTGGCCAGCACCGACGCGGGGATGATGCGCAGCGCGGGCGGGCCCACGATGGTGCGTCCCAGGCCGGTGTAAGGCTCGGTGAGGGGCACGAGGCCCAGGCTGCGCAGGCCGTCGCCCATCAGGCCCGAGCCGCTGTCGTAGGGGCCGCCCAGCATGGCCTTGATGGCCACCACGCCGCGCGTGGTCTGTCCCTCTTCCAGCGCCACCCACTGGTCCGCGGCCACGTTGTACAGGCGGTCCACCGTGCCGCTGGGCCAGGTCACCACCGCACTGTCCGCCTCCACGGCCGCCCCCAACCCGAAGTGGCAGGTGGAGGAGCACACGATGCCGTAGCTCTCCCCGGCCCGCACCTCGCGGATCTGGATGCCCCAGGGACCGTACAGCGTGACACGCGCACCCACCGCATCGCGGTTGCTCTCCACCCCGGTCAGCTGGAAGTTGAGGAAGTGGTTCGCGTTGCCGTTGTTGAGGTAGAGCTCGTCGTCGCGGCTGCTGCTGGGCGTGACGTAACTGCTGCCATAGCCGGCGTACACATCGACGAAACCGTCGTGGTTCATGTCGCCCAGGGCGAAGGTGTGCAGGGTGTAGCTCCCGGGTTCGGGCAACATGTTCAGGATGCGGGTGAAGGTGCCATCGCCGTTGCCGTGGAAGTAGTACTCCCCACCGGCTATGATCAGGTCCACGAAACCATCGTTGTCCAGGTCCTCGCACTTGGTCTGCAGGAAAAAGCTGGTGTACTCCAGGCCGCTTCCCGCGGTGGCGTTGGTGTAGTGCCCGGTGCCGTCGTTCAGGAAGAGTTGGATGGTGGTGCTGTGGTTGGTGGTGATCAGGTCCAGGTCGCCGTCGTTGTCGATGTCCGCGAAGTCGCTGCTCCAGCTCTGCTCCTGGTTCTGAACCCCGTAGGTGGCGGCCAGGTCGCTGTAGTTGTTGCTGCCGTCGTTCACGAACAGCCGGTTCCAGCGGCGCGGGTCGGCAGGGTTGTTCACCCCCTGGCGGCACTTGGTGATGTACAGGTCGATGTCCCCGTCGTTGTCGAAATCGGTCCAGGTGCTGCCGTAGTTGCCGCTCATGTCGGTGGCCGGCGTGGTGGCGAAATTGATGTAGTTGTTGTAGCTCAACGAACCGCTGCCGTTGTTCAGCCAGATCTTGTTCGGGCCGGTGTCGCCACAGCCGAACACGTCCAGCCAGCTGTCGTTGTTGATGTCGGCCATGTTCATGCACTGCATGAACATGGAACCGTTGTTCAGGTTGGTGACCGGCGTGTACACCCCGCGTCCGCTGATCTCCACGAAGTGGACCCCATCGCCGTTGCCACCGCTCACGAAGTCCTTGTGCCCGTCGTTGTCCACATCGCCCACGGCCATGCCCCACTGGTTGCTGGAACTCACCGACCCGTAGGAATAGGAGGTGAAGGAACCGTCCGCGTTCTGGTAGTCGATGTACAGTTGCTCCGACTGGTGCAGCAGGATCAGGTCGTCCAGCCCGTCGCCGTCCATGTCGGTGATGCCCACGCACCCACCGGAGCGGGCGCTCTCGTTGGTGAGCGGCGTGGTGTTCAACGTGAAGCTCTGGGCCATGAGGGCTCCAGAGGCCAGCGTGAGCAGAACAGCAGGAAGGGTGCGCATATTGGTTTTCAAGGTGCTGCGGGGTCTGAGGGTCGGCAAATTACTGGATCACACTGCCCGCGGTCAACAGGCGGTGATGGCCCTTCGTGCTCCGGACCGTGCCCCGGCCCTGTAACTTTCCTTCGGCCCGGGCGTCCCATCAGCACCGAGGACCTCCGGATCCGTGACCGCCGAAGAGTTCAACACCGCCGTGGACGCCCATGCCGACGGGCTCTACCGCTTCGCCCTGAAGCACCTGCGCGATCAGGACGCGGCCAAGGATGTGGTGCAGGAGAGCTTCGCCCGCCTATGGGCCCGGGCGGACGAGGTGGAGGCCGGCAAGGGCAAGAGCTACCTCTTCACCACGGCGCACCACCTGCTGGTGGACGAGGTGCGCAAGGGGAAGCGCAGCACACGCATGGAGGAACACCACCAGGACCTGCGGTGGAGCGGCCAGTCCCAGCCCGACCTGCAACAGGTGTTGGAGGCCGGCCTGGCCCGGCTGCCGCAGGTGCAGCGGAGCGTGGTGCTGCTGCGCGACCTGGAGGGGTACAGCTATGAGGAGATCGCCACGCTCACCGGCTTGAACCTGTCGCAAGTGAAGGTCTACATTTACCGGGGGCGCACGGCGCTGAAGGATCACATCGGAGCTCTGGAACTCGTGCTGTGAAACTGGACCGCACCACCTACGAAGCCTGGCTGCTGGACCGCATGGAAGGCACGCTCAGCCCCGCACAACTGCGGGAGCTCGACGATTTCCTGCGCGCCAACCCCGACCTGGCGGCCGAGGTCCCGGACAGCGACCCGCCGATGCTCCGTGCCGAAGACCCGGGCTTTGACGACAAGGCCTCCCTGAAGCGGACCCTGCCCCCCCAGGGCTTCCCCACGGCGTTCACGTTGCAGGACTTCCTGGTGGCCCTGGGCGAAGGTGACCTGGACCCGCAGCAACAGCAGGCGCTCGCCGAATATCTGGACCAGCACCCCGAGGCCCGGCGCGAGGCCCGCCTGATGGCCCTGGCCCGTGTGCGGCCGGACCATGTGCCCATGCCGGGGCGCGAGGCCCTGAAACGCACGTTCCCGCCCACCGGTGCGGTGGACCGCCACCGGCTGACCGATCTCCTGATCGCCGCGCAGGAAGGGGATCTTGGCCCTGCGGAACAGCAGGCCTTGCGGGCTTACCTCGCCGCCCATCCCGAAGCGGAACGCGAACGCCGCCTGGTGGCCGCCGCCCGCGTGCAGGCCCCCGCCGTGACCCATCCCGACCGCGCCGGCTTGTACCGGGGTCGCGGCCGGGTGC
>JABWBQ010000105.1 GCA_013360395.1 Flavobacteriales bacterium
CGTAGTTGGCGAGCGTCACCGCCTCCGAATGGGTACGGGCCACGCCCAGCACGCGGCACATGGTTTTCACCGGGAACAGCAAGGCGTGCGGCGCCCGTGGCACCACCACCAGGTCCCTGCCACCGGTGCGTGGGCAGTGCGCGGGGTCCGCCTGGACGACGGCACGCACACCCGCCAACGCAGCGGCCTCCACCATCAACCGGCCCGAGACCTGCGCCGAGAAGCCCGTACAGGAACCGAAGGTCAGGAACACCGGAGGCGGACCTTCCCGCAGGAACGCCTCAAGGTCCGGAGGGAGTTCCGCGGGAAGCAGTGCGGCCGTCCAAGCCCCGGTGACCCGTACCTGCGGCATCCGCACCTCGGGGACCAGCGCAGGGCTGGCCGCCACCAGGTGCAACAACGGGGAGGCGAACACTTCGGTGAGCAGGCTGCGGACGGGTGCCAGCCCGCGGTCGCGATGGAGACGGTCGCTCACCGGATAGAGGGTGCGGGTCATCGCCGCATCGCCCATGCGCCACAAGGCAGCATCCACCGCACGGCCCCAGGAGCGGCCCAAGGGCGGCAGTGCGCCGGGGATGGCCTGTGGGGAGAAGGCCACCGACACCCGTGGGGTGCCCGTCCGCACGGCTGCGGTATGGAGCGTGCGGTTCAGCATGTGGCCCACCACCAGGTCGTTGGCGCGGCACAGGGCCTCACCGGCTTCCAGCAGCGGGCCGGCGAGCGGTTCGTGAAAGGCGGCCAGCAAGGCACGGAGCTGGCGGTGGCGGGAGGTGGAACGCACCAGCGCATACGGGTCGCGGGCCCGGCCGAAAGGACCGCCCACCCGGTGGACGGTGATGGCAGCGCTGCACGGCGGCAGTTCCCGGTCGTCCAGCGCGGTGTACACCAGCGTCACCTGGTGGCCGGCCCGGAGGAGCGCCTCGGCAAGCGCCGCGAACGGGGCCACATCACCCTCGGTGCCCCAGGTCTGCAGGCCGATACGCATGCCCTCAGAGCTTGCCGCTCGCGCGGCTCGCGGCGATGAAGCGGACGATCCTGTCCCTGACCACGGGATCCTTCACCTCGTGGAGCCTGCCCTCCACCAGGGCCAGGTCCTCGGCCTTGTTGCCGTCATAGCCCAGGAACGCGGGCACGTTCACCTGGATGGTGAGGCGCAGGAAGCGCAGCTCGGTGTTGGACCGATCGCTGGCGATGGCCTTTTCGAGCATGGCCTTGCCGCCGTTGAAGTGGACCAGGCGGCTCAGCGGGTCGAACGCATGGCGGCCCCGGGCCATCCGCACGGCGCCCTGGTAGCCCAGCAGCAGGGGATCGCGCTGAACGCCCGCCCGCTCGAAACGCTCCACGAAGCGGTCGCAGACCTCCTCCTCGGTGAACACGTTCCCGATGGCCTGGCGGATGTCGTGCAATAACGCGCCATCTTGCGGTGCCTGCGCGGGTGCGGCCGGGGCAAGGGGTCCCAGGAAGAACACCACCAGGGCACAACGCCACCACCAGGCCCGCATGCGGGCAAAGCTACCGCCGGCCCAGCGTGCCACGCAGCAGCTCGGTCATCACCCGGTCGTCCAGCGGGTCGAGGTAGCGCGCACCCGTGCTGCGTCCCGGCGCGTCGAAGCGCACCCAGGCCATGCGGTCGTCCTGGTGCGCCAGTTCCAGGTGGAAAGGCCGCTCCGTGTACTGCTCGATGAACAGGAAGCGGGTGCGGCCCGCCCGTGCGGCGAGCCGGTCCATCACGCCTTGGAAGTGTGCCGGCCCCTGGTCCTGCGGCAGCCGGAACTCCGGGCGGAAACCACCGGCCAGCCGCGGCCGCTTGGTGTGCTCGTTCACCACGGTGGTCACGAACAGCACCGGGCCGTTCCCGGCGAGCAGGGCGCGGAAGCGTTCCACACAGCGCACGTAGTAGGCGTGGTGGCGGGCGAAGGTGCGCGGGTCGCGATGACCGAAAAGGCTGCGGTGGTAGACGCGGTGGCCACCATCGGTCCACAGGGGGATCATCCGGCCACGGTCCAGGAATGTCCGGAACCCGTCGTCCAGCACGTGCTCCAACAGGGCCGGGCTCACGGCCAGCCAGTCGAACGGATAGGAGGCCTGCTTGGCGCCCGCGGCCTTGATGTACCACGAGGTGGAACAGTTCTGCCCCAGGGAAACGGCCGTGCCGGGCTCCGCCCCCGCCCATCGGCCCAGCCGTTCCTTGAGCCTTGCGGTGGCCGTCCCCACCGCGTCCACCTCGGCCGGCGTGCGGCGCACGGTGCCGCCTCCGCGGCGGAGCACGGCATGCAGCAGACGGTCGGCCCACGGGTTCATGCAGCGATGTTATCCGATCAGAACTTGAAATGGAAGGACGGCTTCACCACGAAAGGCAGCGCATCGGGCCGGTCCAGTTGGGTGAGGCGCCACACCAGGTCCACCCGCGCCACCTTCAGGATGTTCTCCAGGCCGAAGCCCACCTCCACATAGGGCCCGTCCGGCGCGGTCAGACCATCGGGCAGGGGCACCGACCCATGGCGGTTCTCGGCGCGCAGCGCCCCCACGAAGGCACGGGCGAACACGAACTCGCGCAGCTTGATGCGCCCCAGCAGGGGCACCCGGTTCAACAGGAAGCCCTCCAGGTGGTGCTCCACATGCACCAGGGCATAGCGGTCCGCGGTGAACTCCATCTGGTTCATCAGGTTGAAGGAGCGCGCCTCGTTGAACAGCAGGGGGTTCGCGTGCGGATGGAAGAGCAGCGGGTACGGCACGGCACCGGCCAGGGCACCGCCTTCGGCCAGGAGGTCCAGGTAGCCCCAGCGGCCCGCGCGTTGGCGGTGCTCGAAACGCAACTTCACGCGGGCCATGTCCACTTGGCCATCCCACAGGCCATCGGCGCCGAAGGTGGCCTCCAGCGCCACCGTGGGGCGCTGCGGTGCGAAGAGCCCCTTGCGCTCCTGATCGAACACGGCCGTGCCGCCGGGGGCATCGGGCGACCAGCGCAGGGACAGGCGCACGCCCGAGAGCGCCACGGTGGGCCACGCCAGGGTGTCGCCGGCGCGCAGCAGTGGCCATGATCCGTCGGCATCGGCCAGGCGTTCGTGGAAGAAGGCCACGCGTGCGGCCGTGCCCAGGAGGCCCCGGTGCTCCACATGGCCTTCCAGCAGGCGGCGGTACCAACGCGGATCGGCACCCGAGAGCCGCACCAGGCTGGTGAGCGCATGGTCCAACGGCAGCAGACCGGGGCTTCGGCCGGGCTGCATCAGGTCGTCCCAGAGGTCCAGCCCACCGCCCCAGGGGCGGCGCCTGCGCGCATCGCGTGGCCGCCACCACACGGAGGCCGCACCCTTGAACCGGGCATCATCCACGCCGTAGGCCAGGTGGCCCGCGGCGCCCCAGCCCCGCGCGAGGCGCTCGGTGGTGCGCAGCCCGAACTTGCCGCGCCACCCTTCCACCCGGTTGTGGCTGGCGAAGGTGAACACGTTGCCCACGTCGATGGCGCCCAGCGGCAGCCAGCCTTCGGCCAGCAGGTGCAGCAGGGCCTCGCGGCGTTTCCAGCGCGGGTCGGCGTTCATGCGGTCCACCATGCGCACCACCTGCTGCTCCTCCACGCCCAGCGGTTCGGGGCGCACGGCCTGCCAGTAACCGTCGTCGCGGTGGTAGGCGCTGTCGAGGTCGGGGTCGGGCGTGGCTTCGCGCAGGAAGGCCTCGTCGGGAGGCTGGCCCACCGCCAGGTCACGCACCACGCTCAACTTCCGACCGTAGAAGCCGGTGAGGTCGGCGTCGTTCTCGATCACGGTGAAATCGGCCAGCAGTTCGCTGCGCCGCATGAACCAGGGGCCGCCGGGTGCGGGTGCGTGGTACTGGCGGATCCGGTAGTGCCGCACGAAGTTCACGTTGGCCGCGATGCTGAAGGCCAGGTCCACGCGCACCACGGCGAAGCTCGCCGTGTCGATGAGCATCTCGCCGGTGAACGCCGCGTCGGCCTCCACCCGTGGGCGGAAGCTGATGCGATGGCAGACGTACCCGGAGCAGGGCACCAGGCTGTCGTGCAACAGGTAGCGGTAGGCGCGCTGGAAATGGTCGTTGATGGGGCTCGGGAACCCGCGGTCCAGGATGAGCACGTGGTCCTGGTAGATGTCGGGCTCCACGTACATGTCCTGCACGAACTCCATGATGCGCCGGGCCCGGAAGAACTTGGCGGTGCGGCTGCCCAGCAGCACGGTGCGCATGGTGGACGGCACCGGGCGGTGGTAGCGCCGTTCGTGCCGCTCGGTGAGCAGCATGGGCAGGTAGCGCACACCTTCGGCCGTGGTGTCGATGCCCTCCCACAGGAAGTCGAAGGGCCGCAGCAGGATGTTGCGTTTGATGCGGTCGGTGAAGTGGTTAAGGTCGAAGCGCACACGGTGGTACAGCTCCATGCGATAGGCGGCGGCGGCGGGGGCGTTCACGGGCTTGCGGGCCACCACCTGGCGCAGGATGGCGAAGGCGGGGTTCTCGCCGGGCCGCACGCGCACCTCGTCGAGCAGCTCGGTGTCGGGTTCCAGTTCCAGGAAGAGGTCGGCCTCGCCCCCGGCGGCCAGTGCCAGTCGCAGGGTGCGGTATCCCGTCATGGTGACCTGCAGGCTGTCGCGGCGGCCGTCGGCCAGCAGCAGGAATCGGCCCAGGCTGTCGGTCCGGGTGGCTTCGGCCGCCCCGGGGAAGCCCACGTTGGCCCAGGCCAGCGGGTCGCCTGTGCGGGCGTCGGCCACCACGCCGTGCACCCGGGTGCGCTGGGCCTGTGCCATGCCGCCGCACAGCATCAGGGCCACCAGGAGCAGCAGGCCGGGCAACAGCGGGCGGGGCATGGTACGGGGCGGACCGACCCGCCGTCACCGTGCGTCGGCGCCGGGGCCGCGCCCGGCCATGTGCGGGGATCGTGCCAATTTTACGGCGTTCGCGCCCAGCCCTTGTTGCGTTGAAGATCCAGATCGGTCGGGACCGGTACCTCAGCTTCTCGGCCACCACGCTGGTGGGCGCCGACCTGGCCACCTGGCTGGGCATCCTGTGGCGCTACGGCCGCGGCATCTCCTGGCCATTCCTCCCCAAGGCCGTGCTGCTCACCGGGGCCACGCTCTGCAGCACGCCGCTGGTGCTCTGGGAACGGCTGCGCTACGACCGGCGCATCGCCCGCACCGCGGTCAAGGCCCCGCTGTTCATCATCGGCCACCAACGCAGCGGCACCACCTACCTGCACTACCTGCTCGGCAAGGACCCGCAGTTCGGCTACCTGTCCGTGAAGGAGAGCTTCATGCCGTGGATCTACCTCACGCAGGCCCCGCTGCTGCGGCGCATGTACGCCAAGGCAATGCCGGACAAGCGGCCGATGGACGACCTGCGCATGGGCGTGGACCTGCCCACCGAGCCGGAGTATTCCCTGGGCAACATGACGCCCAGCACCATGATCCCCGGCTACTACTTCCCCCGCCGCATGCTGGAGGTGTTCCGCCGCAACGTGCTGTTCGAGCATGCCGGGGCCCGGCGGGCCTGGCAGCGCACGCTGCGCTACTTCATGCGCAAGCTCACCCTGCATCACGGCGGCAAGCCCCTGGTGCTGAAGAGCCCCGAGAACATGGCCCGGGTGAAGGAGATCCTGGAGGTCTTCCCCGACGCACGCTTCCTGCACATCATGCGCGACCCCTACCGCGTCTTCTTCAGTACCGAACGGCTCTACGGCATCACCCTGCCGATGGTGACCATGCAGCACGTGACGGGGGAGGAACTGGAGGAGGCCCTGCTGCAGAGCTACACCCTGATGTTCGAGAAGTTCTTCCGCGACAAGGCCGCGATCCCCGCCGGGCAGCTGGCCGAAGTGCGCTACGAGGACCTGATCGGCAACGAGGAAGCTGTGTTGGAGCGGGCGTACGCGCAACTGGGCCTGGGCGGTTTCGAGGCGGCGCGCCCGCACATCCGCGCCGAGGTGAAGAGCTATGCGGGGTACCGCACCAACAGTTACAGCTACCCGCCGGAGCGCATGCGCCTGGTGCGGGACCGCTGGGGCGGGGTGTTCGATGTGCTGGGCTATCCGAAGGACGTGCCGCTAAGCCCCCAGGAGCAGGTCGCGAAGGGCGGAACGGAAGGCGGCTGACCCCTGATCGTCGAGGCTGCGGTCCTGGTGACCGATCACCATCAGCAGGGCGCCGCGCTCACGGCCCGTCACCACACTGAGCCCGGGGGGGGACGGCACCGGCGGCAGGTGCAGCACCTGTACGATGGGCCTGCCGGTGAAGGTGGTGGGCATGCGGTCCAGGTCGCCCAGATCGCTGTGGCCGAAACTGCTCCAGCGCCCGAGGGACGGCAGGCTGAACATGGCCGAGGCCAGCCAGGCCGGCGGGTGGCGGAAGGCCCGCAACAACGACCGGTACCGTTGCGGAAAGGCCGAGCGCACCTGGGCCACGAACTGGGCATTGAGGGCACCGAGCGCCACCACGGGGTCCTGCAACTGCGCGCGTTCCAGGCGGAAGAAGAAGTAGGAGTTGAGGTTGGTGAGCAGGTGGCCGACCCCGGTGCGCGGCCGCTGATCGACGGGTGCCGAGAACCACAGGTACGGTGCGGGCCGGCCCCGGCGCTGGAGCGTGGCCTGCACCAGGTGGGCCACCACGGCCTGGATCCAGGCATTGCGCGACAGGGAGGCCCCGGCGGCCCGCGCCCCGACATCGG
>JABWBQ010000042.1 GCA_013360395.1 Flavobacteriales bacterium
CCACCACGCCCATCCCGGGCACCTTCCTTGCGCGGGGCCGCCTGCCGCACCTCGCCGCCCGCCCCATCGGCCTTGGGCTTGGGGCCGGGGAGCCGGTCCGCGGACTTGCGCTTCTTGCCACCGCGCCGGGCCGTTCCGCGCGATCTCATCTTCTGATCGAAGCGCGTGAGATCGTCCTGGCCCACCACGTTCTCGTAATCGGGCGCCTTCTCCTCGGGGCCCGCAGGGGCCGCCACCATGTTCAGGTCCACCTCGGGCTCGATGCCCTGCTTGTTCTGGGCCAGGATCTCCCGCACGGTCTCCACCGGGAAGGAGGCCATGACAAAAGGCTCGCCCGGCCGCTTGAACCCATAGTACATCCGTTCGGTGAAGATGTCCGTCTTGATGTGCGTGCCAGTGCCCTGACGGGTCTTGAGCTTGGCGTTCTGCGAGGGGTAGCTCTTGATCGCCTCGATGTACATGTCGAGCTCGTAGTTCAGGCAGCACTTGAGCTTGCCGCACTGCCCGGCGAGCTTCTGGGGGTTGAGGGCCAGTTGCTGGTACCGCGCGGCGCCGGTGGTCACGCTGCGCAGGTCGGTGAGCCAGGTGCTGCAGCACAGCTCGCGCCCGCAACTGCCGATGCCGCCGATGCGGCCCGCCTCCTGCCGCGCTCCGATCTGCTTCATCTCCACCCGCACATGGAAACGGTCCGCCAGCCGGCGCACCAGGTCGCGGAAATCGACCCGCTCCTCGGCGGTGTAATAGAAGGTGGCCTTGGTGCCGTCGCCCTGATACTCCACATCGGTCATCTTCAGGTCCAGGCGGGACTCCCGGACGATGCTGCGCGCGGCCAGCAGCGTCCCGTCCTCCTGTTCGCGCGCGATGTGCCAGCGGTCCAGGTCGTCCTGCGAGGCCTTGCGCAGCACCTTGCGCAGCTCGAAGGTGTCCTGCGACTTCTCCTTGCGGTCCATCTGGGCCCGGACCAGTTCACCGGCCAGGCTCACCACCCCGATGTCGTATCCGTGTCCGGTCTCGACCACCACGGCATCGCCGGCCAGGGCCCCGATGGAGGGAGGGCAGCGGTAGAAAGCCTTGCGGGTGTTCTTGAAGCGCACCTCCACCGCATCGAAAGGCTGTTGGCCGGCGGCCAGGGGGACGCCGGTCAACCAGTCGAAGACGCCCAGCTTGTTGCAGCCGCTGCTGCTGCAATACCCGTTGTTCTGGCATCCGGCCGGCCGACCCCCGGCACCGCTGCTGCAGCTGGCGCATCCCATTCCCTTGCCGTTCTGGTGGTGGCGGCCCCGAAGCCGGGGGCCGTCCGGGCACGAAGATACTTCGGGCCGGCGCACCGGTGGCCCACGCGCGGTATGGCGGGCGGAATCCGCAGGCCGCCGGGCCCGGGGTCACGCGCGCAGCAACCGGTGCACGCCGTAGCTCAGGTCCATGAACAGCACCTTGGGATTGGCGTTGCGCTCCAAGTGCTGGTGGGCGGTCTCGAGCTCCTGGCGCAACCGGTCGGCACGGGCACCGCCGAGCATGGTGGAGAAGCGGTGGACGAAATCCGCCTCCTGGCCTTCGGCACGCACCAGGGCCGTTGCGCCGACCGTGTGCATCAGGCTCATGCGCAGCACGTGCAGGCCGTAACGCATCAAGGCCTTCTGCCGCTCACGGCCCATGCGGGCGAAATGCTCGGCGAGCTCCACCGCCTCCGGCATCTTGAGCGCATAGCTGGCCCGCATCCAGTCGCGGAACAGCACGAAAAGCTCCTCCTCGTTCTTCTCGGCCATGGCCATGGCCTCCAGCAGGTCGCCGCCGCTGCGCACGGCACAGGCGCGGGCCTCCTCCGGCCTCAGGTCGGGGTGGCGCGCCAACAGCGCCTGCGCCAGGTCCTCCTCGTGCAGCGCGGGCACCTTCACCAACTGGGTGCGGCTCAGGATGGTGGGCAGCACCGCATCGGCCTCGGAGCCCACCAGCAGGCACACCGTGCCGGGCTCCGGCTCCTCCAACACCTTGAGCAGCTTGTTGGCCGCCTGTTCGTCCATCAATTCGGGCAGCCACAGGAGCAAAACCTTCCACCGTCCCGCGTACGCTTTCAGGCCCAGCCTGCGAGAGACCTCCAGGGCGATGTCCACGCCCATGCGCAACTGCTTGTTCTCTCCCGTCAGTTGGTCGCGCCAGATGGCCGCGTCCAGGAAGGGCTCTTTCAGCACCGCCGCCCGCCATTCGGGCAAAAGGTGTTCGCAGGTCTTCGGCTTCTTTTCCTGGAAGAAGATCGGGAAGCTCAGGTGCAGGTCGGGGTGGGCCAGCTTGTCCATCTGCTTGCAGGCCGAGCACTCCCCGCAGCTGTCGGCCGGGCCGGGGGACGCGCAGAACAGGTAGCGCGCATAGGCCAGCGCCAGGGCCAGGTTGCCGCTTCCCCGCGGCCCCAGGAAGAACTGTGCATGCGCCACACGACCCTCGCGCACCGTGCCGATGAGCCGGGCCTTCAGGGCGGTTTGACCGATGAGCTGTCCGAAGCGCACGGGGCGAAGGTAGAAGCGGGGTGCGTGCGGCGAGCTGGCGCATTGGTCCGATCGGGCATGCGAGCACGCCGCGATCCGGCACGCTGCCATCCGCCACCGGCCAGTATTTTCGCGCCTCGTTCGCCGAAGCGTCACATCGCGAAGGCGCCCGCCATGCTCACCATGGACACCTTCTCCTTCGCCGGCCGGAAAGCCCTGGTCCGCGTGGACCTCAACGTGCCCCAGGACGCCACCGGCAAGGTGACGGACGACACGCGCGCCCGCGCCATCGTGCCCACCGTGAACAAGATCCTCCAGGACGGCGGCAGCGCCATCCTCATGAGCCACCTGGGCCGCCCCAAGGGCAAGGTGAACCCGGCGATGAGCCTGAAGCCCGTGGCCGAACACCTGAGCACCCTGCTCGGCCGGCCCGTGCTCTTCGCCACCGATTGCGTGGGCCCGGACGCCAAGGCCAAGGCCGCAGCGCTGAAGCCCGGCGAGGTGCTGGTGCTGGAGAACCTGCGCTTCCACTCCGAGGAGGAGGGCGGCGATGAGGCCTTCAGCAAGAGCCTGAGCGAGCTGGGTGATGTGTACGTGAACGACGCCTTCGGCACGGCCCACCGCGCCCACGCCAGCACCACCATCGTGGCGAAGTTCTTCCCCGCCGCCAGGCTGTTCGGCTACCTCATGCAGGCCGAGATCGACAGCGTGGGCAAGGTGCTGGGGGACCCGCAGCGCCCCATGACCGCCATCGTGGGTGGCAGCAAGGTGAGCAGCAAGATCGAGGTGCTGCAGAACCTCATCGGCAAGTGCGACGAGCTGATCATCGGCGGCGGCATGGCCAACACCTTCGTGAAGGCCATGGGCGGCCAGACCGGCGCCAGCCTCGTGGAGGACGACCTGCTCGACACCGCGCGCAGCATCCTCAAGGAGGCCGAAGCCAAGGGCGTGAAGCTCCACATCCCCACCGACGCCGTGGTGGCCGACGCCTTCGCCGAGACCGCCAACACCGACCAGTGCGCGGCCAACGCGGTGCCCGACGGTTGGATGGCGCTGGACATCGGCCCGAAGAGCATCGAGGCCTGCCGGGCCGCCATCCTGCGCAGCAGGACACTGTTGTGGAACGGCCCCATGGGCGTGTTCGAGATGAAGCCGTTCCAGCAGGGCACCATCGCCATCGCACAGGCCGTGGCCGAAGCGACCGGCAGGGGTGCCTTCTCCCTCGTGGGCGGCGGTGACAGCGTGGCCGCCGTGAACCAGTTCGGTCTGGCCGACAAGATCAGCTACGTGAGCACCGGCGGCGGGGCCATGCTCGAGTACCTGGAGGGCAAGGTGCTGCCGGGGATCGCGGCGATCGCCGGTTGATCGGGCCTTGCCCTGCGGGCGTGGCACCGCACCACCGCCCCTGCGGCGGGCGGTCGCCCATTTTCGGTCATCACCCACCACTCCTGCGTCCCGCGCGTATCTTCGTCTCACCGAACCCTGCAACACGCCACCGCACGGCCGTGCCCCGCGGACCCGGCGGCGTCGCTGCACAACCACTCGGTGAAGGACCAACCACCACGCATGGCCGATTCGTTCAACAAACGCGAGCAGGAGAAACGCCGCCAACAGAAACAGGAGGAGAAAGCGCGCCGCAAAGCGGAACGCAAGGCCAACAGTCCGGGTGGCGGGCTGGACAACATGATCGCGTACGTGGACGAGTTCGGCCGCATCACGGACACCCCGCCCGACCCCGCCAAACGCCAGGAGATCAAGGCCGAGGACATCGAGATCGGCGTGCCGCGGCGCGAGGATGTGGCCCCCGAACCGCTCACCGGTCGGCTGGACCGCTTCGACGAAGGCCGGGGCTTCGGCTTCATCCAACAGAGCGGCGGTGGTGAGCGCTATTTCGTGCACATCAGCGCATTCTTGGAAGAGGTGCGGGTGGGCGACACGGTCACCTTCGAGCTGGAGCGTGGTCCGCGCGGCATGAACGCCGTGCAGGTGCGCAAGGCTTGAGCCGGTTCAGGGCTTCTCCCGCACCTGCTCCTCCACCGTCCCCAAGGCCTGGCCCAGCCACTTGGCCTCGCCCAAGGCCGGCACCAGCAGGGGGGCGAACGGCCGCAACGATCCGGCGACCACGGATCCGTCCAGGACCTCCTGCACCTGCGCACGCGAGGAGCCCGGCCAGGCACCGGCCAGGTTGATCAGCACGCTCAGGACGAAGGCCTTCCGCACCAGCGCGAACACCGCGCCGGCCGCCTTGTTGGGCAGTCCGAGCTGTGCCGCGTCGATGGCCGCCGTCAGGGCCCGCCCCAGCAAATGCACCAGCAGGAGCACCAGCACGAACGTGACCACGAAGCTGAGCACTTCCTGGGCCGGGTCCAGTCCGAGCCAGGCCGCCGTCCGGTCGTTGAGGTGGATGCCCGCCCAGATGCCCACCACCCACGCCACCAGGCCCGCCAGCTCCCGCACAAAGCCATGCATGAAGCCCTGCACTGCGGCTATCGCGAGCAGCCCGGCCAGCACCCAGTCCAACCAGTTCACGGTGGTGAAGGTGGGAAAAGCACGCCACGTGGCAATCGCACGCTTCGCATGGCATCTTTGCACGCCGTTCGACCCGGGGCGGCGTACCTGTCCCCGCATCCATCACTGCCCGTGGACCTCACCTTCGAAAAGCGCTGGCGTAATCTGCTCAAGCGGATGGAACAACGCTTCGAAGCGCCCGTGGACCTGAACGGGTTGGTCTTCCTGGTGGGGGTTCAGGAACTGGGGCAGCACGCCCGCGCGTTCAAGAAGGACGAAAAGGTGAACCTGATGCACATCGGCATCTGTGTGCTCCTGCTGCCCTACGGGTACTATCGTGAACTGGGGCGCGATGCGGACGGGTGGCCGCACTTCGAAAGAGACCGGGAGCTGCCACCCCTGACGGGCAAGGAGCAGGAGCGCCTCATGAAGGAGGCACTGCTGGATTACTTCGAACGCTGAGCGGTCCGGCGTGTCGCCACGGAAGGCTTTACGGGGTCACCGGCACCAGCGTCACCACCTCTTCGGCGGTCTCCTCCTCCACGATCTTGATGATGCCCTCACCCACGGCGCTGTCCTTGAAGCTCACGATGTCCAGCACGGCGAATCCCGCCTGGCCCTGCTCGTAAAAGCCGCTGTAGTCGAACTCCGCCCAGCCGTCGTTGCCGGTGAGCTTTTCCTGGGTGAGGCGCGTGGGGTCGCCCAGCGGGTAAACCGGATCGGCATAGAGCTTCACGTAAGCCTGCGGGACGGCACTGCCGTCCTCGTCCACGATGCGAACGCGGGCGATGGTGGGCTTCTCCTTGTTGCAGGAGGGCAGCAGGGGCCAGCACAGCAGCGCGGCCAGCAACATCAGCGGGGCACGGAGGGTCGATCGCCTCATCACAGTACTTTTGGGCGCCCTGCCCTTCCGGGCCCGGCGAACCTCAAATGTAACGTCCCGCGCGATGTTCCGGCAAATCAACCCGGCCAAGCTGGCCCCCTCCCTGCTGTTCCTGCTGTTCCCCCTGGCCCTGTGCGCACAGGCCGGAAAGGACGCCAAGCGGCCCCGCGTCGAGGTGCGCACCACCCTGGGCACCATGATCGTGGAGCTGTACAACGAAACGCCTCAGCACCGGGACAACTTCCTGAAGCTGGCCAGGCAGCACTTCTACGACAGCCTGATCTTTCACCGGGTGATCCCGGGCTTCATGGTGCAGGGCGGTGACCCGGACAGCAAACGCGCCGCCGCCGGCATGCCGCTGGGGATGGGCGGCCCGGGCTACACGGTGCCGGCCGAGATCCTGCCGGGGATGTACCACACCAAGGGTGTTTTGGCCGCAGCCCGGCAGGGCGACCAGGTGAACCCCACCAAGGCCAGCAGCGGCAGCCAGTTCTACATCGTTCAGGGGCGCACCTACCAACCCCAGGAAATGGACATGATCGCCAAGCGGAACGCCAGCATGGGCACCCCGGTCACCTACGACGAGGCCGCGAAGGCCCGGTACGCCAGCGTGGGCGGGGCCCCGCACCTGGACGGTGCCTACACCGTGTTCGGGGAGGTGGTGGAGGGACTGGACGTGGTGGACAAGATCGCGGCGGTGCAGCGCGATGCCCGCGACCGGCCCGTCGAGGACATCCGCATGTGGGTCAAAGTGCTGCCATGAGCCTGCTGGAGCGCATCGCTGCGCTGGAGGCCGAACTGCGTGCCGCCACCGCCGGCACGGCCGACGAGGTGGAACGTTTCCGCATCGCCTTCCTGGGCCGCAACGGGTCGGTCACGGCCCTGTTCGATGCCTTCAAGCAGGTGTCCGCCGAAGAGAAGCGCGCCCTCGGTCAGCGGCTCAACCAGCTGAAACAGGCCGCGCAGGCCCGCTGGGAGGAGCTCCGACAAGGTGCGACCGCAGGCCCCGCCACCGCCGACCATGCGCTGGACCCCACGCGTCCGGCGGCCCTGGACCCCGCAGGCACACTGCACCCCATCACCCTGGTGCGCGGCCGCATCGTGGACATCTTCGCACGGATCGGCTTCACGGTGAGCGAAGGCCCCGAGGTGGAGGACGACCGCCACAACTTCGGTGCGCTCAACTTCCCGCCCGACCATCCGGCGCGCGACATGCAGGACACCTTCTTCATGGAGGTCCCCGGCGGCACCCCGGCCGAAGGCGCGCTCGCCTTGCGCACCCACACCAGCAGTGTGCAGGTGCGCGTGATGGAGGGACGGCGACCACCGATCCGCACCGTGAGCCCCGGGCGTGTCTACCGCAACGAGGCCATCAGCGCCCGTGCCCATTGCATGTTCCACCAGGTGGAGGGGCTGTACGTGGACCGGGACGTGAGCTTCGCCGAGCTCAAGGGCACCCTGGACCATTTCGCCAAGGCCATGTTCGGTCCGGAGGTGGTCATCCGCATGCGGCCCAGCTATTTCCCCTTCACCGAACCCAGCGCCGAGGTGGACATGAGCTGCACGATATGCGGAGGCGGCGGCTGCAACGTGTGCAAGCACAGCGGCTGGGTGGAGATCATGGGCTGCGGCATGGTGGACCCCGCCGTGCTGGCCAACTGCGGGATCGATCCGGATCTGTACAGCGGCTTCGCCTTCGGCATGGGCGTGGAACGCATCGCCCAGTTGCACTACCGCGTGCCCGACCTGCGGCTGTACTGGGAGAACGACGTCCGCTTCCTGGAGCAGTTCAACGCCGAAGCCTTCCGCAGCTGACCACCGGCATGCACGCCAGCGCCCGAACCGCAGCACCGGGCAACGGGCAGGCGGCGCCCGTCCACACCACCGATGTGCTCATCGTGGGCGGCGGTCCCGGCGGCTGTGCCGCGGCGCTCCGTGCCGCCACGCACGGCCTGCGCACGGTGCTGGTGGAGAAGGCCGTGTTCCCCCGCGACAAGGTGTGCGGCGATGCTCTGAGCGGCAAGGTGATGCGGGCGCTCGACCGCATCGACCCGGCATTGGCCGCGCAGGTGAACGCCGACCCCCGGCGGATGCCGAGCTGGGGGGTGACCTTCGTGGCGCCGGGGGGCCGGGCCCTGCGCGTACCCTTCTCGCGCAACACCGGTGCCGGGGAGGCTCCGGGCGCCATCCTGCCCCGGCTGGCCTTCGACGCCTTGCTCTTCGCGGCCGTGCAGCGGAACAGGAACGTCCGGGTGTTCGAAGGCGCACCGGCGAGATCCTACGAACGCACCGCCACCGGATGGCGGGTGACCCTCGAAGGCGGCACCGTCATCCACGGCCGATTGGTGCTCGCCGCCGATGGTGCGAACTCCCATTTCGCACGCCATGTGGCAGGTCTGCCCATGAAGCCACGCCACCACGCGGCCGGTGTGCGGGCCTACTACCGGGGCATCCAGGGCCTTGACCCTCAGGGCTTCATCGAACTGCACTTCCTGCGGGAGCTGCTGCCCGGCTACCTCTGGATCTTCCCGCTGCCCGATGGCCGGGCGAACGTGGGCCTCGGCCTGCGCGGAGACCGGGTGCGCGAGCGTCGCCTGGACCTGAAAGCCGAGCTCCTGCGGCTGATCGCCACGCACCCCACCCTGAAGGACCGTTTCGACGGGGCCGAACCCGAAGGCCCGGTGCAGGGCATGGGCCTGCCGCTCGGAAGCGAACGCCATCGGCTCAGCGGTGACGGCTACATGCTGATCGGCGATGCCGGCCACCTGATCGACCCGTTCACCGGCGAAGGCATCAGCCATGCGATGATCAGCGGTGCGCACGCGGCCGACGTGGCGCATGAGGCCCTTGCGTCGGGCCGCACCGATGCCGGCTTCCTGAGGACCTACGACGCCCGTGTGTGGAGGCGGCTCGGCCAGGAGCTCGCCATCAGCACCCGGCTGCAGGACCTCGCCCACCAGGCCTGGCTCTTCGACTTCGTAGTGCGGCGCGCCAACAACAACCCCGCCCTGGCCGACACCATCAGCAGCATGTTCACCGACCTGGACCTGCGCGCACGCCTCAAGCAGCCCGGCTTTTACATGGACCTGGTGCTCGGTCGGCGGCTCTCGAAGCGGGGGCCGGCCTGAGGGTCACCGCACCCGGCGCGCCTCCACGAACCAATCCCAGGGATAGGGAGCCTTCATCCAGCCCGGGGGTTCCAGGAACTCCGTGTCCCAACCGTATTCGAGTTTCTCGATCCGTTCCAGGGCGAACCCCCGGTCGGACAAGAGCACTTCGAGCTCCTCGGGAGAGAAGTGTTTGGTGGGCACGGAATCCACCAGGAACACCCCGAGCCCGCGCGCCGCGACCTGGTCCAGGGCCCGCCGTTCGGCATCGACGGGGTCCATGCCCTGCGCCCTGTTGAGCTGCACCTGGCGGAGGGTGGTGAGACGCACCGAGCCCACGGCCGGCACCACGAGGACGAGATGGCCACCGCGCACCACACTGCGGCAGGTCGTGCTCACCAAACCCTCGCGCAGCACGGGATCGGCGCTCAACCATGTGTTGATGCAAAGCACCAGATCGGTCTGCGGGAATCCCTTGCGTCCGTTCGAGAGGTCGGCATGCACGTAGCGGATGTTGGCCAGCCCCGCACAGTGCTCGCGGGCGACGGCCAGGCAGGCGCTGCTGATGTCCACCGCGTTCACCCGGGCATAGTGCCGTGCGAGCAGGGGCAGGGTTCGGCCCACGCCGCAGCCCAGGTCGGTGGCCGTGGCCCCGGGCTTCGCATGCCGCACGACGGCGCCTTCGATCAGGCCGCGGCGGTCGTTGGCGGGCACGTTGAAGACCTCCTCCTCGAAGGTGGCCGCCACACTATCCCACTCCTTTTCCTGCATTGGTCGCGCGTTCGCAGAACAAGGTAGTGCGCGACCGCCGGCCGGGCACCGGGTCCCGGCCCTCACTTTCCACGATCGTGCGTGGACGAAGGCGCCGACCTACGCCGGGCTCAGCTTCAGCATGTTCGCCATGCCCTTCTCGGCAATGGGCATGCTGGCGATGTTGATCACCAGGTCGCCCTTCCGCACGTGATCGCGCTTGCGCAGCAGGTGCTTGATGTCGGCGATGGTGTGGTCGGTGCTCACCGTCTTGTCGTAGTAGTGCGCACGCACGCCCCACACCAGGTTCAGCATGCACAGGATGGCCGGGTTGCTGGTGAAGGCGTAGATGTTCGCCTTCGGCCTCATGCTGCTGATCTTGAAGGCGGTGTATCCGCTGTGGGTCATCGTCACGATGGCCTTCACGGGCATGGCCTCGGTCATGCGCACGGCGGCGATGCTGATGGCGTCGCTGATGGTGCGTTCGTTGTTCTCCAACGGCGGGTTCGGCACGTTGTACATGCCCTCGGCCGTCTCCATCTCCACCAGGATCCGGTTCATGGCCTTCACCACTTCCACCGGGTGCCGGCCCACGCTGGTCTCGGCGCTGAGCATCACCGCATCGGCATGGTCGAGCACGGCGTTGGCCACGTCGTTCACTTCCGCGCGGGTGGGGGTGATGTTGGTGATCATGCTCTCCATCATCTGGGTGGCCACGATCACCGGCTTGTGGTGGGCCAGGCAACGCTGGATGATGTCCTTCTGGACCAGCGGCACCTTCTCCATGGGGATCTCCACGCCCAGGTCACCGCGGGCCACCATCAACGCATCGGCCTCGCGCACAATGTCGTCGATCTCCTGCAGGGCCTCGGGTTTCTCGATCTTGGCGATCACGCGGGCGTGCTTGCTCCGGGCCTGGACCAGGTGCCGGAGCTCGATGATGTCGCTGGCGCTGCGCACGAAGCTCAGGCCCACCCAATCCACATCCTGGTCCAGGGCGAACTCCAGGTCCCGCAGGTCCTTTTCCGTCAGGCAGGGCAGGCTCACCTTGGTGTTGGGCAGGTTCAGGCCCTTGTTGGCACCGAGCGGTCCGCCATTGATCACGCGGGTGGTCACCCGGCTGCGCCCGTCCGTGGCCGTCACCTCCAGACGGATCTTGCCGTCGTCCATCAGCACGATCTCCCCCGGCTTGACGTCCTGGGGGAACTGGGTGTAGGTGGTGCTCACCAGGCCGGGTCGGCCTTTCACCCCGTCCGTGGTGATCACCAGCTCACTGCCGTCGGGCAGGTCGATGGCACCGTTCTCCATTTCGCCCACGCGCAGCTTGGGGCCCTGCAGGTCGGCCAGGATGGCGGTGTGGAGGCCCAGCTCCCGGTTGAGCTCACGGATGTCGGCAATGAGCTTGTGATAGAAGTCGTAGGAGCCGTGGCTGAAGTTGAGCCGGGCCACGTCCATGCCGGCGCGCAACAGTTCGCGCAGCACCTGGGGCGATGCGCTGGCCGGGCCGATGGTGGCCACGATCTTGGTCTTGGGGTCGCTATGGGACATCGGGTTTCACTGCAGGAGTTTGTGGCCGGCGCGGAGCTGGTCGAACGGCACCCGGTAAGCGGCCAGGACGAAATCCGCTGCACGCACACGCTCCAGCAGGACCTCGGGCGCCACGGGCGCCTGTTCGTCCACCACCAGGAAAAAGTCGGCCGAGCGCTGGTCCTTGAGCAACAGACCAGCCCCGCCGCGGTTGCTCACCAGGGTGTACCGCACCAGGGTCTCGGGGTCGTCGTGGTCGAAGGCCGCATGGCGCGAGGTGCCCTCCGGGGCGATGTCCAGGATGTCGCGGTCGCGTCGGGCCAGGGCGATGCCCAGGCTCAGGTTCAGGGCCCAGCAGAGCCGGTAGTCGTTCACATGGCTGCTGATCCCGATCACATGCACTTCGGGATCGGGCTCCACGTCGAGGCGTATACGCGTGGTCTTGGCCATGGCCGCCAAAGGTAGGTTCACCGCGAGGGGGCGGGCGTTCCGGACGTCATTCGGCCTTTGCACCGGCCGCTGTTGCTCGCGGGGCGGTTCACGCGGCCTGCGGGGGGTCCTGCCCGGCGTTGCGGTCCCGCGTTCGGCGTGCCCGGCCCCGGCCACTGCCGCGGCGCTTCTCCATGGCGCGGAAGGCCGCGTCGGCGGCCTCCTGCTCGGCTTTCTTCTTGCTGGGCCCACGCCCCGTGCCCCGCACCTCGCCATCCACCTTGGCCTCGCACAGGTAGGTCTTACCCCGACCGCCCCGACCACCCTCCTCGGTGATGTGGAAATCGATCCGCCGGCGGTGTTTCTGGCCCCACTCCAGCAGGCGGCTCTTGTTGTCGCGGTCCTCTTTCTCCAGCTCGCGCAGGTCGTACTGGCTGATGATCAGCTTCACGATGGCCTTGCGGGCACGCTCGAACCCCTGCTCCAGGTAAATGGCGCCGAAGGTGGCCTCCAGGGCGTTGCCGGGCACGCTGGTCTCATGCCCGCGGGTGACGTTGCTTTCCATCACCTGTACGATGTCCACCCGCCGGGCCAGCTCACTGAGCTGCTGGCGGCTCACCAGCTTGCTGCGCATGCGGGTGAGGAAACCCTCGCCCTCCTTGGGATAGCGCTCGAACAGGAGGCTCCCCACCACGGCGTCCAGGATGGCATCGCCCAGGAACTCCAGGCGCTCGTTGTCCGGCAGGTCCGGACGGTCGTCGGGCACCGCGCTGCTGTGCCGCAGGGCCTGCTTGTAAAGGGCCAGGTCGGCCGGGCGTATGCCGAAGGAGCGCTTCACCCAGGCCAGGATGCGCCTGTCCTCGGAGGAGGAGCGCGCACGGAGCAGGAGCGAGCGGATCAAGTGGACCTAGCGGTACTTGCGGAAGATCACCGCCGTGTTGTGGCCGCCGAAGCCGAAGGTGTTGCTCATGGCGGCGTTCACCGTGCGCTGCTGCGCCTTGTTGAACGTGAAGTTCAATCCGGGGTCGATCTCGGGATCGTCCGTGAAGTGGTTGATCGTGGGCGGCACCGTATCGGTGTGCACGGCCATGATGGCGGCCACGCCCTCCACGGCGCCCGCGCCGCCGAGCAGGTGGCCGGTCATGCTCTTGGTGGCGCTGATGTTCAGCTTGTAGGCCTGTTCCCCGAACAGCCGCTGGATGGCCTTCACCTCCTGCGGATCGCCGATGGGGGTGCTGGTCCCGTGGGTGTTGATGTAGTCGATGTCGGCGGGGGTGATCCCGGCGTCGCGTAAGGCGAACTTCATGCACAGTTCCGCACCCAGGCCTTCGGGGTGCGGTGCGGTGATGTGGTAGGCGTCGCTGCTCATGCCACCACCGATGACCTCGGCGTAGATCCTGGCACCACGGGCCAGGGCGTGCTCCAAGTCCTCCAGCACGATGGCCGCACCGCCCTCCCCCAGCACGAAGCCGTCGCGGTCCTTGTCGTAGGGCCGCGAGGCCGTGGCCGGGTCCTCGTTGCGGGTGCTCATGGCGTGCAGAGCGTTGAAGCCGCCCACACCCGCCTCATAGATCGCCGCCTCGCTGCCGCCGGTGACCACGGCCGGGCACAGGCCCAGACGGATGGCGTTGAAGGCGTCGATCAGGGCGTTGTTGCTGCTGGCGCACGCGCTGGCGGTCACGTAGCTGGGGCCGCGCAGGTTGTGCTTCATGCTGATGAGCCCCGCCGCGCTGTCGGCGATCATCTTGGGGATGAAGAACGGGTTGAAGCGCGGGGTGCCGTCGCCCTTGGCGAAGCCGACGCACTCATCCTGGAAGGTCTTGAGCCCGCCGATGCCGCTGCCCCAGATCACCCCCACCCGGTCGCGGTCCAGTGCGTCCGTCAGCAGGCCGCTGTCGGTGAGGGCCTCTTCGGCGCACACCAGGGCGAACTGCGCGTAGGGGTCGGTCTTGCGGGCCTCCTTGCGGTCCATGAAGGCCTCGGGATCGAAGCCCTTGACCTCGCACGCGAAGCGGGTCTTGAACTTCGAGGCATCGAAGCGCGTGATGGGCGCAGCCCCGCTGCGGCCGCTCACCAACCCCTCCCAGTAGGCGGCAAGCGTGTTGCCGATGGGGGTGAGCGCGCCCAGACCGGTCGCTACAACGCGTCTGAGCTGCATGGGAGGAGCCCTACGGGCCCGGGCTTACTTCGCGTTCTTCTCCACGTAGTCCACGGCCTGACCCACGGTCTGGATCTTCTCGGCCTGGTCGTCGGGGATGGCGATGTTGAACTCTTTCTCGAACTCCATGATGAGCTCGACGGTATCGAGGCTGTCAGCGCCAAGGTCGTTGGTGAAGCTCGCCTCCATGGTGACCTCGCCCTGGTCCACCCCGAGCTTGTCCACGATGATCGCGATGACCCTGGATTTGATGTCCGACATGACAGTGTCGTTTAGTTGATGAGGCTGCAAAGGAAACACTTTTTCGGTGTGGCCTCCTTCGGGATGGGGAATACGGGCCGTCCTGGTGGTGAACGGGGTGCCGGCGGTTGTATGCACCTTCGTCCCGTGGTACGCATCGCCATCCTGGCCTCCGGCGGCGGCAGCAATGCCCAAAGGCTCATCGAGCACTTCCGGGGGTCGGCCGTGGCCGGGGTGGTGCTGGTGGCCGGCGACCGCCCGCAGGCCGGCGTGTTCGCACGGGCCTGGGACCTGGGGGTGCCGGCCTACCGGTTCACGGCGGTGCAGCTGCGGGACGGCACCCTGCTGCGCGAACTGCAGGCCCAGAAGGTGGACCTGGTGGTGCTGGCGGGCTTCCTGCGCCTGGTCCCGGTGGAACTGCTGCGGGCCTTCCCGGACCGGGTCCTCAACATCCACCCGGCCCTGCTGCCCCGGCACGGCGGCAAGGGCATGTGGGGCCACCACGTGCATGCGGCGGTGCTGGCGGCCGGGGACAACGAGAGCGGCATCACCATCCACCGGGTGAACGAGCGCTACGACGAGGGGGAGCACCTTTTCCAAGCCCGCTGCCCGGTGCTGCCCACCGACACACCCGGGACGCTGGCCGCGCGGGTGCTGGCCCTGGAGCACGCCCACTATCCCCCGGTGGTGGAGCGGGTGGCCCTGACCCTGGGCCGGTAGGAAGGACCTCCGCCTTCGGGCACCAACGCACGCCCCCGCAGGCCATGGTGCCGGCCGCCGTTCCTTTGCGCCATGCAGTTCGATCTCGCACAGGTCGGCAAGGCCTTTTTGGTGCTCTTCGCGGTCATCGATATCGTGGGCGGCATTCCGCTCATCCTGCAGGTGCGGCAGAAGGCCGGGCGCATCTACCCCCTGCGCGCCACCCTGGTCAGCCTGGGCATCATGGTCACCTTCCTCTTTGTGGGCGAGCGCATCCTGGAGGTCGTGGGGGTGGATGTGCGCTCCTTCGCCGTGGCGGGCGCACTGGTGCTGTTCTTCATCGCCCTGGAGATGACCCTCGGCATCCGGCTTTTCAAGGAGGACACCTCCGCCCCGGGCCTTCCCAGCGACGACCCCAAGGTGTACAGCATCGTGCCGCTGGCCTTCCCGGTGATCGCGGGTGCGGGCACCATCACCACCATCCTGTCGCTGCGTGCCGAATACGCATCGGTGAACATCCTGGCGGCCATCGTGCTTAACATGGTGCCCGTGCTGCTGGTGCTCTTTCTCACCAACCGCATCGAGCGGATGCTCGGTCGTGTGGGCCTCATCGTCATCCGCAAGGCCTTCGGGGTCATCCTGTTGGCCATCAGCGTCAAGCTCTTCACCGGCAACATCACCTACCTGTTCCCCGGGGCATGAGCGTGACGCTCTATTCGGATGGCGCAGCCAGCGGCAATCCCGGTCCCGGGGGCTACGGCGTGGTGCTGGAGAGCGGTCCGCACCGCCGTGAGCTCTGGGGCGGTTACCGGCTCACCACCAACAACCGCATGGAACTGCTTGCGGTGATCGCCGGGCTGGAGGCGCTCAAGCGGCCGGGCACGGAGGTGACCGTGGTGAGCGACAGCAAGTATGTGGTGGACAGCGTGGAGAAGGGCTGGGTGTTCGACTGGGAGAAGAAGGGCTTTGCCAAGCGCAAGAACCCCGATCTCTGGCGGCGTTTCCTGAAGGTGTACCGCCAGCACCGGGTGCGGTTCCATTGGATACGCGGCCACAACGGGCACCCGCAGAACGAGCTGTGCGACCGCCTGGCCGTGGCCGCGCGCGAGCAACCCGACCTGCCGGCGGACGAGGTTTATGAGCAGCTCGGCGAGGGCGCCTGACCGTGCGCTGCCGCGCCACCACCTATTTTCGCCGTCCATGGCGCGCAAACTCTACGCCCACATCAACCAGGGCGCCGCTCCGCTGGTGCTGGAACGCCGGCTGCCGGACGGCCCCTGGGTGCCCGAGGGTGTTCAACAGCTGGATGTCGCCGCCGCCGGCAGGGGATCCTTCAGTGTGCTGGTGGACGGCCGTTCGGTGCGAGCCACGGTGGTGAAGGAGGATCGCGCCGCGGGCACGTTGAAACTGCGCATCGGCGGCAAGCTGTACACGGTGCGCATGGAGGATGAGCGCGCCCGCCTGGTGCATGCCCTGGGGCTGGACAAGGCGCGCGGCGGCGTGGTCCCCGACCTCAAGGCGCCGATGCCCGGGCTGGTCCTCAACGTGCTCGTGAAGGCGGGCGACGTGGTGAAGAAGAACGATGCCCTGCTGGTGTTGGAGGCCATGAAGATGGAGAACGTGATCAAGGCGCCCGGCGATGCGGTGGTGGCCCAGGTGCATGCCGTGCAGGGCCGGGCGGTGGAGAAGGGTCAGTTGCTCCTGGGCTTCGCGCCGGTGAGCTGAGGCTCACGGTCGCGGTCCGGCGCGGTTCTTGCCGACAAGGGCCGATCAACGCCCCGCTTGCCGGGGGAAGTATCTTTCGCACATGGACCGCAAACATTTCCTCTCGCGCTCGCTGCAAGCCGCCGCGGGCATGGCCCTGGCCCCCTCCATCCTGCGCGCCGCCTCATCGACCGCCGCCCCCGGCGGGGAGGGGCTCCGTTTCGAGCAGGCCCCCCTCCCCTACCCCTTCGAAGCGCTGGAGCCCCACATCGACACGCTCACCATGCAGGTCCACTATGGCAAACACCATGCGGCCTATGTGAAGAACGCCAACGAGGCCCTGGCCGCCGAGGCCGTGCCTGCCACCAGCGCCGAGCAGCTTTTCGGCACCATCGGCGCGGTGAGCACCAAGCTGCGCAACAATGCCGGAGGTGCCTGGAACCACGACCTGTTCTGGAGCAGCATGGCGCCTGGCAAGGGCGGCACCCCCCTGGGCAAGGTGGGCGATGCCCTCAACGGGGCATTCGGCTCGTTCGACAAGTTCAAGGAGGTCTTCACCGGGGCGGCCATGAGCCGGTTCGGCAGCGGTTGGGCCTGGTTGGTGGTGCATGAGGGCAACCTTACCATCGGCAGCACGCCCAACCAGGACAACCCCCTGATGGAGGTGAGCGAACTGAAGGGCCGGCCGCTGCTCGGGCTCGACGTCTGGGAGCACGCCTACTACCTCAAGTACCAGAACAAGCGCAACGAGTACGTCGCCGCCTGGTGGAACCTGGTGAACTGGGACGCGGTGGCCGGGCGGCTGGGCTAGAGGAAAGCCCTTATTCCTCCACCAGCTCGATATCGAAGTCCACCAGTTCCACGAACTGCTGCACGCGCCGGTCGATGTCCTCGCGGGTGACCTCCGCCAGGCGTTCGATGCCGAACTTCTCGCAGGTGAAACTGGCCAGTGCGCTGCCCACGATGATGGCGCGCTTGAGGTTGTCGAAGCTGTGGTCCTGTGTGCGGGCCAGGTAGCCGATGAAGCCCCCGGCGAAGGTGTCGCCGGCACCGGTGGGGTCCACCACATCCTCCAGCGGCAGTGCGGGCGCGAAGAACACGCGGTCGGGACCAAAGAGCAGGGCGCCGTGCTCCCCCTTCTTCACCACCAGGTACTTGGGGCCCATGCCCAGGATCTTGCCGGCGGCCTTCACCAGGCTGTGCTCCCCGCTCAACTGGCGGGCCTCGGCGTCGTTGATGGCCAGGATGTCCACCCGCCGGATCACCTGTTTGAGCTCCTCCAGGGCGCTGTCCATCCAAAAGTTCATGGTGTCCATCACCACCAGGGCCGGTCGTTCGGCCATCTGATCCAACACCTTGGCCTGCACCTTGGGGTCCAGGTTGCCCAGCATCACGTAGGGGGCATGGGTGAAGGCGGTGGGCAGCTTGGGGTCCAGGTCCAGCAGCACGTTCAGCCGGGTCTCCAGCGTGTCGCGGCTGTTCATGTCGTAGTGGTAGCGGCCGGCCCAGAAGAAGCTCTCCTTGCCCGGCAGCACCTCCAGGCCCGCGAGGTCCACCCCGCGCCGGCGCAGGTCGTCCATCACCGGGACAGGGAAGTCGTCCCCCACCACGCTCACCAACCCGATCTTATCCAGAAAGATGCTGGCCGCCAGGGAGATGTAGGTGGCTGCCCCACCCACGGTCTTCTCGGCCACGCCGAAGGGGGTCTCGATGCGGTCAAAGGCCACGGTGCCAACGGTCACAAGCTGCATGGGAGTGGGGTCGGGGTGGTTCTCGCGCACGGCCTTACCACAGGGTCGGTACGCCGCGGTGCTTGAAATGAAGGAGGCCGCTCACCGCGGCCTCTTCTGCTCCCCGGGCTGGACTTGAACCAGCGACCCCATGATTAACAGTCATGTGCTCTAACCAGCTGAGCTACCAGGGAAGGTCTCCGTTGGAAAACGGAGCGCAAAGGTAATCGGCGGCGCAGCATCGGCCAAGTGGCATCGCCGGGAGGGGCCCCGGGGAGGGGGTGCCACCACTTGCTATGCCCCGCCCGCCACTTGCTCATCCTCCCTATGGCAGGGCCCGGTGCCACGGCAGTTTTGCCCCATCGAACGCCAACGACACCGCCCCATGAACGCCCGCCACCTCCTCGCCACCGCCATCGCCCTGCTCGCCGCCGGATGCCTCTTCGCCAGCAAGCAGGTCACCTTCCACGGCAAGATCGAGACCCTGGATGGCGGTGCCCGCCGCACCGTGGTGCTGGTGGAACACGCCGATGGTCGCCTCGACAGCATGGTGGTGAACGGCCAAGGCGGCTTCAAACTGACCGTCGAGGCCGACAGCCAGCTGCGCCTTCGCTTCCGCCAGGACGGCTACATCACCAAGGTCGTGGAGGTCAACACCCTCCACGCCTTCCCGAAGTTCAAGGACGAGCACGACCGCGATGTGCGCTTCACCGTGGAGCTGATGCCGCAAAGCCCGTCCAACGACCTGGCCTTCGCCTCCCCGGTGGGGCACATCACCTTCACCAAGGGCAGCGGCCTGATGAAGGTGCACTACGACCACACCCTGGTGACCGTGCCGACCGCGGACGTCACCGCGGCCCGCTGATCGCGACCGGGTACAGGACGGGGGTCCTGTGGACGATGGGGAGGGGCTGCCGGGGGGTGGCCCCTCTCTGGTTCCGGGGGGTATCAAGCAAAGGGGCCGCCCCTTGCGGAACGGCCCCTTCTCCGGATCGCTGTCCGCCTACGCGGCCTTGGCGGCGGCGGTGAGCAGCTGGAAGTCGTGCATCACGACCTCGCTCACCTGCCGCTTCTGCCCGTCCTTGCCGTCGTAGCTGCGGTGCTGGAGCTTGCCCTCCACGGCCACCTGCATGCCCTTGCGCAGCATGCGCTCCACCATTTCGGCGGTGCGGCCCCAGGCCACCAGGGTGTGCCACTGGGTGCTGCTCACACGGTCGCCGTTGGCGTTGCGGTGGCTGCTGTGGGTGGCCAGGCTCACCCGGGCCACTTTGCGTCCGGGAGCGATCTCCCGCACCTCTGGATCGTAACCGAGATGGCCGATCAACTGCACTTTGTTCTTCAGGGTGTTCATGATGTTGGGGGTGTTGGGGTCTGTTGGGGGATCAGGCGGCGGCCTCCACGAGGGCTTCGTTCTTGTTCACCACTTGGAACTCGCTCAGCACCACCTCGGTGATGTAGCGTTTCTGGCCGTCCTTGCCTTCGTAGCTGCGGTGCGTGAGCTTGCCTTGCAGGGCCACGCGGCTGCCCTTGTGCAACAACTGGCCCACCTGGTCGGCCTGTGCGCCCCAGGCCACCACCGTGTGCCACTGGGTGTCGGTGATGCGCTCCCCGCTCTTGTTGGTGTAGCTCTCGCTGGTGGCCACGCTCATGCGGGCCATGCGGCGCCCGCCGCTCACCTCCTTCACTTCCGGGTCGTTGCCCAGGTTGCCGATCAGCTGCACAAGGTTCTTCATCGTGTTCATGGTCTCAGGTGTGTTTGAGGGTTTGTGTGTTCGTTCCAGGTCGGCTTTCCGTCGAAGCCGATGCAAACCTTCACCCGTCGTGTCCCGGAACTCGGTAAGTCATCATTTGTATGCGACAGCAGTCGTTTGTCACCGTTTGTTGTACGGATAATGATCCCAAGAAGCTTCTGATGTTCAGTACCTTTCGGATGCTTTGCGCGCCGTTGGCCGACCCCAGGCAGCGCCAGCGGCACGGGAAGCGTCAACGGCTACGGAAACCACCCACCGGTGCGTGAGCTCACCGAGCGCGAGCTGGTGGAGGGCTGCCTGCGCGAGGACCGTCGTTGCCAGGAAGCCCTTTACCGGCGGTATGCACGGCGCATGTACGCCGTGTGCCTTCGTTATGCCCGGCACGAACTGGAGGCGCAGGACATGATGCAGGAGGGCTTCGTACGGGTCTTCGACAAGCTCGGCAGCTTCCGGCAGGACGGCTCTTTGGAAGGGTGGGTCCGCCGCATCATGGTCCACACGGCCATCAACCACTATCGCCGCAAAGCGTTCCAACAAGAGCGTTTCGGCTTGGAAAAACTGCCGGAGGACCCGGTGGCGGCGACCGCATTGGCCGAATTGGGCGAGCAGGAACTGCTGGCCCTGGTGGCCGGTCTGCCGGACGGTTACCGCACCGTTTTCAACCTGTTCGCCATCGAGGGGTACGACCATGCGGAAATAGCCGCCCTGCTGGGCTGCGGGGAGAGCACCTCGCGCAGCCAGCTGGCCAAGGCACGGCGCATGCTGCAGGAGCGTTTCCAAGCCATACAACTGACCGCCCATGAGGGAAAGGCATCCGATCGATGAGGTCTTCCGACGCGGCCTTTCGGCCGCCGAGGTGGAGCCCCCCGCCGCCGTGTGGGAGGGCGTGGTGCGGCAACGCTCGGAGCGGCGGCGCAAGCTCTTCGCCTGGCGGCGGAAGCGCTGGGCGGTCCTCCTGGCCGTGCCGGCGGTAGGGGCCGCCTTGTGGTGGGCGTTGGGCACATCGCCCGGCGGTACCACGGACGGACAAGGCCCCTCCCCCACCGGACCAACTGCAACTTCCACCCTCCCGCCTCCCCGGCCTGCCATCGACCGTACCACGCCGCTGGACGTCGCGCCATCGACCGTACCGACCCGCCCCCAGGCGGGGCCGGGAAGCGCTGCGCAAGCGACGACACCGACCGCCACACTCCCTGTATCCCCCGGAATGGCCCGCGAAAGCACGGCAGCGACCCGGGTCCGGGCCGGAAGCACCGCAGCGCAGGAGGCCGCTCCGGGACCGACCGCCAAGGTGCCGGGTGCTGAGCAGCGCGGCACCCTCGGCATCCCCTCGGGCAGCACCTGGAACGGAACGGTGATGCTTAAGGAACGGCTCGACGACCTGGACCCGCAACGGATGGACCGGAGGCGCTGCACCTACGCCCGGGCGTTGAGCGCGGCCGGACCGCAGGCCGGGACCGCGCCCACCGGCTATCTGCTGCCGCACGGGGAATGGTGGCTCGCCGTGGTGGCGGCCGGCCATGACCGCACCCGCCGCTGGCAGGGCAGCGACCCCGAGCTGGTGTATGCCCGGTCCACGCTGGAGGACCACGCGGCGGAATGGCATTTCGGCCTTTGGGCGGGACGTCGCTGGCGCTCGGGCTTCTGGATGGGGCTGGGCCTTGAGCATGCCGGAGGGCGGGCCATGAAGGAGCACCTCGAGCACGACCGGCTGTTGTCCACCCAGGTGAACACCACCATCGTGGTGTTCGACAACGCGGTGCTGTCCACGCTGAGCGATACCGTGCAATCGGTGCAGGAACGTACCGGCACCACGGCCATCACCGGAAGGTCGTCCACCTGGCGGTCGCCCCTGCTGCTGGGCTGGGAGCGCAGTGTGCGCCGCTGGGCCTTCGGCGCGCACGTCGGCCTGGCCGTCGAATGGCAACGCATGCGCGATGGCTATCTGTTCCGGGAGGAGGTGAGCGAGAGCGGCCTGGTGCTGCATCGCACCGAGCGGGTCAGGGATTCCGATCGTTCCTTCGGGCTGCTCGCCGCCCAACTGGGCCTGGACGCGGGCTTCCAGCTCACGGAGCACTGGCGTATCACGGCCGGTCCGGTCTTCCATTCCGGGCTTGGTGTGGTGGCGGGCCAGGGTGCCGTGCAGGCCCTGCCGACACGCTGGGGTGGACAAGTGCGTTTGTGCGTCGATCTTTCCGGCCGACCCCGATGAAGCACCTGGGACACACCTCCCGCCATCGCCTGCTGAGCACCCTTGCCGGGCTGCTGGGCCTCGCCCTGACCGTGGCACAGGCCCAGCCGTGCGGTGGTGGCGTCACCGTGGAGGTGCAGGCCACGCACACCGGCGCGAACGCGTGGAGTTTCGTGGCCACCGTGCTCGGTGCCCAGGCCGTTTACGGCCAGCAATGGGATGCGGGCGACGGGCTGGGGCCGGCCGGCTCGGGCAGCACCCTGGCGTACTATTTCACAGCCCCGGGGACCTACCTGGTGTGTGTGAGCGTGGACGTCCTGGACCAACAGGGCCTCCCCTGCACGGCCACGGGCTGCGTGCTGGTGGAGAACAGCGGCCAGCCACCCATGGTCTGCGATTCCGCCGTGGTGGATTTCACGGGCAGTTTCGACAGCGGCACCTTCGCCTTCACCTTGGAGACCGTCCTCACGGCCATGGTCACCAGCATCGCCTGGGATTTCGGCGACGGCACCACGGGGTCGGGCATGACGGTATCCCACACCTTCGCCGGCAACGGCCCCTACGCGGTGTGCATGACCGCCTGGTTCTTCGACCAGGTGCAGCAGGACAGCTGTCCGGTACAAACGTGCAACTGGGTGTATTTCGGTCCCGACACCATTCCCTGCGAACAGGTGCTCCAGCCCGATTTCAGCCATACGGTGAACGGGAACGCGGTGGCCTTTGTCAACACCTCGGTGACCTCCGGCGCCCTGCCCGCGCTGCTGTGGGACTTCGGTGACGGAAGCAGCAGCACGGACCAGGCGCCCATTCACGTCTATGCCGCGCCGGGCCAGTACGACGTGTGCCTGACCGTGACGGTCGATGGAGCGCTCGCGCCCGACACCTGTGTGCTCTCCGCATGCCTGCCTGTGGACCTGATCCCACTGGTCGGCCTCGGCGAAGCGGGGGCGTTGGTGGGCGGGCTGGCGCCCAATCCATGCCACACCGAACTGCAGGTGCGCATCGAGGATGGCTCCGGCCCTTTCACCGCGGAGGTGCTCGATGCGCAAGGCCGGTCCTGGGGGTCGTACCGCATGGACCAGCGTTCCGGCCGGGTGGACGTGCGCGACCTGGCCCCGGGCCCCTACCTGCTGCGCATCCGCGACGACCGGCGGACAGCGACCCTGCGCTTCATCCGGGAATGAGGATGGCCGGTGGTGTGCAGAACGTGGTACACCTCCCGCGTCCGGGGTAAAGTACCGATGCGTGGCGTCGCCTATCTTGGGCCCCCTAACCTGCGAACGCGCCGATGAGCAAGCGCAAGACGATCCTGGTCCCAACGGATTTCACCAAGGTGGCCGATTGTGCCATGAACCATGCCACCAAGCTGGCCGAACGCGTTGATGCGGGGGTCACGCTGCTGCACATCGTGGACAAACCCGCCCAAGTGGAGGAGGCCCGCACCAAGCTGGACAGGGAGGCCAAGCGCATGGCCGCGACCGCCAAGGACATCAAGGTGGACACCCTGGTGCGGGTGGGCAGTGTGTATGAGGACATCGGGGAGGCCGCCGCGGAGATCGGTGCCGTCATGATCATCATGGGCACCCACGGCATGCGGGGCATGCAGTTCATCACCGGCAGCCGGGCGCTGCGGGTGATCACCAACAGCCGAGTACCCTTCATCGTGGTGCAGGAGCGCAACATCCGAGCGAACGGATACAGGGACATCGTGGTGCCGCTGGACCTGCACAAGGAGAGCCGCCACAAGCTGAGCTTGGTGGCCGACATGGCCAGGTACTTCAAGAGCAAGGTGCACGTGGTGGTGCCGCGCGAGAGCGATGAGTTCCTGCAGAACCAGCTGCACAACCACATCAAGTTCGCCGGTCAATTCCTGGGCGAACGCGGCATCGAGCACGAGGCGCACATTCTCGAGGAGGACAGCGGCGATTTCGTCAAGGGTGTGATCCGGCAGGCCGTGCGTGTGGATGCGGACCTGATCGCCATCGTGAACACGCTGCAGAACAGCCTGTTCGGCGTGCTGGGCGTGCCCAACGAGCAGGAGATCATCACCAACGATCCGATGATCCCCGTGATGTGCATGAACCCGCTGAACAACACCACCTCGGACATGCCGATCTGGGACACCTAAGGGTGACCCGGAGAGCCGTGCCCCGTCGGTGTTCGCGCAGCGCATCGCCCGGTCCTCCGACCGGGGCGGGCGGAGAACGGCGCTGTTGTTCAGGCGCGCATCCCGATCACCAGGATGTCGTCCACTTGTTCGTGGGCGCCCTTCCAGTCCATGAAGGCCTCCAGCAAGGCCCTTCGCTGCGCCTCGAGGGGTTCGTTGCTGATGGCCACCAGCAACTCGCGGAAGCGCCTGTAGAGGAACTTCTTGCCCTTGGGCCCGCCGAACTGGTCGGCATACCCATCGCTGAAGATATACACCCCGTCGCCCTCCCGCAGCTGGATGTGGTGGTCGGTGAAGGGCTGACCATGCAGCTCGAACCCGCCGATCGGTGTCTTGTTGGGCGTGTATTGGATGACCTCACGGTCGCGCACCAGGTATAGCGGGCAGTTGGCCCCGGCATACTCCAGGGACCGGGTGGCGGGGTCGTAAACGCACAGGGCCATGTCCATGCCGTCGCGCACGATGTTCTGGTCGCGGTCCTTGTGCAGGGCGTCGAAGGCGATGCGGTTGAGATTGCGCAGGATGGTGCTGGGCCGAAGGTCGTCGCTCTCGCGTACCGCCTGGTTCAGTCCGTTGTGGCCCACCAGGCTCATGAACGCACCGGGCACGCCGTGCCCGGTGCAGTCCACCGCCGCGAACACCGTTCGCGACCCCACCTGCTCGAACCAGTAGAAGTCGCCCGAGACGATGTCCTTGGGCCGGTAAAAGACGAAGGAGCGCGGCAGCAGTTCGCGGATCTTGCGCTCGGGTGGGAGGATGGACTCCTGCAGGCGTTTGGCGTAGCGGATGCTGTCGGTGACGTTCTTGTACAGTTCGACCACCTTGCGGCTTTGGCGTTCCACCTCCTCCTTCTGGCGCACCACCTCCTCGGTGCGTTCGCGCACCTTCTGTTCCAGGACCCGCTCACGCTGACCGAGCTCGGCGCGCATCTTCAACAGGGCGTGGCCCAGCACGTCCTCATCGCTCAGGGGCTTGTACTCCGCGTCGAAATCCCCGGCGGCCACCGCATGGCTGAAATCGGTGGTGCGTTTAAGGCCCTCGATGAGCCCCAGCAGGGCGCTGGTCATCTCGCCGATCTCGTCGTTGCCGGTGCGGATCCGGCCGCGCGGGAACACGCCGCGCCCCAGGCCCAGCAGCACGGTGCGCAGGCGTTGCACGGGCCCCACGATGCCCCGGATGATGACCACCGCCACGATGAGGCCGACGGCGATGAGCCCCATGCCCAGGTAGAGCACGAAGAACTTCAGGGAGCCGAAGCTGCGCACCATGCCGCCGCTGAGCTGCCGCCGCTTGCTCTCCTGCATGGCCAGCAGCACGTCCAGGTCGGCCAGCACCTTGTCGGTCTGTTCGTCCAGCGGCCCTCCTTCCTCGGCCAGGTCGTTGCGTTCCAGGAAGACGAGGGGATCGCTGTAGCTCTCCATGTCCGGCAGCATCTCCTTGATGCGGGTATGCAGCAGGAACATGGCGTCCATCTCCCCGAACACCCGGTTGGCGAGCTCCATCTCCTCGCGGTCCCAACTGGAGGAGAGGGTGTCGATGCGATCGAGCAGGGCCGGCAGCTCCTCGCCGGTGACCTCCACCAGGGCGGTCTTTTCGCGCGCATCCGGCCGGCTTTCGACCAGGGCCCAGTGCTTGATCAGCATGTGGGCGTTCACCACCAGGTTGCGCAGGCGCACCAGGGCATCCACGCTGGGGCTGTACACCTGGTTGATCTCGTCGTTGATCTGGCGGCTGCGCTCCAGGGTGCGGTTGGTGAGCAGCAGCACCAGGGCGGCGAAGAAGATGAACAGGCCGAAGCCCATCCCGATCTTCCTGCCGATGGTCATGCGCAGCCGGGCCATGGCGATCAGCGGTCCTCCTGCGGACCCAGCTCCTCGAACAGTTTTCGGTAGTGCTCGGACCGCTCGGCGTCCTGCAGACTGTAGTAGATGCCTTCCAGCCCGAGCAGTGTTTCCCGGCGCCCGGGGTTCATGGCGAAGGCCTTCAGCATGTACGGCAATGCCTGGAGGAAGAACTCGCGGCTCACTTCCTGGATGCTCTGCAGGCTGGGTATGTCGTTCTCGGCACCCACGCGCTGGATGTTGTACACCCCGCGGTTGTAGTACAGGGTGGCCAGGTTGTAGTTGGCGCCGTAGTTGCCGGTGTCAAGCTGCAGCACATGCCGGTAGGTGGCCACGGCCTTGTCGTACCACTGCAGCTGTTCGCGGTCCTGGTTGTAGAGCTTGGTGTAGACCGTGCCGAGCGCATTGTGGAACTCCACGTTCCGCGCCGTGCTGTCCGGCGGCGCGCCCCGGCGACCGATGGCGGCCCTGTACTTGCCGTGGTACACCACGGCCTCGTCGGGCTTGAGCTCATTGAGGGCCCGGGCTGCATCGTTGTAATAGGTCTTGGCCAGGAATTCGTGGGCCTGTCCGGCGTTCTCGGCGTAGAGGCCGGTGCTGTCGAAGGTCAGGCAGCGGTCCAGGCTCAATAGCGCGCTGTCGCGGTCGGCCTCCCCCTTTGGGGTGCCGCTGCCGGCCTTGTACAGGTCCTTGAGGATGAATCCGCGCAGCAGCCACGCCTCCGGGTCGCGCTGGTGGGCCGGCTCCAGCACGGCCTCGTCCACGAGCGCCCGGGCCTCGTTGAGGGCGCCGGCCTGGTACTTGCGCAGGGCTTCGCTCAGCAGGTCCGACTGGGCCCGGCCGGTGGTCGCCAGGGCGAGCAGGAGCAACGCGGTATGGAGGCGGCCGCTCATGTCATTCCACCACCCGGTGGGCCAGTTGTTTGAGGGTGAGCGCCACTTCCAATTTGTGCTTGCGGGCGTTGGCCACGCTCAGTTCGTACTTCAGGGTGTTGGCCACCTTCACGAAGTTGGCCACCGCACCGTCCTCCAGCGCGTCGGCGTACTCGGTGACGATCAGGGTGGGCTTGCCGGCCAGGTTGCGGTAGATCTCCGGCATCAACGCCAGGTCCGAGCGACCCACGAAAAGGATGTGGCACCGGGCCACGTCGGTCGATCGGGGCAGCTTCCGCACCTCGATCGGCTGCTTGCCGATGGCCTTGGTACTGTACTTCTTGATCAGTTCCTGGTACAGGTTGGACCCCCCGATCACCCCGATCACGAAGGTGCCGGAGCTCATCGCCGGGTCCTTCCACTCCACCAGCTTGGCGATGTTGTAGATGTAGCTGGCCTGCACGATGGCCGAGGTGTCCTTCTCGGTGTCCACCTGGGGCGGGGCTGCCGCCAGGGCCGGCCATGCCAGGGCGAGCGCCAGCACCCGCCACATCCGTGCAGGCGGCTTGTGCGGGCTACTTTTGCCCGCCCGGTCCACAATGGCCATGGTCTTCCCCAACAGCGGGCAAAGTAGATGCCGATCCCTGGCGGCGGCGGCGCTGATCCTGGGCATCTGTTCACACCCGGGTGTTCACGGTCAGCTCGACATGCTGAAGCGTTTCGAGGTCGAGGCCCGGGAGAACGCCAGGGGCTTCGAGTGGCTCACTTGGAGCAGTGCGCACATCGGTCACCGGCTCACGGGCAGCCCGCAGGGGGTTCGCGCCGAAGAGGTGGCCGACAGTCTGCTCCGCCTGTGCGGTACGCCCCGGCTGTCCTATCACCCCTTCGCCGCCACCGCTTGGTCGCGCGGCAGCGTGATGCTGCGCCTCAGTGATGGCGAAGGCACGGAGCACCTGGCGGCCGTGGCCCTGGCCCAGACCCCGGACAGTGCCGCGGTGGAGGGCGAGCTCCTGGACCTGGGCAACGGACTGGCCGAGCAGTTCACCCGCCTCCAGGAGCGTGTGGCCGGTCGGGTGGTGCTGATGAACATCGGGCTGGTGGACGCCCCGGAGGGCACGGGCAACCTGCACCGCAGCGAGAAGGCCGCGCTGGCGATCCGCCACGGGGCCATCGGCATCGTGTTCGTGAACAACGTGGAGGGCGGGGTGCTGCTCACCGGCACGGCCTCGATCGATGGGGCGCCCATCCCGGTGCCGGCGGCATGCATCGCCTCGGAGGATGGCCTGCGCATCCGCGAGCGCCTGCGCTCCGGCGCCCCGCTGCGCATGGCCCTGCGCATGACCAACCGCACGGGCAGCGTGCAGGCCCGCAACGTGGTGGCCGAGGTCCCCGGCACCGACCTGGCGCACGAGATGGTGCTGGTGGGCGGGCACCTGGACAGCTGGGACCTGGCCACGGGCGCCACCGACAACGGCCTGGGCGCGTTCTCCATCGTGGACATGGCCCGCGCCGTGGTGGCCAGCGGACATCGCCCGCGGCGCACCCTGCGCTTCGTGCTTTTCATGGGCGAGGAGCAGGGCCTGCTGGGTTCCGAGGCCATGGTTTCCGATCTGCGGTCCACCGGCGAGCTGGCCCGGGTGCGGTGCATGATCAACCTGGACATGACCGGCGACCCGTTCGGCTTCGGCGTGGTCGGGCCCGCGGGGTGGGCCACCACGGTGGATTCCATGATGCGGCCGATCCAGGCGGTGGACACAGCCTTCCGGGGAACGCTTCGCGAGGGGGCCTGGCTGCACAGCGATCACCAACCCTTCCTGCTGGCGGGCGTACCGGTGATCAACCCGCTATGCGACCTGGGCGGGCACGTGTACGGCTGTTACCACAGCAGCTGCGACGACGTGCACCTGGTGGACCCCATGGACATGGTGAACAACGTGCGCTTCGTGGGGATGCTGCTGCTGCAACTGGCCGACGCGCCCACCCTGCCGCGTGCTTTCACCGAACAGGAGCTCGGTGCACGCCTTCGCCGCGAGGGATTGGAAGAGAAGCTCCGGATGGCCGGGCTGTGGCGCGGCCCGGGGCCACCAAGCCCTCCAGGTCGCGGTCGAAGAGGTAAAGTCCGCCCTTGTCGTTGCCGATCAGGTTCAGCTTGTCGATGAGCGTGCGCGCCAGGGCCTCCTCCTCGATCTGCTCGCTGACGTACCACTGCATGAAGTTGTGCGTGGTGTAATCCTTCTCCTTCAGGCAGGTGTCCACCACTTGGTTGATGGTGGCCGTGACGTGGGTCTCATGCTCCAGCAGGCTGCTGAAGATGTCGGTGATGCTCTTGAAGTCCGTGGAGGGGCGCTTGAGGGCCGGGACCACGGCGCGGCCCCCGCGCTCGTTCACGAACCGGATCAGCTTGAGCATGTGCATGCGCTCCTCGTCGCTGTGGCGGTACAGGAAGGCCGCCGTGCCGCTCAGTCCCTGGTTCTCGGCCCAGCTGGCCATGGCCAGGTACGCCTGGCTGCTGTCGGCCTCGATGGCGATCTGCCCGTTGAGGGCGGTCTCGATCTTCTTGGAAAGCATGGTGCAAAGGTAGAGGCTATCTCAAAACACCCTTGGGGCCGCGCTCAGGGTCTTTCGCGCCCATGCTTCGTTGTGCAAAACCCTACAGCGCTTCCGGCCATGCTCGTTTCTCACGCCCCGCCTGGACGCGAAATACCGCTCGCTCGCTTCCAGAAGCATTATTGAGATAGCCGCCAGGTCGCCTTCCGGACGGTCAGCGGTTATTGAAATGGTTCATGGCCTGGGCGACGCCCAGCAGGCCGACCTGCACCACGGCCTTGGCGGCCACCTCCACCCGGTCGGGAAGCACCGCGGCCTCCTCCGCGCTCCAGCGACCCAGGACGAACTCGCTCTGCCGCCCCCTGGGGAAGGCATTGCCGATGCCGAAACGCAGGCGGGGAAAAGCCTCCGTGCCCAGCACTTCGATGATGTGGGCGAGCCCGTTGTGCCCGCCGGCGCCACCGCCCGAGCGCAGGCGCACCTTGCCGTACGGCAGGGCCAGGTCATCGCTCACCACCAGCACGCGCTCCAGGGGCACATCCTCCTGGTCCATCCAGTAGCGCACGGCCTTGCCGCTCAGGTTCATGAACGTCTGCGGCTTCAGCAGGATGAAGGTGCGTCCCTTGTGTCTGAACTCGGTGTGGTCCGCATAACGCGCGGGGACGAAGCGCACCTCGAACGTGCGGGCCAGGTGGTCCAGCACTTCGAACCCGACGTTATGCCTGGTGCCGGCGTACTCCGGGCCGGGGTTGCCAAGGCCGACGATCAGGTGCTTCATGGGCTGTAATGCACGCGGACCCCGTTGTGGCGGGGTCCGGGCGGAGGATGTGCGGCCATGGCGGCCGGTTCACTATTTCTTGGCGGCGGGCTTGGCCTCGGGCTTCTTGGCGTCCCCGGCGGCAGGTGCAGCAGCGGGAGCGGCACCAGCGGCAGGTGCAGCGGCGGCGGCGGGAGCGGCCTCAGCCTCCTTCTTGGGCATGCTCACCTTCAGCACCACTTCCTCGGGCTTGTTCAGCAGCTCCAGGCCGGAGAACTTCAGGTCGCGCACCCGCACGTTCTGGCCCAGTTCCACATGCTCCACGTCGTATTCCAGATGCTCGGGGAGCTGACCGGGCAGGCCCTTCACTTCCAGCTTGCGGAGGGTCTGGTTCAGTTTACCGCCCTTGCGCACACCGGCGGGCTGCCCCTTGAGGCGCAGGCTCAGCGACACACGTGCGGGCTTGTCCTCGGCCAGTTCGATGAAGTCGGCGTGGAGGATCTTGTCGGACACCGGGTGGAACTGGGTCTCCTGGAGCTTGGCCATCACCTTGCGGCCCCCCAGGTCGAGCTCGATCCGGTAGGCTTCGGGGGTGTGGACCACTTTGCCCAGTGCCGCCTCGTCGGTGGCGAAGTGGGTGACACTGCCGCCGCCGTACAGTACGCAGGGCACCTGCTTCGCGCGGCGCAGCTGGTCGGCGTTCCTGGTGCCGGTGGCGTTGCGCACGGCGCCGGTGAGTTCTACCTTCTTCATGGGTCGGGGGTGTTAGGCGATGATGAAATGGCTGCTGATGCTCTCGTGGCTGCGCACGCGCTGGATGACGTTGGCGAACAGGCCGGCCACGGTGAGCTGCTTGATCTTGCTGGTGCGGGCCAGTTTCTCGGGCCCGATGGGGATGGTGTCCGTGACGATGAGCTCCGCCAGGCTGGAGCGCTCCACGCGGTCGCAGGCATCGCCGCTGAGCACGGCGTGGGTGCACACGGCCCGCACGCTCTTGGCGCCCAGTTCGGTCATCATGCCGGCGGCCTTGGTCAACGTGCCGGCCGTGTCCACCATGTCGTCGATCAGCACCACGTCCTTGTCCTTGACGTCGCCGATCACGGTCATCTTCTCGATCTGGTTGGCCACCTTGCGCTGCTTGTAGCAGATGGCCATGTCACAGCCCAGGTGCTTGCTGTACGCGTTGGCCCGTTTGGTGCCCCCGGTGTCGGGCGCGGCCATCACCAGGTCCTTCAGGCCGAGGTCCTTGATGTGGGGCAGGAAGATGCTGCTGGCGAACAGGTGGTCCACCGGCACCTCGAAGAAGCCCTGGATCTGGTCGGCGTGCAGGTCCATGGTCATCACCCGGTCCACGCCGGCGGCCGTGAGCATGTTGGCCACCAGCTTGGCGCCGATGCTCACACGCGGCTTGTCCTTGCGGTCCTGGCGGGCGAAGCCGAAGTAGGGCATCACGGCCACGATGCGCTTGGCGCTGGCGCGTTTGGCGGCATCCACCATCATCAGCAGCTCGAACAGGTTGTCGCTGGGCGGGAAGGTGCTCTGCACGATGAAGACCAGCTGGCCGCGGACGGTCTCCTCGAAGCTGGGCTGGAACTCCCCGTCGCTGAACCGGCTGACGGTGACGTCCCCGAGCCGCTCGCCGGAACTCTGGGCGATCTTCTCGGCCAGGTACCGGGTGGCGGTTCCGCTGAAGATCTTGGCCGGCTCGATCATGGCATCCCGCTAAGGGGGTGCAAAGGTAGAGATCTCCGGGAGGTTATCAACGATCGTTGGTGGAACCCTGCCGGCGTTGGCGGGGCTTTGTCCGACCTTCGTCGCCCACCCACCACCGGATGCCCCGCCGAAGCACCTCCCCCGCCCCGGACGATCTGGCCGGCCGCGTACTGGCCGCCGTGCGACGGGCCGGTCATGCGGGCGTCACCAGCCAGCAACTGGCCCTTCAGCTGGGCTTTCGCGACAAGGACGTCCGCTACCGGCTGTACGACGCCCTGGAAGCCCTGTTGGACGAGGGCCGCATCCGCAGCGGTAAAAAGGGCCGCTACATCGCCCCGGGCGGTGCCGACACCCTGGAGGGCACCATCGATATCATCGGCAGCGGGGGCGGCTACGTACGACCCGATCCGGCCTCCCGCGCGGGCCAGGGCGACGTCTTCGTGCATCCCCGCAACGTGGGCACGGCCCTGCACGGCGACACGGTGCGCGTGAAGCTCGTCGGGGGGCGGGGTGTGCGGCCCGAAGGCCGCGTGCTGGAGGTGCTGCGCCGCCGCCGCACCGAGTTCGTGGGCACCGTGCACCTGAAGCAGGGACGGTTGATGCTGGTGGCCGACGACCAGCGGGTGCAGCGGCCATTCCTGATCCCGGCCAACGAAGGCCGGGGCGCCCGCGAGGGCGACAAGGCCATCATCGCCCTGGGCGAGTGGAAGGACGCGCACGACCTGCCCCGCGGCCGCGTGGTGCGCGTGTTGGGCCGGGCCGGCGAGCACCACGTGGAGATGCACGCCATCCTGGCGGAGTTCGGCCTTCCGCTGGAGTTCCCCGAAAGCGTGCTGGCGGCGGCGGCCGACATCCCCGACGGGTGCACCCCCGAAGAGGTGGCCCTTCGCCGCGACATGCGCGGCATACCCACGCTCACCATCGACCCCGACGACGCCAAGGACCTGGACGACGCCCTGAGCGTGCGCCCGCTGCCGAACGGCCACTGGGAGGTGGGGGTGCACATCGCCGACGTGAGCCACTATGTGCGGCCAGGGTCGGTGGTCGACCTGGAGGGTGCCGCACGCGCCACCAGCGTGTACCTGGTGGACCGCGTGGTGCCCATGCTGCCCGAGCGGCTCAGCAACGACCTGTGCTCACTGAACCCCCACACCGACAAGCTGAGCTTCAGCGCCATCTTCGAACTGGACGACCGCGCGCAGGTGAAGGCCGAATGGTTCGGGCGCACGGTGATGCGGTCGCAACGGCGGTTCGCCTATGCCGAGGCCCAGGCCATCATCGACGGCAAAGGCGAGGGTCCCTGGCAGGACGAGGTGTTGCTGCTCCACCGGCTGGCGCAGGTGTTGCGCAGGGACCGTATCGCCAACGGCGCCTTGGAGATCGGCGGCAACGAGGTGAAGTTCAGGCTGGACGACAAGGGGCGGCCCCTGGAGGTGTACGAGAAGGTGATGGGCCCGGCCAACTGGCTGATCGAGGAGTTCATGCTGCTGGCCAACAAGCGGGTGGCCGCCTGGGTGGGCCGGCGGCGCAAGGGGGGTGTACCGCCCTTCGTGTACCGCGTGCACGACCTGCCGGACACCGAGAAGGTGGAGCAGTTGCGCGCCCTGGCACGCAGTTTCGGCCATGACCTCCAGCTCGGCAAGGGCGAGGAGCTGCCGCACGCCATCAACCGGTTGCTGCGCGCCGTGAAGGGCCGCGAGGAGGAGAACATCATCAAGCAGGTGGCCATCCGCAGCATGGCCAAGGCCATTTACAGCACCGACAACATCGGCCACTACGGCCTGGCCTTCGAGCACTACACGCACTTCACCAGCCCCATCCGCCGCTACCCCGACCTGCTGGTGCACCGCGCCTTGGCGCACTACCTGGGCGGTGGCCGGCATCTGGACAAGGAGCAGCTGGAAGTGAGCTGCCGGCACAGCTCCAACATGGAAAAGCGGGCCGCCGACGCCGAGCGGGCCAGCATCCGCTACAAGCAGGCCGAATACCTGCTGGCGCGGGTGGGCGAGCGCTTCGAGGGCAGCATCAGCGGCCTCACCAACTGGGGGGTCTATGTGGAACTGAAGGCCAACCACTGCGAGGGCATGGTGCCCCTGCGCGAGCTGCCGGGCGATGCCTACCGTTTCGACCCCGAGCGCTACCAAGTGGTGGGCCTGCGCACCGGCAGGCGGTTCCGGCTTGGCGACGAGGTGGCCGTACGGATAAAGGCGGTGGACATGGACCGCCGCACCGTGGACCTGGTGCTGGACGAGGCCCGCACCGCACGCCCTGCCGGGCGTGGCCGCACTAAACGAGCTTGAGCCGGCGGGACAGGTCGTCCTTGTAGCTGCCGCCGATGGGGATCACCTTCTTGTCGTTCTCCAGGATCAGGTTGGGCTGCTCGATGGCCACGATCTTGTCGATGCGCACGATGAAGGAGCGGTGCACCCGCACGAACTCGCTCTCGGGCAGCTTGCTCTCGATGTCCTTCATGGTGCTGTGCACCGTGTACCTCGCGTTGAGCGTGTTGATCACCACGTAATCCTTCAGCGCCTCGATGAAATAGATGTCGCTGATCCGCAGCTTCACCAGGCGGCTGTTGCTCTTCACGAAAAGCAGGTCGTTGGCGCTGCCCTGGTTCTCCACCAGGTTGAACAGCAGGTCGCGCTCCTTGAGCACCTCGGCCTCCTTCTTGTGCTTGTACAGGGCCATTTCGATCGACGTGTGGATGTCGATCTCCTTGAACGGCTTGATGATGTATCCGTAGGGTTGGGTGACCTTGGCCTTGTTGAGGGTGCTCTCGTCGGCGTAAGCCGTCAGGAAGATCACCGGGATGTTGGTCTCCTGCCGGATCTGCGTGGCGGCCTCGATCCCGTTCATCTCCCCCTTGAGCATGATGTCCATGAGGATGATGTCCGGCTGCGTCTCCACAGCGAGCTTCACGGCCTGTTCGCCCGTGGCCGCCGCACCCACGACATGGTAGCCCAGCTTCTTGAGGCTGTGCTGGATGTCCTTGCTCACGATGCTCTCGTCCTCTACGACCAGGACATTGGTCTGGGCCATGTGCGCACGCTACTTGATACGGTCAAAAGTAAGCAAATAGCGCACCCCGGGTCCATCGTGGCGCTCCAGGCGCGCGTCGAGCTGTTCGCTCAGCGAGGCCACCAGTTGCAGCCCCAGGTTGGCGTCCCGACCGGGGTCGAAACCCTTGGGCATGCCGATGCCGTCGTCGGCCACACCGATGGTGACACGGTCCCCGTCGCTGCCCAGCGTGATGCCGATGGTCCCGCCGGCGCCGTCGGGGTAGCCGTGCTTGAGGGCGTTGCTGATGAGCTCGTTGAGGATCAGACCGCAGGGGATGGCCTGGTCCAGCACGAGCTGCACCGCCTGCAGTTCGGTGTGCAGCGCCACCTTGCCGCCCAGGCTGTAGCTGATCACCAGGTTGCGGGCCAGGCGGTCGATGTAGGAGGCCAGGTCCACGCTGCTGAAGGTCTTGTTCTGGTATAGGCTCTCGTGGATGAAGCTCATGGAGCGGATGCGGTCCTGGCTTTCGCGGATCAGGTCGAGCATGCGCTGGTCATGGCCCACGTAGGCGGTCTGCAGGTTGAGGATGCTGCTGATGATCTGCAGGTTGTTCTTCACCCGGTGATGCACCTCCTTGAGCAGCACCTCGTTCTCCCGGAGGCGTTCGATCAACTGGCGCTGCGCCTCCTTCTTGCCGGTGATGCCGTAGGCCAGGCAGCTGATCTCGGCCACCCGGCCGTCCACGCGGATGGGGTTCAGGAAGTTCTCGACCCAGCGCGTGCGGCCGTCGTTGTCGCGCATCTCCACCTCGAACTGGCGGGGCGAGCCCTTCATGGCGGCCTGGTAGTGGGCCCGGATCGCACGGCGTTCGGCCGGTGCCACGCGGTCCAGCATGTGCTCCAGGAACGCATCGCCCACCTGCGGGGTGTAGCCCAGGGCCTCGGTGCTGCTGTCGCGGAAATGGTCGTTGAGCGCGGTGATGCGGAAGTCGCGGTCCAGCGTCCAGACCATCATGTTGGCGCTGTTCTCGAAGATCGCCGTGAGGCGGGCGGCCTGTTCGCGCACAGTGCGCTCGGCCAGTTTCTGCTCGGTGATCTCGTGCCCCACGCCGAACACCTCGCGCACCTTGCCGTCGGCGCTCAGCACCGGGCTCAGGAAGACCTCGTTGCTGACGAACCGCCCCTGGGTGTCGGTGAGCTCGGTCTCGAACCGCAGCGGCTTCCCGGCGAAGGCCTCCCGGTACTTCCCTTCCCAGAAGTCATGGTATTCGTCGCTGGCGAAGCGCTTGCGGGGGCCCCTGCCCCCGGGGTCCAGCTCCGGGCTTTTGCCGTACAGACGCACGATCATCTGCTCGTAGCCCTTGTTGAAGCTGGTGAGCGCGATGCGTTCGTCCACGCTCCAGAACATGTGCTCACTGCTCTCGAACAGCGCACGCAGCTTGGCCTCCTGCCGCTCGGCCGAACGGCGGGCCTCCTCTTCACGGGTGACGTTGCGGTAGATACCGCGGGTGGCCACCGGGAGCCCGTCCACGAAACGCACGTTGCGATTGCCCTCCACGGTGACCTCGCGACCGTCCTTGCCCACGAGCACGGTGGTGGTGGTCCCGGTGGCGCGGCCCTTCAGGCCCTCCTCGAACTGCGCCCGGAAGGTGGAGAGGTACGCCGGATGCACCACATCCCACACGGTGAGGCCGGCGACCTCCTCTTCCGCATAGCCCAGGGTGTCCCGCCAGGCTTTGTTCACGTACTCGAACCGTCCTTCGGGCGTCACGCTCTGGATCAGATCGGTGGCGTTCTCGAAAAGGTCGCGGTAGCGCTCTTCGCTGGCACGCAGGGCCTCCTGGTCCCTTTTGGCATGTGTGATGTCGCGGCTCACGCCCATGCTGCCCAGCAGCGTGCCCTGCTCGTCGTACTGCCGTGATGCTGCCAGGAAAGTGAGGAACACCCCGCCGTGGCGGTCGATGTTCCGGACCTCGCCGGCGAAGGCCCCGTGGGCGTTGAGCTCCGCCTGGACGCGCTGGTAATCCTCGGGGCTGGCATAGAGCATGCGCGAGGACCTGCCCATCACCTCCTCGGCCTCGTAGCCGAAGCGCACCATGGCGGCCGGGTTGAACTCGGTGATGTGGCCGGTCTCGTCCACGGCGATGATCATGTCCAGGGAACTGTCCACCAGGCTGCGCGCGAAACGGCGCGACCGGCGGAGGTCCTCCTGGGTCTTCCGGTGGTCCATGATCTCCTGGCGGAGCACGCGGTTCACCTCCTCGGCCATCTGGGCGCGCATGCCCACCTGCAGGGTGGCGCGCATCCGCACGGCGTCATGCAACTGCACCTGAAGCGCCGGCGCACCCTCATGGAAACTGCGCATGGCCGACAGCAGCACCAGGGAGGTGGAACCATTGGCACGCCGCAGTTCAAGCTCCACCGCAGGGCTCTCGCCGGTGCGGTAGGCCAGTTCCAGGTTGCCGGCCAGGACGTCGCGTTGCGAAGGTTCCACGGCGTCGGCCAGCAGCGTTCCGGTGAAGGGGTGTTCCACCAGCTGATCGGCGGCGGGGTTGGCGTACCGCACCAGGCCCTCCTGCACGATGAGGATGCCCTCGGGGGCCTGCTCCACCAGGCGGCGGTAATTGTCCAGCAGGGCCTGCTGCTCCAGCTCGGCCTGCACCTGCTGCGAACGGTCGATCAGCGTTCCGGCGATGGTGGTGATCCCCTCCTGCGACCGGTCCAGGAACACGTTCTCCAGCGCATGCACGGTGCGGCCGCTCGCATGGCGCAGGCGGATGGTGTGATTGACAAGATGCCCGCGTTCGGTGAGTTCCTGCAGGTATTCGGCGCGGTCCTGCTCGTCCACGTAAAGCGTCCGTGTGTCCACGCGCATCAAGGCCTCGCGGTCGGGGTAGCCCAGGATGCGCGCCAGGGACGCATTGCACTCCAGGAACCGCCCGTCCAGCGTGGTCCGGAAGACCCCGGCCATGTTGCGTTCCACCAGGTCCTCGTACTGCCTGCGCAGATGCAGGTACGCCTTGGCCAGTTCCTGGCTGCGCTCCCCTTCGTCCCCCTCCCTTCGGCTCATGGGGTCGAACTTACAGCGCGGACCCGCGCCGCCGAACAGCGGCTTCAAGGGGCGACGGCATCGGCGCCGTACGGCGGTGGCACCCGTGTGCCGTCGATACGCACCTCCTGCCCGTCCTTGTAACGTATGGTGATCACCAGCTGCCCCTCGGGCGACCAGTGTTCGAAATCGCCCTGTTGCAGACCCATGGCATAGCGGCCTTCCAGGCGCAGCTGACCGTTGGGCCACCAGTACCGGTGGCGGCCGTTGGGTTCGCCGCCCACAAAGGCGCCCTCGAAGCTGCGCCGACCGTTCTCGTAGGTGTGGCGCCACTCCCCTTCCTTCAGGCCGTCGCGGTAGGAACCCTCCTCGGTGTGGTCGCCCACCCGGTAGGACCAACGGCCCTCGCGTTTGCCGTCGATGTACTCACCCTGGGTGATCACCCCGCCCTCTTCATCGTATTCCACGGAAGCGCCGTCCTCGCGCCCCTTGCGGTAGTTCTCCTCACGGTGCAGCTTTCCGCTTTCGTAGAACCACTTCCAAAGGTTCTGGGCCAGGCCCGCCTGGTACCGTCCCTTCTGTTCCACGGCGCCACTGCGGTGGAAGAAGGTCCACTCCCCCTCGCGTTTGCCGTCCTTGTACTCCCCTTCGGCGCGCTTCTCACCCGTGGCGTAGTACTCCGTCCAGGCACCCTGGGGCACGCCGCGTTCGTCCACGGGCCCCTCGCGCATCAGGCGGTCATCGGTGTAGATCGCCGCCGAGCGCACATGGCCCTGCGCGTCGAATTCCCTGAACAGCCCTTCCCGGCGGCCCTGCTTGCTGTAGCTACCGATGCTGGCCACGCGGCCGTTGGGGTGGTACGTGTTCTTGATGGTGAGCGTCATGGCCGCACGTGATCCGGTGTCCACCTGGTCCTGATCGTACTTCACCATCTCCTTGAGGCTTCCACCGCTGTCGTACTCCTTGTAGATGCCCTGGCGCTTGCCGTCCACGTAGGTGCACTCCCATTTCACCTTGCCGTTGGGGTGGAACTCCTTCCAGGGCCCCTGCTTCAGGCCGGCCTCGTCGATGCGGTTGATCGCCTCGCGCTTGCGCAGCATGCCCGCACCATAGGTGAGCAGGGCCACCAAGCGACCATCCTCGGCGTACTCGTAGCCACGTCCATCCTCCACCCCGGCCTTGAAGGGCACCACCTTGTGCACCTGTCCATTGCCATGGTAGTACGTGCTGTTGCCTTCGCGTACATCGGCCGCGAACAGCTCCTCGCTAACCAGCTGGCCCGATGCATCATACTTGCGCTGGGCGCCGTTCTTGCGGCCATCGGCGTACTGGATCGTGGAGCTCAGCCAGCCCTCCGGTGCATAGAACTTCCAAAGGCTGTCCAGTTGAAAGTGCCTGCGACCACCTTCGGACCGCAACACCCCGTTCTCGTAGTAGGTCTTCCAGTAGCCCTCCGGTTTGCCGTCCACCAACATCCCTTCGCTGCTGACGGTCCCATTGGCATGGTGGTATTGGGTGAAGCCGTCCTGACCGGCCGCTGCAAAGGTGTGCCCCAGGAGGCCGAAGGCGATGATCACCCGGCTCCATGCAGGCATCCCATGAACATGTTTTTTAAAAAGAATGGATGATATGATAGGGGCTGTGGACAAGGTGGATGATCGGTTGGCCGCTCGCTTGCAGGAACGGGTTATCAAAAGTAGTTCACCGCAAGGGTGGTCCCTGTTGATCGTGCGATCCCCGGCAAGGCAAGGTGGACGGGGAACGGGCATCGGTCATTCACGATCGTGGAAAAATGGTGCGGTGTGTCCTGGTTGAGAACTCAATGGTTCCGTGCGGGTTCCTGGTGGTGCATGGAGCGGTGGACATCCCGGTAGAACATCTTGTTGCTGTTGACAAGACGATCGCGTATGGGATCGTGGAAAGATCAAGGGACGGAAAAGTTGTTGGGTGTTCTTCAACGGTCGTCCACAGGGATCGACATGGGGATCGTGAACAAGTGCGCCGGGGTATCTTTGAGGCATGGCACAGCACATCGCCATTGGCAGCGACCATGCGGGCGTGGACCTCAAGCATGCGGTGAAGGAACACCTGCGGGCCCGTGGGGCGGAGGTGATCGACAAGGGCACGCACGTACGCGAGAGCGTGGACTACCCCGACCATGCCCATGCCGTGGCCGCCGCGGTGGCCGGGAACCAGGTGGAACTGGGCATTCTGATCTGCGGTAGCGGCAACGGGGTGGCCATCACCGCCAACAAGCACAAGGGCATCCGTGCAGCCCTGGCCTGGACGCCCGAGCTCGGGCGGCTGGCGCGGGAGCACAACAACGCCAATGTGCTGGCCCTGCCGGCGCGGTTCGTGGCCACCGAGCAGGCCCTGGCCATCGTGGACGCCTTCCTGGACGCCCATTTCGAGGGGGGGCGCCATCAGTTGCGGGTGGCCAAGATCGAGCAGGCATGAAGGCGGGTTCCTGGTGGGCCTGGGTCTGGCCGGCGGTGCTTTGCCTGCCCGCCAAGGCTCAAGTGGACAGCGTGGCCCTGCGCTACGCGAACACCATCACAGCGACCGACCTGATGCGGCACCTCACCGTACTGGCGAGCGATGCCTACGAGGGGCGCGAGACAGGCCAGCGGGGGCAGAAGATGGCCGCGGAATACCTGCGGGAACAGTTCCGGTCGTACGGCATCCCACCGGTGCCCGGAGGCGATACGCTGGGGGTCGAGGACGGATATTTCCAACCCTTTGTACTGGAAGTGCGGCGCCCGGGCGGTGTCGTGCTCACCGTGGCCGGCAGGTCCTATCGCTACATGGATGGCATGTTCTATTTCAACGAGCGGCTGGAAGGGGAACTGCGTGTGCAGGAGCTGGTGGTGGTGGTGGCCACGGCGGCACGGCCATCGGACCTGCTGAAAGGCACCGACCTGAAGGGCAGGGGCCTGTTGGTGCTGCAGGACGGTCGCACCGGTGAGCCGGCGTTGGAGGTGCTGAGCCGCTGGACCGCCGCCGCCGAGGGTGCCGGGGCGGCCACCTTGCTGTTCGCGCCCGCGGAGTACGAGGAACTGCGTTTCACGTACAACCACTACCTCTCCGGCACGCGGATGCGGCTGGCCGACGCGGATGGGACCAACGGGGACAAGGGCCATCGAACCGGCCTGCAGGCCCTGCTGGTGAACGATGCGCTGGGCGATGACCTCTTGGAGCGTCTGGGTCTGGATCACCGGAAGGTGCTGCGCAAGGCGCGTCGGCGGCCCTTCGTGCATGCGGGCCCCATCGAGCTGGCGATGAACGGCACGCCGTTGCGCAGCAGGCTCGTCAGCGAGAATGTGCTGGCGTATGTGGAAGGCGGCGACCGCAGGGACGAGCTTGTGGTGGTGACGGCGCACTACGATCACATCGGCAAGGATGGCGATGAGGTGTACAACGGCGCCGATGACGATGGCAGCGGCACGGTGGCGGTGCTGGAAATGGCCGAGGCCTTCGCCAAGGCCAGGGCCGAGGGGCATGGACCAAGGCGCAGTGTGCTCTTCATGCCGGTGAGCGCCGAGGAAAAAGGATTGCTGGGTTCGCTGTATTACAGCCTGCATCCGGTCTTCTCCCTGGAACGTACGGTGGCCGACCTGAACATCGACATGATCGGACGGCGGGACAGCGCCCACGCCTCCGGCGCCCCGTATGTCTATGTGATCGGCAGCGACCGGATGAGCACCGAACTGCACGCCGTCAACGAGCAGGCGAACAGCACCTACACCGGCCTGGAGCTCGACTACACCTTCAACGCGCCGGACGACCCCAACAAGTACTACTACCGGAGCGACCACTACAACTTCGCGCGCAACGGCGTACCGGCCATCTTCTATTTCAGCGGGGTGCACGAGGACTACCACGGCCCCGGCGACGAGGTGGACAAGATCCTGCCCGACCTGCTGGAGCAGCGGACGCGGCTGGTGTTCCACACAGCCTGGCTGCTGGCCAACCGTCCGGAACGGATCGTCGTGGACCGCCCCGAGGGCGGCAAGTGAAGCTTAGAGGCTGTCTCAAAAACACCCTTTGGGCTGCGCGAGGGTCTTTGGCGCCCAGGCTTCGTTGTGAAAAGCCTTACAGAGCCACCGGCTATGCTCGGGTTTCACGCCTCGCCTGGACGCGAAATACCGCTCGCTCGCTTCCAAAAGCATTATTGAGACAGCCTCTAGAGCGCTGGAGCCTCCTCGGCCAGGAGGTCCTGGAGGAAACGTTCCAGGTTGCGCTTGTAATGCGTGTAGTGCTCGCCGGTGCCGGGGCCGTAGAAACCCGTGCGGATGCGGCGCACCCGGCCCCCGCGATCGATGAAGATGCAGGTGGGATAGCTCATCACGTGGTCCAGGAAGGGCAGCTTCGCACTGGCCACCTCCTTGTTGGCGTTGCCGGCGTACACGATGGGGTATTTCACCTGCAACCGGTCACGGAAATGGCGCAGGGCGGCCAGGGAGCGGGCTTCGTCCTCGTACTTCTCGAAGGCGATGGCGATCACCTCCAGCCCGTTGGACCGGTACTTTCCATAAAGTTCGTCCAGCAGCCGGGTCTCGTCCACGCAGTTGGGGCACCAGCTGCCCATCACCTGCACCATGAGCACCTTGCCGGCGAAGCGCGGGTCCTTGGGGCTCACGTTGCCACCGTCGATGGAGGGGAAGCGGAAGTCCACCATGGCATGGCCCTCCTTGAGGAAGGTGAGGGAATCCGGGTCGCGCAGGCGGAATGCCGGATCGCGCACCGCCACCCAGGGCTCCTGCCAGTGGGTGCCGCTCCAATAGCGCCCCAGCAGGCTGTCGTGGCGCAGCAGGGCCTTGAACAAGAAGGCGTGCGAGCCGTCGAAGCAGGAGAGCTTCAGGGAGTCGCCGTCCATCACGCCCTCCAGGAAGCGGTAGTCACCGGTCTCCGTACCGAACGTGCCGGTGAGCCGCTCGTGCTGCTGCACGAAAAGGCCCAGGGCGTCGTAGCCATCGGGTGCGCCCGGGCTGAAGCGGGTGCGCCACTGCCCCGAAAGGTCGCCCGTGGGCTTGGCCGTGCGGGTGAACCGGTCGGCGCCGCCGGCGCGGGCGACGAACGCGATGCGGTAGTCGGGCCCCTTGAGGTGGTTGTGCCAGTGGCCTGTGATGGTGCTGTCGTTGGGCAGGTGGCCTCGGAACTCCGAATCGAACAAGGGCATGCGCACGCGGATCGAATCGCCCATCAGCACGATATCGTCCACCGCGATGCGTTCCTCGCCGTTGTGCACCACCAGGCGCCAGGCGCCACTGTCGCGGTGCAGGTCGAACAGGAAGGGCAGTTCCTGACCGTTGAGGTCGAGCGCCATGCGCCAGGGGCCGGTGCGTGGCAGCGTGGGGTGGTCGGCGACCCCGGTGGTGCAGCCGCACCAGGCCAGGGCGGCGACCAGCGGGAACAACAGGGAGCGCGGGGCCATGGACAAGGCCGACAAAACTATCCGGACACGGCCGATGGACCACGGTCGCAAGTGCCCGTGCTCGTGGAAGCCTAGAGGCCGCCCCCAAAGAGCCTCGTCCGGACGAATGAGCGCGGCGCGCCATCCGTTCGAGGTTCTTGGAGGCACCCCGGAGGCTTGTTCAAGAGCGCCCTGCGGGCGGCGCCGGGTACGCGTACACTTCGTGGCGGAACGCCCTTTTGTGCGATCGGCCCGCGCGACCCAAAGCCTCGGGGGTGGCGGCCTCTACAGGTCGAAGCTGATGCCCTGGGCCAGCGGCAGCTTGGTGCCGTGGTTGATGGTGTTGGTCTGGCGGCGCATGTAAGCCTTCCAGGCATCACTGCCGCTCTCGCGCCCGCCGCCGGTCTCCTTCTCCCCGCCGAAGGCCCCGCCGATCTCGGCGCCGCTGGTGCCGATGTTCACGTTGGCGATTCCGCAATCGCTGCCGGCGGCGCCCAGGAAGCGCTCGGCCTCGCGCAGGTCGAGGGTCATGATCGCGCTGCTCAGGCCCTGTTTCACGTTGTTCTGGATGGCGATGGCCGCGTCGATGTCGCCTTCGTAGCGCAGCAGGTAGAGGATGGGCGCGAAGGTCTCCTCCTGCACGATGGCCATGTCCGGCGTGGCCTCCACCACGGCGGGCTTCACGTAACAGCCGCTCTCGAAAGGGGCGCCGTTCAGCACGCCGCCTTCCACCACCACCCGCCCACCCTGCTCCCGTGCGGCCTGCAAAGCGGCCTGGTACAGGGCCACGGCCGCCTTGTCGATCAGCGGGCCCACGTGGTTGCGCTCATCCAGCGGGTCGCCGATGCGCAGTTGGGCGTAGGCGTTCACCAGTTTCTGCTTGAAGGCATCGTACACCTTGTGGTGGATGATGAGGCGGCGGGTGGTGGTGCAGCGCTGGCCGGCCGTGCCCACCGCACCGAACACGCAGCCGATCAAAGCCATGTCCAGGTCGGCCTTGTCGCTGATGATGATGGCGTTGTTGCCGCCCAGCTCCAGCAGGGAGCGTCCCAGGCGCTGGCCCACGGCGGCGCCCACGGCCTTGCCCATGCGCGTGCTGCCCGTGGCGCTCACCAGCGGCAGGCGCACGTCGTGGCTCATCCACTCCCCCACTTCGCGGCCGCCGTTCACGATGCAGCTCACGCCCTCCGGCACACCGTTGCGTTCGAAGACACGGGCGGTGATCTGCTGGCAGGCCACGCTGCACAGCGGGGTCTTCTCGCTGGGCTTCCAGAGGGTGACATCGCCGCAAACCCAGGCCAGCGCGGTGTTCCAGCTCCACACGGCCACCGGGAAGTTGAAGGCCGTGATGATGCCCACGGGGCCGAGGGGATGCCACTGCTCGTACATGCGATGGTCGGGACGCTCGCTGTGCATGGTGAGGCCGTGCAACTGCCGGCTCAGGCCCACCGCCAGGTCGCAGATGTCGATCATCTCCTGCACCTCGCCCAGCCCCTCCTGATAGCTCTTGCCCATTTCATAGCTCACCAGCTTGCCGAGGTCCGCTTTGTGCGCGCGCAGCTCCTCGCCCAGTTGCCTCACCACTTCCCCGCGTTTGGGTGCCGGCCAGCTGCGCCATTCCGCGAAAGCCTTTTGGGCGATGGCCACCACCTGTTCGTATTCGACCTGTGTGGCGCTCCGCACTGTGCCGATCAAGGCGCCGTCCACCGGGCTGTGGCTCTCCAGCACTGCACCGGCCCCCTTCAGCCAGACCTTGCCGGTGGACACACCGCTGTTGTCCGCCTGCACCCCGAGGCGCTCGAGCAGGTTCGCGATGCGGTTCACGGGTGCGGTCAGGGTGCTCATGGGTCTTGAAAAGGGCCGCAAAGGTAACGACCCTCGGAAGGGTGGCGGCGGCGTTAGGGGTCCCGAAGGGAGGGTGATTGGCCCCGAGCCCCGGTCGTTTCGATTAACAAGCTGAACATCAGCCTATTGTGTCTGTGATTGAACAACCTCGTCAGATGCCCGGAATCGCGCGTTCGTCAAGTGGGAACAGGTGCACTACTGTCCAGCACACCCGAACGCACCAGCGGGCAAAAAAACAGCCTTGTCAGGCCGATGCCTTTTTGAACAGGAAGAGTGAGCTCGAGGTCGGCTTGTCCGAAAAGGCGCTGACCAAGTTGGACCAGGTCCCGATCGCCAAACCGCGTAAGAGGGCTCCTGCGGTTCCCCGACCGCGGTAGCGTTCGCTGAGCAGGGCGATGTAGGGGGCATCGAGCCAAAGCCGTCGCACCGCCACGGGTTCGAACCCGTGTTCCGCCACCAAACGTTGCAGGTCCCTGCGGCGGAAATGGGAAAGGTGGCGGGGCACGTCGTAGGCGGCCCAGTCCGTGCCGTAGTACGCCGCATCCCAGCTCTCCCGGTCGGGCACGGCGATCACCAGCAGCCCGTCCTTGGCCAGGAGGGCGAAGAGCCGTTTCAGGGTGCTGCGCAGGTCGGGCACATGTTCCAGCACGTGCCAGAGCGTGGCGATGTGCAGTTGTTCCGAACCCGGCACCTGGTCCAGGTCCGGGTACACTTGGATGGCGTGGTTGGCGATGGCCTGTTCGCGCGCTTTCAGCGAAGGCTCCACCCCGGTGACCAGGTAGCCCTTGCGTTTGAGGTAGCCCAGGAATTCGCCGGTGCCGCAGCCCACGTCGAGCACCCGACCGTTGGAACGGAACCGGGCCACAAGGGCGTGTTTCCGGGACAGCGCCCAGCGCCGTGCCAGCTGGTACAGCCGGTCGGTGAGCGAGTGATGGCTGTTGCTGTGGCTGATGTAGGAAGCGCTCTCGTAGTAGCGGCCCAGGTGTTGCGGGGCGGGGCGTGGGTTGGTGAACCGGAAGCCGCAGGCACGGCAGTCCACCAGGGTGAAATGTTCGTGCGAGATGGAATGGTCCTTCACCTCCAGGGTCACGGGGAGGTCGGTACCGGTGCACAAGGGGCAGCGGACCAAGGTATCGGAGCGGTGGGGTTCCACGTGGAACGATCGGTCGGTCATCGGCCCATGTACACAAGCAGTACGCTGATATCGGCCGGCGACACACCGCTGATGCGGCTGGCCTGGCCGAGGTTGGCAGGCCGGATGCGGTCCAGTTTCTGGCGCGCTTCCATGCTCAGGGAGGTCAAACGCAGGTAGTCCAGGTCGTGATCCAGGGGGACGTGGTCCAGGCGCCCCAACCGGTCGGCCAGGTCGCGTTCCCGTTCCAGATAGCCCTGGTATTTCACTTGGATCTCGGCTTGCTCGACGGCCTCCTCGCCGAGGTCTCCGGCTTGTTCGCGCCATGCGGAGGCGCCTGCGAACAGCGGCTCTAGGTCGGCATAGGTCAGCTGGGGTCGGGCGAGCAGTTCGAACAGCGGCGTGCGTTGTTTCACCGGGGTGGTTCCACGTGGAACGATCGCCGCATTGAGGGCCTCGGCGGATGGGCTTTCGGCCTTGAGCCCGTCCTCCAGGGCCCGGGTGAGCTGCATCTTGCGCTCCACCCTGCGCAGACGTTCGTCATCGGCCAAGCCCAAAGCATGGCTCCGGGGGGTCAGCCGCAGGTCGGCGTTGTCCTGCCGCAACAGGATGCGGTATTCGGCACGGCTGGTGAACATCCGGTAGGGTTCCTCGGTGCCCTTGGTGATCAGGTCGTCCACCAACACTCCGATGTAGGCTTCGTCGCGGCCCAGCACAAAGGTCTCCCGGTCGTTCAGCTTCAGATGCGCGTTTATACCCGCCATCAAACCCTGGCAGGCCGCTTCCTCGTAGCCGGTGGTGCCGTTGATCTGCCCGGCAAAGTAGAGGCCATCGACCAGCTTGGTCTCCAGGGTATGCCGCAGCTGGGTGGGTGGGAAGTAGTCGTATTCCACCGCGTAGCCGGGACGGAACATGCGGGCATGCGCGAAGCCGGGGATCCGGCGCAGGGCGGCCAGTTGCACCTCTTCCGGCAGGCTGGTGCTGAAGCCGTTGATGTAGGTCTCCACCGTATCCCAGCCCTCGGGCTCCACGAAGATCTGGTGGCGGTCCTTGTCGGCGAAGCGGTCGATCTTGTCCTCGATGCTCGGGCAATAGCGGGGGCCGATACCTCGGATACGCCCGTTGAACATGGGGCTCCGGTCGAAGCCTGTGCGCAGGATGTCGTGCACCTCGGGGCTGGTGTAGGTCATCCAGCAGCTCAGCTGCCGGGTCGGCGGCGCCGTGGCGGGGGAGTAGCTGAACTTGCCGGGGTGCTGGTCGCCGGGCTGTTCCTCCATGACGGAATGGTCGATGCTGCGGCCATCCACGCGGGGCGGGGTGCCGGTCTTCATGCGGCCGGCCTCGAAGCCCAGTTCCACCAGCTGCTCCGTGATGCCGTGGCTGGCCTTCTCGCCGGCGCGTCCACCCCCGATCTGGCGCTCACCGATGTGCATCACCCCGTTCATGAAGGTGCCGCTGGTGAGCACCACGGCCCGGCAGGGGATCCGCATGCCCAGGCCGGTGACCACACCCGCCACACGACCACCCTCCAGGAGTATCCGGGTCACCGTATCCTGCCAGAAATGGACGTTGGGGGTTTGCTCCAGCAGGCGGCGCCATTCGGCGGCGAAGCGGTTGCGGTCGTTCTGGGTGCGGGGGCTCCACATGGCGGGGCCCTTGCTGCGATTCAGCATGCGGAACTGCACGGCGCTGCGGTCGCTCACCAGGCCGCTGTATCCGCCCAGCGCGTCGATCTCGCGCACGATCTGCCCCTTGGCCACGCCGCCCATGGCCGGGTTGCAGCTCATCTGGCCGATCACGCCCATGTTCATGGTGACCAGCAGCACGCGCGACCCCAGGTTGGCTGCGGCTGCGGCCGCCTCGCATCCGGCGTGCCCGCCGCCCACCACCACCACATCGTAGGGCTCGGTCCAGCTCATGCTGCGATCGTGGAAAACCCGGTGTGTTCCACGTGGAACGATCGTGGAAAACCCACAGCCCAAGCGGTGGTCCCGGTAGTGATCATCGGTTGTTCAGCCGGTGGATCAACGGCTGTGGTAGAAAATGAGGCTGGCCTTGGCCAGGGTGTTGGCCCGCGCGCAGAAGCCCACCATGGCCGGGCTGGCCTGGGCATCCAAGCCCAGCCGTTCCACCCCCAGGGCGTACACCGTCACGATATACGCGTGCGGCCCATGGCCGGGAGGGGGGCAGGGGCCCCCATAGCCCATCGCGCCGTAGTCGTTGCGCACCTGCACGGCCGATGCGGGCAGGCCGGTCTGGCCGGGACTGCCGGCGCCGGTGGGCAAGGTGTGGATGTCGGCCGGGATGTCGAAGACCACCCAGTGCCACCAGCCGCTGCCCGAGGGTGCATCGGGGTCGAACAGGGTGACCACGAAGCTCTTGGTGCCGGCCGGAGCGTTGGACCAGCTGAGCTGGGGGCTCTGGTTCCTGCCGTTGCAACCCGACCCGTTGAACAGCTGCAGTTCGGTGGCCTGGCCACCCAGGTCGCTGCTGGTGAGGGTGAAGGTGCGGTCCGGAGCGTTCGTGGGCCTGGGATCCGAAGGGGCGGGCATGGGCGGCGAATGGATCCCCGAAGATAACCCCCGGGGGCCTCAGGGCTCATCCAGCCGCCACCAGGTGGCGCTGCGCGGGTGCAGGGCCATGCCGTACACGAAGGCGCCGATCAGGCTGCCCATGGCGATGCCCGTCATGGCGAACAGCAGGGCGAAGACATCGGTGACATCGCCCTGCCCCACGGCCAGGCCGGTGACGCTGCGCAGGCCGAAGCTGCCGGGTGCCAGCAGCCAGAAGGCCGGCAGCAGGGTGACGATGGCCGGTGGGCCTTTGAAACGGAACTCGATCACCAGGGCGGTGATGGTCATGGCCGCCGCGCCGAAGAAGGCCGTGCTGGCCCCTTGGATCAGCTGGCCGCTGATGGACTGTGCGGCATAGGCCGCCACGGTGGTCACCAGCATCCACCCGAAGGAGCGGCGGTCGCTGCTCTGGTGCAGGTGCAGGCCCAGGGCGAAGAGCAGCACCCCCAGCCAGGGCAGCGCGGCGTTGATGCGGCCCGGCCAGGCCGGAAGGTCCACCGGGCGTTCGGCATGTTCGAAAAGGCCGATGCCGCCCAGCACGCCAAAGGCCAGCAGCACCAGTTGGGCGAAGCCGGCCACCAGGCGACTGGCGCCGCTGATGGTGTTGCTGTAGGCCAGTTCGATCACGGCCACCGTGAGGGTCAACCCGGGCAGGAAGGTGATAAGCGGGGGGATCAGCAGGTTGGTGGCCCGCTCGGGGAAGCCGTGGTGCAGCGCGTAGGCCACGGCGGCGCTCAGGACGAAAGAGGCCACCACGGGGATCACCGCGGACCAGGCGGGCCGTTTGCGCACGGCGTGCAGCAGCAGGGCGCACACCAGTGCCAGCAGGGTGCTCAGCGCCAGGCCGTGCGGGGTGGGGCGCAACAGCACGGCCACCCCCAGGCTGGTGAGCATGTATCCGCCGATGCCGCCCCAGGCCCCGTAGCGGTGGGGCCAGTGCCATACGGCATCCAGCCGCTGCAAGCCCTCCACCGCCCCGAGAGCCCCCTGTCGTGCCTCGCGGGCGATCACCATCACCTCCTCGATCTGGTCGAAACGCAGGGTGCCGCTGCGGTAGGGGCCCGTGGCCAGGTCCACCTTGTGCTGGCCCCCTTCGTCCAGCTCCAGGAAGAGCACCGTGGGCAGTACGAAGGCCGTGAAGCCCTGCACCCCATGGGCACGGGCGATCAGCCCCAGGTCGCGCTCCACAAAAGGGGCCGCGTTGCCGGCCGCCAGCTCCGCCTGGCCCAGCCGCGCCAGAAAGCGCAGCAACAGCTCCCGGTCCACCGGGGTAGCGGGCGTTCCCACGGGCCGAAAGTAGGGGAGGGGACGCCGGACGGGTCTGCCATGGATCCCGGGTGAGGTCGCGCGACCTGACGCGGCCTCCGGCCGCAACACGGCATCCCGCTTCGTTGCCGCGCGCGTCAGCGGGTGCGACGGGCCGTGCATCGTGAGCGGCTTTGAAGCATGGGCGGGCCGGAGGCCCCAGGCCCGACCTCACTCGGCACGCCCGAACGCAGCCCTCGCGCGGGCGGAGCCGAGTGCCTGGCACGGAGCGTCGTGCTTGGCGTTGAAATACAGGGCGGGCCGGGAACCGATACGTAAGCAGCACCGAAGCCTGCCTGATCAACGACCTGGAAGGCTTGGCCGAAGACGTGGCCAGGTTCCACGCGAACGGATAGCACCGTCCTAACTTTACCAGGCAATCACGAAGCCATGGACATCGCACTGAAGAAGCTGGACCTGATGCACCGCTTGATGTTGATCTGGGATGAAGCGGCCCTGCAGCGCGTGGCCAAGGTGATCGAGAAGGAGGTTCCCGAAGTGGAAGGAGACTTTACCGATGAGGAGGTGGCCGAGTTGGAGCGCCGCCGCGCCCGCTACCTGAGCGGAGAGAGCAAGCCCCATAGCGTGGAGGAATCCATGCGCTTGGCACGAGAGGGCTTCAAGCGATGAGCTATGCGGTACAGGTCCTGCCCGAAGCAACCGAAGAGGTCGCGGCGATCTTCGCCTACTATGAAGGGGAGAAGCCCGGTCTTGGACATCGCTTCCAACAGGCCCTGAACGAATGCTACCAGAGCCTGGCGCTGAACCCATCGGGGCAGAAGCGCAAAGGGGGACTTCCGCCATGCGATGGTCCACAAGTTCCCGTACCGCGTGGTGTATGAAGTGCGCGGGCAACTGGTGCTGATCTACCAAGTGAGGCACACCAGCAGGAAACCACATCCGAGGTTCGGGCCGTAGCCCCCCGTTAACGCTCGGGTGCGACCCTCCACGCGTTGTTGGCGCTCGGCTCGGCCTGTGCGAGGCTGGGCTTGCGGGAGCCGAGTGCCTTCCACGGATGCCGGGTGTGGGCGCAAGACCCATCGCGGCCTCCGGCCGCAACACGGCATCCCGCTTCGTTGCCGCTCGTGTCAGCGGGTGTGACGGGCCGTGCGTCGTGAGCGGCCTTGAAGCAAAGACGGGCCGGAGGCCCTAGGCCCGACCTCACTCGGCACGCACGAACGCAGCCCTCGGGCGGGCAGAGCCGAGCGAGAACATCGCTTCGTTGCCGCTCGCGTCAGCGGGTGCGACGGGCCGAGCGTCGTGAGCGGCCTTGAAGCAAAGACGGGCCGGAGGCCCCGGGCTCGACCTCACTCGGCACGCACGAACGCAGCCCGAGGCGATTCGTTGTTGGCGCTCGGCCCGGCCTGTGCGGGGCTGGGCTTGCGGGAGCCGAGTGCCTGCCACGGATCCCAGGTGTATGTACAAGACCCATCGCGGCCTCCGGCCGCAACACGGCATCCCGCTTCGTTGCCGCTCGGCCCGCGCGTCGTTACGCAGCCTTCCCACGAGCGTGGACGGCCGGGTGCATCCGCGGGCAAGGCGGCTCAGTCCTTCTTCAGCCTGAACACCTTGGTCTCATGCGGTTGCCATGATCCCTTCCATCCTGATGCAACGCCCACATCCGCGTGCAGCCATAGGTCCCGGATCGCATAGGTGCCTGACAAGCCCAATGTGGAGAACTCCAGCTCGTACGGCCGCTCCTCGTCCGACCGGTTCAGGATGGCCACCGCATGATCACCGTTGGCCAAGGGCTTCAAGAAAACATCCCAAGTTTCAGTGTGTACCATCCGAACCGCCTGCTTGCCCAAGGGATCCTGAGCGAGTGCGATGACCTCCCCGTTCAGCAGGGTGGTGCGGGTCGCCTCATTCATGTGGCGCAGGTCGTTGCTGGCATACAGGGGGGCGCTCATCATGGCCCAAAGCGAGAACTGGGATCGGTATTCCACATCGGTGCAGCCGGTGCCGCCGCCATCGCCCGAAGGGCCGGGCTTGCCGTACAGGCCCGCAATGAGCATGTCGGCATCGTTCCAACGGCCCGGGCCCGCGTATGCGTCCAAGCCGGCGTTCACGTCCAGGATGTCCAGGATGCCCTCGCCCCAGGTCTCGTCGGGCCGCCGGGCCCATTTGTCGCGGATGTCATAGGTGCTGCGCCAGAGCTGGCCGCCGACCTGGGCGCCCCACAGCCAGGGCTGGCGCTGGCCCCATTCGCAAATGCCCAGCACGATGTCCCTGCCCGAAGCGCGCAAGGCGGCGGCCATCGCGGCATAGCGCGCCCTGGCGGTATCGGTATGCTCGGGGGCGTGGCAATAGTCGTACTTCAGGTAGTCGATGCCCCAGGCGGCGAACATCCGGGCATCCTTTTCCTCGAAGCCGAGGCTGCCGGCAAAGCCCGCACAGGTCAGTGGCGCCGCATCGCTGTACAGGCCCAGCTTCAAACCCCGGGCATGCAGGTGGTCGGCCAGGGCCTTCATCCCCGACGGGAATTTCACGGGATCGGCCAGGAGGTTGCCCAGGCTGTCCCGGCCGCCCTGCCAGCCGTCGTCGATGAAGACGTACGAGTAGCCCGCCTGGGCCATGCCGCTGCCGATCATGGCATCGGCCATCTCCCGCAGGTCCTTTTCGTTCACGTTCGCCGCCAGCAGGTTCCAGCTCATCCATCCCATGGGCGGGGTGACAGCCAGCGCGCCGGGCTGCGCCAGCAGCGGAACGGGGAGCAGCGCACAAAAGAGGGTCAGCCTCATCGGGTCGGGGGGTGGTGGTTCCGCGGTGGCCAAGGACCTGTTCCGGTGGCGGCGTGCCGCGGATGGACCTCAAGATAGCAAGGTCCTCCACGCTTCGTTCCCCACCGACCCGTCCCGCCCGGTCGGGCGTTCGCGTGTGGTGCACGCCCGCAATGCCGTGCACGCCCGGCGGCGAGGCTGTGGCCAGGGTGCGAACGCGGCGTTCGTGCGGGGCTTGGGCGCGCTTCAGGCGGTGCCGTTCAGCAGCCGGAAGGTGTCGCCGTCGAACAGGCCCTTGTCGCTCAGCTTCAGGTGGGGGATGACCAGCAGCGCCATGAAGCTCAGCGTCATGTAGGGCGCGGCGAGGGGGCTGCCCAGCGCGCGCGCCTCGCTGTCCATTTCCGCGTAAGCGTCGGCCACGGTCCAGGCGTCCGCATCGGACATGATGCCCGCCACGGGCAGGGGCAGGATGCGGCGATGCGCCCCGTCCGCCAGGGCGATCCCGCCCTGGTGCGCGATCACGTCGTTGACGGCCGTGCAGAGGTCGTGGTCGTTGGTGCCCACGGCCACGATGTTGTGGCTGTCGTGGGCCACACTGCCGGCGATGGCGCCGCGCTTCAGGCCGAAGTTGGTGGCCCAGGCCACGGCCGGAGGGGCGTCGTGGTAGCGGTTCACCACGGCGATCTTCAGCAGGTCCTTGGTGGTGTCGGCCACGCAGCAGCCATCGGCCACGGTGGGCGGCATCCAGCGCTTGCGGGTCACCAGCTGGCCGTCCAGGACCTCGATCACCAGCAGGTCGCCGGGGGTGGCGGCCACGCGGAAGTGCTCCGGACGCTTGGGCGTGCAGTGGAACCGGTTGGGCCGGTCGGCGGGCACGCGCGGGATGAGGCTGCGGCCCTCTTCGGCCACGGCCACGCCCCGCACCCAGGTGCGCCGCACGCGGAAGTCCTGCAGGTCGTGCACCTGGATGAGGTCGGCGCTGTCGCCGGGCCGCAGCAGGCCCACGGGCATGCGGTAGTGCTCCACGGGGTTGATGCAGGCGGCGCGCAGGACGTTGAACACGTCGTGCCCCAGGGCCACGGCGCGGGCGCAGAGCCGGTCGATGTGGCCGGCCACCAGGCCGTCCGGATGTTTGTCGTCGCTGCAGAACATGAGGCGGTCGGCGTGGTCGTGCAGCAGGCCGATCAGGGCGTCGAAGTTGCGGGCGGCGCTGCCCTCGCGCACCAGGATCTTCATGCCGTGGGCGAGCTTGTCCAGCGCCTCCTCGCGGGTGAAGCATTCGTGGTCCGTGGAGATGCCTGCGGCGATGTAGCGCCGGGCGAGGTCGCCCCGCAGGCCCGGAGCGTGCCCGTCGACCGGTTTGCCCAGGCGGTGGGCATGGGCGATGGCGGCCATCACCTGCGGGTCGCCCTCCAGCACACCGGGGAAGTTCATCATCTCGGCCAGGTAGCCGATGTCCGGATCGGCGAGCAGGGCCCCGATCGCGTCGGCATCGAGGCGGGCGCCGGCGGTCTCGAAGGGTGTGGCCGGCACACAGCTGGGGGCGCCGAAGTGGAAATGGAAGGGCACCTGCCTGCCGTTGGCGATCATGTAGGCCACCCCGTCGGCCCCCAGCACGTTGGCGATCTCGTGCGGGTCGCTCACGGTGGCCACCGTGCCGTGCACCACCGCCACACGGGCGAACTCCGAGGGGATGAGCATGCTGCTCTCCACGTGCACATGGGCATCCACGAAGCCGGGCAGCAGGTAGCCCTCCACCGGGCCGGAGGTCTCGGTGATGGAGGCGATGCGCCCCTGGGCCACACGCACCTCGGTCGGGACGATGCGCCGCGCGGGGATGTCCACCAGGTGGCCGCGGATGGTGAGGTCGGACATGGGGCCAAGGTATCCCGGAAGCGGGGTGGGTATGTTCGCGGGGTGCAGGCGGAGCTCTTCTTGCCCTTGGTGGCACTGGCGGCCTCGCTGCTCACCTTCGTGAGCGGCTTCGGGCTGGGCACCCTGCTGCTGCCGGCCTTCGCGCTCTTCCTGCCGTTGCCGCAGGCCGTGGCGCTCACCGCGGTGGTGCACCTGCTGAACAACGCCTTCAAGTTCACGCTGCTGCACACCCACGTGCACCGGCCCACCCTGCTGGCCTTCGGGCTGCCCGCCATTGCCGGCGCCTTCCTGGGGGCCTGGCTGCTGGGGCGGCTGGGCACGCTGGAACCCCTCTACCACGGCGCCCGTCACGCGGTGGGGTCCTTGCAGGTCACCATCGCCCTGCTGATGGCGCTCTTCGCCCTGCTGGAGCTATCGCCTGCGCTCAAGGGTCTGCGCTTCGATGCGCGCTGGCGCACCGTGGGCGGGCTGGTCAGTGGCCTCTTCGGCGGGCTCAGCGGCCACCAAGGCGCCCTGCGGAGCATGTTCCTGGTGCATGGTGGGCTCAGCAAGGAAGGCTACGTGGCCACCGGCACGGCCATCGCCCTGCTGGTGGACCTGGCGCGCATCCCGGTGTACCTGGCGGCGTTCGACCTGGCGGCGTTGGGCGCCCACGCGGGCCTGCTTGCGGTGTGTGTGCTGGCCGCCTTCGCCGGCGCGTGGTGGGGGCGCAAGCTGCTGCCCTCCCTCACCTACCGCGGGGTGCAACTGGCCGTGGCGGTGCTGCTGCTGGCCGTCGCGGCGGGCTTGCTGGCGGGGGTGGTTTGAGTGGCTGCCGGCCTCATGCCGGAAGAACGCCTACGCGAGGCCGAGCTGGTGAGCGAGCGTGCTCCTCGGCCGGGTCTACATGCGCTCGTTCAACTTGATGATGTACTTGTTCTGCCACCACACCTCCTTGTTGTAATAGTCATTCACGGTGTCCTTGAACTCCCGCTTGGGCTTCTCCTTGAGATAGTCGTCGAACAGACCATGCTTCTTCAAGAGCTCCTCCAGGTTCTTCTTCTTGAACCGCTTCGGCTCGCCATTCCACCCGTTCGCCAAAAAGCGCTTCGACTGGTCACCGTACATCGCATAGTGGCTGACCTCCCCAACGGCCAGGACTATGTAGACCGTTTTGCCGACCGTGCGCATCACCCAGGGCTCTGACGCTGTGGCCGGGGTGTATGTGAAGACCTCACCGGGCAGGTCCTTCATCTTCACCCGCTTCGTGTTCCCGTTCTCGTCAATGACCTTCAACGAGTTGAGAAAACCGATCTCCATGGAGCCGGCCTTCGTCCGGAGCCCGGGGATGGGCTTGTTGTCCACCAGGTCCCGCAGGCTGGCATAGCATCGGCCGGCACCGGACAGATCATCGCCGATGTCCTCCATGGCCAACTCTTCGAGCGGCTGGAGTTCCTCCAAGCCGGATCCATTGAACGGGATGCGCGCCGAGAACATCTTGCTCGTCATCTTGGTCTCCGGATTGACCATGTGCAGGACGGTGCTGATGTTGCCCGCATCATCCATGCTGGTCTTCTCCAGGTTGACGATGCGCTTCACCCCATCCACCTTGCCCGGAAAGGTCTGTCGGGACAGTTCCTGGAACGATCCCGTCTCCAGGATCAGGATCTCCGGATCGTGGTCGTACCCCCGGGACAGGTTGTCCCGAAGGATCGCCATCTTGCTCTTGTCCGGCGAATAGTAGGTCGCGTACGGGATCTCGACGTAGCTGAACTTCGTGTTGATCTTGGTCGAATGAGCAAGGCGTCGTGGCTCGGCCTTCTTCGTTCTATCATCCATCACGACGATGTAGCAGTCCTTGGTCTTGTCCACCGGGTTCCAGAGCGAATAGGTGATGATGACCCTGTCGTTCACGACGTTCACGGTCTCCCCGTTCGTACCGAACAGCAACTCCATCTTCTGGGATGCCAGGGCACAGGCGATCTCCGCACGGTACACCTGACCGCCGTCCTCCACCCTTGTCTTGGTCACGGTCGCGGTGGCATCAAGCATCACAGCTTACTTGTGCTCGGCCGTGGTCACCGTGAGTTGCGCTGCGGCCTCGGAAAGGGACCCCACCGACATCAAGAACAGGGCCGCGGACCCCGACATACCCCTGGTCATTCCACCAACGTTCATTGTTCGCGCGTTTGAATGGTCCGCGAAATACTCGGCTCCATGAGGCGATGAAACCCAATGTTGCCCGGGGGATCCCGGGCGGTCACCCACGGCATCCCAGGGCCGGACGCGGCCATTCCCGGTCACAGCGGGATGTTCCCGTGCTTTTTGCGCGGCAGCTTCTCCACCTTGTTGCGGAGCATGCGCAGGGCGTGCATCACCTTGATGCGCGTTTCGCTGGGGCGGATCACCTCGTCCACGTAGCCGCGTGCCGCGGCCTCGTACGGGTTGGCGAATTGTTCCTTGTACTCGGCCTCCTTCTCCTGCCATTTGGCCTGGGGGTCCTTGGCCTTGGCGATCTCGTTCTTGAAGATGATCTCGGCGGCGCCCTTGGCGCCCATCACGGCGATCTCCGCGCTGGGCCAGGCGAAGTTCATGTCGCAGCCGATGTGCTTGCTGTTCATCACGTCGTAGGCGCCGCCGTAAGCCTTGCGGGTGATGATGGTGATGCGGGGCACGGTGGCCTCGCTGAAGGCGTAGAGCAGCTTGGCGCCGTGGTCGATGATGCCGCGCCACTCCTGGTCGGTGCCGGGCAGGAAGCCGGGCACGTCCACGAACACCAGCAGCGGGATGTTGAAGGCGTCGCAGAAGCGCACGAAGCGTGCGGCCTTGATGCTGGCGTCGATGTCGAGCACGCCGGCCAGCACGGCGGGCTGGTTGGCCACGCAGCCCACGGTGCGGCCCTCCACGCGGGCGAAGCCGATCACCATGTTGCGGGCGTAGTCGGCGTGCACCTCCATGCTGCTGTCGGGGTCGATCACCGCGTTCATCACCTGCCGGATGTCGTAGGGCTGGTTGGGGTTGGCCGGGATGATGGTGTCGAGCTCGGGCCGGCGTTCATCGCCCGGCACATAGGCCAGTGCGGGGGGCTCTTCCTCGCAGTTGCTGGGGATGAAGGACACCAGGCGGCGCAGGGCCTGCAGGGCCTCCAGTTCGTTGGGTGCGGTGAAGTGGGCCACCCCGCTCTTGCCGGCGTGGGTGGCGGCGCCGCCGAGCTCCTCGGCGGTCACCGTCTCGTGCGTCACGGTCTTCACCACGTTGGGCCCGGTGACGAACATGTAGCTGGTGCCCTCCACCATGAGCACGAAGTCCGTGAGCGCCGGGCTGTACACCGCGCCGCCGGCACAGGGCCCCATGATGGCGCTGATCTGGGGCACCACCCCGCTGCTGCGCACGTTGCGGAAGAAGATGTCCGCGTAGCCGCCCAGGCTCACCACGCCTTCCTGGATGCGGGCGCCGCCGCTGTCGTTGAGGCCGATCACCGGGGCCCCGTTCTGCATGGCCAGGTCCATGATGCGGCAGATCTTCTCGGCATGCGCCTCGGCCAGCGAGCCGCCCAGCACGGTGAAATCCTGGCTGAAAACGTACACGAGCCGCCCCTCGATGGTGCCGTAGCCGGTGACCACTCCGTCGCCCAGGAACACCTGGTCGGCCAGCCCGAAGTTGGTGCTGCGGTGGGTCACCAGCTGGCCGATCTCCTGGAAGCTGCCCTCGTCCAGGAGCATGTCCACCCGTTCGCGCGCGGTGAGCTTGCCCTTCTTGTGCTGGGCGGCGATGCGGTCCGGGCCACCGCCCAGGAGGGCCTGTTCGGTGCGTTCGGCGAGGGTCTTGAAGGCGTCGTTCATCGGCGGTGCGGGCTGCGGGGGCGGCCAAGTTAACGGGCGACGGGGTGGCCCTGCGCGGCGGGTCGCGTACTTTGCGGGCATGACGTGGCGCTTTGCGGACCTGCGGGTGCGCACCAAGCTGCTGATCACCCTGGGCATCCCGGTGGCGGGGCTGGTGCTGTTGATCGGCAAGCAGGTGGACGGCAGCCTCAAGCGGCGCGATGTGCTGAGCTACATCAACCTGCAGGCGCGCAACATCGGCCGGCTGAGCGGCCTGCTGCACGAGCTGCAGGAGGAGAACACGGCGGCGATCGCCTACCTGTCGGGCGCGCAGGACAACCAGGCCCGGCTGTCGCTGCAGCACGTGCGCACCGACGCGGCGGCCGATGCGCTGAACGATCCGGAGCTGGTGCTGGGCCAGGATGTGGAGGGCGCGGCATCGCTCGCAGGCCTGGGCCTGCTGCGCCAGCGCGTGCAGGAACGGCGGATCACCAGTGGCGATGCGGACATGGCCTACCGCGCCATGCGCGGCGCCCTGCTCAACGACCTGAGCCGGGTGGCCAAGCTGGCGCTGGACCCCGAGACCAAGGACCGCCTGTACTCGCACCTCAGTCTGTTGAACGCGATCGACGCCCAGGCGGGGGTGTGCATCACCCTGGGTCGCGGTTTCGGCAAGGGCTGGCTGCCAGCGGCCGAGCTGGGGGCGTTGGGCGATGCCCTGGCGCGTTATGCCACGAACATGTTCCTCTTTGAGCGGGACGCCCCGGTCGAGGTGCTGGCGGCCTACCAACGGACCTTCCATGGCCCCGAGGTGAATTTCGTGCGCACCGTCATGGGCACCGTGCAGGAGAAGCGTGCGCTGGAGGGCCTCAACGTGGACGCTGCCGAGTGGCGCACCAGCAGCGAGCGGGCCGTGGCCCTGCTGAACGCGGTGGCCGCCCTGTCGCTCACGCGGATCGTGGAATCCACCGAGGCCAACCGGCGGGACGCTGAAAAGCGGCTCGGCCTGGTCGTCGCGGCCTTCATCGGGGTGCTGGTGGCCGTGGTGGCCATGGCCTGGGCCCTGCTGCAGTCCATGCAACGCACGGTGAACGAGGTGACCCGCGCGGCGGGTGCGTTGGCCGAGGGCGACATCCGGGTGAAGGTGCCCGTGACCAGCAACGACGAGTTCGGCCGAATGGCCCGCAGCATCAACCGCATGATCGAGAACGTGGGGGCCCTGAGCGCCAGCGCCGAATCCATCGGCAAGGGGAACTACGGCACGGTGGTGCCGGTGCGCGGCGCCGCCGATGTGCTGGGCGTGGCGCTGACCCGCATGAAGGAGAACCTGCGCACGGCCCGCGACCTGGATGCCGAGCAGAAGAAAGCCCTCGAGGAGGAGAAGGCCAAGCTGCAGCAGGCCAACGACCGCATCAACGTGCTCATCAAGGAGATCCACCACCGGGTGAAGAACAACCTGCAGGTGATCGCCAGCCTGCTGCGCCTGCAGCGCGCCACCATCGACGACGAGCGGCTGCAGCATGTGTTCGACCAGAGCCAGAGCCGGGTGGCGTCCATGGCCCTGATCCACGAAAAGCTCTACCGCGGCGACGAGCTGGTGCATCTGGACCTGGCCCAGTACATCCGGGAGCTGTTCGCCGAGCTGGTGCAGCTGAACAACGTGCGCGACACGATCACCTACAAGGCCGAGGTGGACCCCGGGGTCACCTTCGACCTCAACACCATGGTGCCGTTGGGGCTGGTGCTCAACGAGCTCATCACCAACTCGTTCAAGCACGCCTTCAAGGACCGGCCTGCGGGCCGGATCGTGCTGGCCGTCCGGCGGGTGGGCGAGCAGGCCTTCGACCTGCTCTATACCGACGACGGGGTGGGCATCCCGCCGCACCGGATCGGGGGCGACGGCAGCACCCTGGGGGTGAGCCTGATCGAGAGCCTCGTGGAACAGATGAACGGCCTGCTCACGGTGGAGAGCGATGCCGGGGGCACGCGGTACCACATCCGCTTCCGGCCGCGGTAGGGCCTCAGCCCTGGGCCAGTTCGGCCTCCACCTCGTCGGTGAGCTCCATGTTGTGGAAGACGGCGTTGACGTCGTCGTCCTCCTCCAGCATGTCGATCAGCCGCATCACGTTGCGCGCCGTGGCCAGGTCCACCGGGACGGTGGTCAGGGGCAGGCGCTTGAGCTCGGCGCTCTTGCTTTCCACGCCCAGCTGGTCCAGCCGTTGTTGCATGGCGCCGAAGCCTTGGAAGGGCAAGTACACCACGAAGCCCTCCTCGTCGCGCAGCACATCGTCGGCCCCCGCGTCGATCAGCTCCATCTCGAACTCGTCGGCATCACGCCCCTTCAAGGCCGCGGTCTCGATGACGAACTCCCCCTTGCGCTCGAACACGTGGGCCAGCGAGCCGTTGGTGCCCAGGTTGCTGTCGCACTTGCTGAAGTAGCTGCGCACGTTGCCCACCGTACGGTTCACGTTGTTGGTGCTGGCGTCCACGAAGAGGGCCACCCCGCCGGGCGCGTAGCCCTCGTAGGTGATCTCGGTGTAGTCGGCCTCGCCGCCCCCGGCCGCCTTCTTGATGGCGCGCTCGATGTTGTCCTTGGGCATGTTGGCCCCGCGGGCGTTCTGGATGGCCATGCGCAGCCGCATGTTGGCCTCGGGGCTGGGCCCCCCGGCCTTCACGGCCATGCTGATCTCCTTGCCGATGCGGGTGAAGAGCTTGCTGAGCTTGGCGTTGCGGGCGAAGATCTTGTGCTTGCGTTTCTCGAAGATGCGGCCCATGGCTGCGGCGTTGCGTTCGGTGGGCTGCGAAAATACGCAGGGCCGCCGGGAACGGCGGCCCTGCACGGGCGTGGGCGAACGGATCCCCCTCGTCGCGCGGCCCGGGTCCTGTTCAGAAGCCCACCAGGGTGAGGCCCGCGTTCACCGGCACCAGCTCGGGGCCGCGGCCCTCGCGGAACAGCGGGGTGAGCGCATACTCGGCGAAGAGGTTGAGCCCCCCCCAGCCCACCTGGGCCCGTGCGGCCAGCCGGTGGTCCAGCAGGTGGAAGGAACCCTTGCTGCGCTCCTTCTGCACGTCGCCGTCCTGGCGGTACTTCACCTTGTACATGGTGTCGAAATACCAGCTGCCCACCAGGCCGAACGCCAGGTGGAAGTTGTTCTTGCGGGAGAAACCATGGTCCTTCCAGGTGCCGCTGCGCAGGGCATCCTCGGTGGGCAGTGGCGAGCGCTTGGTGTTGAACTCCAGCATCAGGGGCACGCGCAGACCGATCTGGCGCAGCTTGTTCTTGCGCAGGTCCGGCTCGACCACGGTCTGTGCGAACACCGAGTCCGCATCGTACGCCAGGCGCACGTTGTTGCTCAGGCGGTAGTTCACGAACTCCAGGCCCAGGCCGGTGAAGATGCCGGCGTGGTGGCTGCTGAACTCCAGCTTGTATTGGGCGAGGTTCAGCGCCAGGAAGCGCGAGTTGGCGTCCTCCAGCTGCATGAAGCGGGCCTTCTCGGGCAGGTCGAAGCCGCCGTCGGGGGCCATCAGGTTGTTGAGCCCGAGCTCCACCCCGGTCCAGTACGTGAAGGCATTGCGCCGTGCGCGCCGCAGCTCGCGCCGCCGCTTGGCCGCCGCCACGCCCGTGGTGTCCATCACCTTGTTGGCCGAAAGGATGGTGATGATCTTGCGCCGGGTCTGGAAGGTGATGGTGTCCGGCCGGTCCTCCTCGGGGGTGTCGTCCTTCCCGTTCACCTGGGTGTACAGCCCCCGCTCGGCGTCCACGCCGATCTCCAGGGTGTTGCGGCGGGTGGAGGTGCTGTCGTCCTGCGCCCGCACCGGGGAGCGGTGGGCCAGGAGCGCGGCCACCGTCAGGGTGGCGATGCCGATCGTGTTGCGCATGTTCCTTGGGTCGTCGACGGCCAAGTGACCGTCATTCCATCGTAGGACGGGCTGTGCGACCCGTTGTTACAGCACCGGCAGGAAAAGTCCCAGGCCGGAATGCGAAAGGGGCCATCCCTGGCGGGACGGCCCCTTTCGGCACGGCCGGTGGAAGGAGGCCTCAGACCTTCTCGGGGTGGAACACGAACCGGACCCGGGTGGTGCGCCAAATGCCGTCGAGGTTCTCGCCCACATCCACTTTGGCCAGTTTCTCAAGCACGTACTGGCGCAGGGCTTCGTTGGTGGACCAGCTGTCCAGGACCACGATCCGGCCCTCGCTGTTCACCACGAAGCTGGCGGTGACCTCGCCGGTCATGTCGTGCGTGCGCTCCAGGACGGGGAACACCATGTGGCGGTTCAGCTGGCGTTCCAGTGCGCGTTCCAGGGTGGTGGCGTTGTCGTGCGCGGTGCGCAGGGGCTCGGCGGCACGGGTGTACCCGTAGGTGAACACGGTGGCGAGCAACAGAAGGCTCTTGCGGAGGATGGCGGCGTTCATGGCGTTGGTGGCTTGTGCCCATGTGACGGGCTTGGGCGGCACATCGTTACACCGGGGCGGGCGGCTTGTGATGAGCGGAAGCGGGGCGGGGATGAGCGGCCCGGGAGCGGCCCCTTTCAACGACCCCGGCTGGCCGAGACGGTGAGCCCGGGGCCCAGCCGCAGGTCGAACCGTGTGATGCGGCCATCCCGCTGTTCCACGGCAAGGCCGGCCTGCTCGCCACCCAACCGCCGCAGGCCCTTGTCCACGGCGGCCGCGGCATCAGCCTCGTTCAGCGGCCGCGCATCGGCGTGGGGCTGGTCGAGCACCTTGTGCCGCAGTTGTTGTGCGATCAGTCCGCCCAAGGTGGGGGGGGCGGTGGGTGGCCCCGTGGGCGTGGTGGCTGCCAGGAACTCCTCGGGCGTGGGGGAGGCTGGTGCGGGTGCCTTCGCGGCCACCGCAACGGGGGTCTGCACCGCGATCGGAGGAGCTTCCGTCCGGACCGGCTCGAGACGGGCCACCAGGGTGACCTCGCGAACCATGTCCGTGGGACGCGCCGTAACGATCGTGGTCGGTGCCGCTGTTCGCTGTACCTCCTGTGCGGCCTGGTCGGTCCGGGGCATCGTCCGGGCCTGAGGCTCGTGGGCGGGGGGCGCGGGGTGTTGCGTGGCCGCACCGACGGTGACGGGGGGCATGGGCGTGGCCTGCTGTGCGGCCGCTGGTACCTCGGGACGCCCGGCCAGCGTGGTGCGCTCGCCGTTCGGTAGCTCCAGGAGCGCCCACAGGCCAAGGCTGAGCAGCAAGGCGGCAGCTGCGGCATGGCGCAGAAGGACACCGACAAGGACGGCCGCATCTCCCGCGCCGAGTTCGCCGCTGCCCACGCCGGCAAGGACACGATGTTCCCGAAGATCGACACCGACGGCGACGGCACCA
>JABWBQ010000043.1 GCA_013360395.1 Flavobacteriales bacterium
CCGCGTCAGCCGCGGGGAGCGCGTCGAGGCCCTTGACGACCGCGTCGATGTACAGGCCGCTGCCGCCGACGAGCACGGCGTACCGGCGGGTGGCGAGGATGCGTTGCAGCACGGGCTCGGCGGCGCGGGCGAAATGGCCTGCGCTCCAGGTCTCCTCCAGGGCGAGGTGGCCCAGGAAGTGGTGGGGCACGCCCAGGAGCTCGGCTTCGGCAGGGCGCGCGGTGCCGATGCGCAGGTCGCGGTAGAACTGCCGGGCATCGGCGCTGAGGACCTCGGTGCCCAACTGCCGTGCGATCGCCGCGGCCAACGCCGTCTTGCCCGAGGCGGTCGGTCCGCCCACCACCACGAGCGTGCCGCCGGTCATCAGTGGTATTCGTCGGGCAGGGGCTCGTGGCCGCTCAGGCCGTCGTCGTCGCCCTCATGGCCCGGGTCGTCATCGTCGTCCCCGAAGCCCAGGTCCTCGTCCGGGTCGTACACCTCGGCGGTGTCCTCGGCATAGCTGTCGTCCTCCAGGGGGGGGAGCAGCGCGGCGTCCATGCGGCTGTTCTCGGCCGGTGGCGTACCGTAGCGCATCACCACCCGGGGGTACTCTACGCCCTTCACGGGGCTGCCGGCGCCGATCAGCTCCACCATGAAGACCCACATGTGCAGGAAGTCGTAGACGTAGAGGAAGCGCTGGTCGGTGCTGCGGATGTGGTCGCTCAACAGCACCTGGTCCATGAGGGCCGGCGGCGGGGTGCCTTCCTCGCCGAAGCCCAGGTCGGCCAGCGGGATCTCGGTGCCCTTGTTCCATTCCTCATCGCTCACGTAGAAGCAGGCCATCTCGTTGCCCGAGAAGCCGAAGGCGTCCTGGATGGCCTGGTGGAAGACCTTGAGGTTCTGCTCGCTCCCGATCTCGATGTCGCGGAAGGCTTCGCTGGCATCGTCGAGCAGCACGCGGAAACGGTAGATGCGCATGGCGCGGGGATGAAGGCACGAAGCTACCGCATTGCGCCGAGGGTGCGGTGTGCGCCGGTCGCCACAGCATGGCGCACCGCTCAGCGGGGCCGTTCCATGCCGGCCACCGGGGCGAGCCCCAGGCGTGCGCCCTCGTCGAGCATCAGTTGCCAGGCCTGCTCGCGGTCGTTGGCGATACGCCCGTCCAGGATGGCGTCCTTGATCACCGCCTTGATGTCGCCGATCACCTTGCTGGGCGCGATGCCGAAGGCGCGCATGACGTCCTCCCCGGTCACCGGCGGCTGGAAGTTGCGCACCCGGTCCTTCTCCTCCACGTCCTTGAGCTTGCGGAGCACCAGCTCGTAGTTGCGCAGGTAGCGTTCCTTCTTCCGCTCGTTCTTGCTGGTGATGTCGGCGCGGCACAGGATCATCAGGGCGTCGATGTCGTCGCCGGCATCGAACAGCAGACGGCGCACCGCGCTGTCGGTCACCTCGTCCTTGGTGAGGGCGATGGGCCGCAGGTGCAGGGCCACGAGCTTCTGCACGAAGCGCATCTTGTCGTCCAGGGGCAGCTTCAGGCGTCGGAAGATGCCGGGCACCATGCGGGCGCCCTTGTCCTCGTGGCCGTGGAAGGTCCAGCCCTGGCCGGGGACGAAACGCTTGGTGAGGGGCTTGGCGATGTCGTGCAGCACGGCGCCCCAGCGCAGCCACAGGTCGTCGCTCACGGCGCACACATTGTCCAGCACCTGCAGGGTGTGGTGGAAGTTGTCCTTGTGACCGATGCCGTATTTCTCCTCGGCGCCGCTGAGGGCCACGAACTCGGGGAAGAACTCCTGCAGCAGGCCGCAGTCCCGCATCAGGTTGAAGCCGATGCTGGGCCGGTCGCAGGCGATGATCTTGTTGAGCTCGGTGTGGATGCGTTCGGCGCTGATGATGGCCAGGCGTCCGGCGTTGCGGCCGATGGCGGCGAAGGTCTCCGGGTCGATGGTGAAGCCCAGCTGGTTGGCGAAGCGCACGGCGCGCAGCATGCGCAGCGGGTCGTCGCTGAAGGTGAGGTCCGGGGCCAGCGGGGTGCGGATCAGGCCCTGGTCCAGGTGCAGCAGCCCGCCGAAGGGATCCACCAGGGCGCCCATGCTGCCGGCGTTGAGCGAGATGGCCAGGGCGTTGATGGTGAGGTCGCGCCGCTCCTGGTCGTCGCGGATGGTGCCCGGCTCCACCTCGGGCTTGCGGCTGTTGCGGCTGTAGCTCTCGCGGCGGGCGCCCACGAACTCCACCTGCAGCTCGTCCTCGCCGTGGCGCAGGGTGAACATGGCCGTGCCGAAGTTCTTGAACACGTGCACCGGGCCGGCGTGGAGGCGGTCGGCCACGGCGGCGGCGAAGGCCATGCCGTCGCCCTCCACCACGAAGTCGATGTCCTTGCAGGGCCTGCCGATGAGCCGGTCGCGCACGAACCCGCCGATGGCGTAGGCGGGCAGGCCCTGTGCGGCGGCCTCCGCGGCCACGGCCTGGAACAGCGGGTCGGCCAGCACCCCGTCGAGGCGGGCGGGGTCCACGGTGTAGCGCGGTGGGGCCATGGCGGAAGGGCCGCAAAAGTAGGTCCGTCCCCGAACGTGCAGGGCGCGGCCGGCTCAGCGGCGGCGTTCGAGCACCAGGCGCCTGCTGCGCCCGCGTCCCAGGGGGAACAGGATCAGGATGGCCACGCCCAGCGGCAGCAGGATGCTGGCGCCGAGCAGCAGGCCGTGGTAGCCGGGCATCATGCCCCAGCCGATCCAGAACAGGGTGCCCTGCAGGAAGAGCAGCGCCTCGGTGAGCACCATGCCCGAGGTGAACAACGATAGGCCGATGCGCACGCGCGTGGAGGTGGAGACGAACCAGCCGCGCAGCAGGGCCATGGCGAAGAGCATCAGGGTGATGGCCCCCAGCATGTTGAGGTGGATGAAGCCGATGACGTAGTTCCGGATGGTGAAGGCCATGATGGCCACGGGCGGGATGGCCACGGCGGCCTGCATCACCACCTTCAGGCCCATCACCACCAGGGCGTAGGTCACGCAGCGCCAAGCCCACAGCTGGGCCTGGCCCATCAGCTGCACCTGGGTGCGGCGCAGGGCGATGCCGGTGCGCCAGCCGGCCCACAGCTGGAGCAGCACGGCCACCGAGTTCACGGCGATGATGTACCAGAAGCGTTCGCTCCAGGCGATGGCCAGGGCGAAGCTCAGCACGGTGCCCACCACCCACAGCCGCACGGTGAAGCGGTCCAGCGGGGTGGGGGCGCCCTGCAGTTCGGCCCAGCGCCCCCACAAGGCCAGGGCGGCGAACCAGGCCCAGCCGTTGAACTGGAAGTGCAGGAAGAACTGGATGCTCCAGTAGTAGATCTCGGTACCGAACTGCCCGGTGGCCAGCAGCGGACCGATGGCCCAGATGCCGAGGGTGGAGAGGATGAACCCGATCAGGGCGATCCGCGCCAGGGAGCGGCTGCCCACCGGCGACCAGGGCCTGGTGGCCACCCACGCCTCGCGCACCAGCAGGTACGAGGTCAGCATGTGCAGCGCCGACATGGAGATGGAGACCGGACCGTATCCTTGTACCGAGAAGCTCAGCAGCATGCCGATCACGGCGCCCTGGGCCGTCCAGAGCAGGGCTTTCCGCCGCCGCCGTGTCCGTTCATCGGGCTCGTCGTCGAGCAGGAAGACCATCAGGCCGATGAAGATCCAGCCCAGCAGGGCCGTGTGCGAGTGCGCGTGCAGCAGCGGCTTGAACGTCAGGTGGGGGATCTCGACGATATAGATGGTGCGCAGGATGCAGCCGATCACGGCCGCCACCAGCAGGTCGGCCAGGGCGATGCGGTACCAGCGGCGGGCGTCGTTCATTTCCGGAGGCAAAGCGAGCGATGAAGGTCAGGTCCGTGGATGACCATTGTCATAGAGTGTGCAAATTTGCCGCTTGAGATTTGTCAGCCCAAAGCAACGAACGGAATCCACCAAAACCATGAGCACCACCTTGAAGATGACCGCCGCGGCCCTGCTGGGCACGGCCATGCTTGCCGCCTGTGGCGGGGGGCAAAGTGAAACGAAAGCCGGACCTCCGGGGGCTCCTGCGGCCGAGCAGCCTGCAGCCACCGAGGAAGCGGCTCCCACCGGCAAGGCCAAACTGCTTACGGCGGCCGATGTCACGCTGGGCGAGATCGACAAAGGCATGGTGGAGAAGGGCAAGGCCAGCTACGATGTGAAGTGCCAGGCCTGCCACAGCACGGGCGACAACCGTGTTGTGGGGCCGGGTTGGAAAGGCATCACCACGCGCCGCAAGCCCGAGTGGATCATGAACATGATCGTGAACACCGACGCGATGCTGGCCGAGGACCCCGAGGCGCAGAAGCAGCTGGAACAATGCCTCGTCCGCATGCCGAACCAGAACCTCAGCATGGAGGAGGCCCGCCAGGTGCTGGAGTTCATGCGTACCCTCTGAACCGGAAACAAACCCCACCAAGGACCCCATGAAACGACCCTTGTTGTTCACCACCGGCACGCTGGCCTTCGTCGGCCTTGCATTCGTGCTGGTCAACTCCCTGCCGGGATGCCGTCCCACCACCACCAAGACGGTCGTCACCGGCGATGCAGCCTCGAAGGTTTATGTGAAACCCGGGGCCTACGATGAGTTCTACAACTTCGTCAGCGGCGGCTTCAGCGGCCAGCTGGCGGTGTACGGCCTGCCCAGCGGCCGTCTGCTGCGCGAGGTGCCCGTCTTCAGCCAGGACCCCGAGACGGGTTATGGTTACAGCGAGGAGACCAAGGGCATGCTGATGACGAGCCATGGCTTCATTCCCTGGGACGACAGTCACCACCCGGAATTGAGCCAGACCAACGGCGTTCCCGATGGCAAATGGTGCTTCATCAACGGCAACAACACCCCGCGCATCGCGCTGATCGACCTGGGGACCTTCCGCACGCACAGCATCATCGAGATCCCCAACAGCGCGGGCAACCACAGCTCGCCGTTCACCACCGGCAACAGTGAGTATGTGGTGGCGGGCACGCGCTTCAGCATCCCCATGGGCAGCGATGCCGAGCGGGATGTGGCCATCGGTTCCTACAAGGAGACCTTCAAGGGCACGGTCAGCTTCATCCACCCCGAGCCCGAGTCGGGCAAGATGAGCATCGCCTTCCAGATCGTCACCCCGGCGATCGATTTCGACCTGAGCCACGCCGGCAAGGGCCCGAGCGAGGGCTGGTTCTTCTTCAGCTGCTACAACACCGAGCAGGCGCACGACCTGCTGGAGGTGAACGCCAGCCAGCGCGACAAGGACTTCATCATGGCGGTGAACTGGAAGATGGCCGAGCAGCTCGCCAAGGAGGGCAAGGGCAAGCGCGTTCCCGGCAAGCACTACAGCAACTGGTGGAACGATCACACCCACAGCAGTGAGACCACGGTGTACGAGGACGTGCTCCAGCTGGACCCGAAGGACCACCCCGGCCTGATCTACTTCATGCCCTGCCCCAAGAGCCCGCACGGCTGTGATGTGGACCCCACCGGCAAGTACATCGTGGGCAGCGGCAAGCTCGCCGCGCTGATCCCCGTGTTCAGCTTCGACAAGATGCAGAAGGCCATCGCAGCCAAGGACGTGGAGGGCGACTTCGCCGGCATCCCCGTGCTGAAGTACGAAAGCGTGCTGCACGGCGAGGTGAAGAAGCCCGGCCTGGGCCCCCTGCACACGGAGTTCGACGCCAACGGCAACGCTTACACCAGCTTCTTCGTGAGCAGCGAGATCGTGAAGTGGAACGTGGAGAAGCTCGAGATCCTGGACCGTGTGCCCACCTACTACTCCATCGGCCACCTGTGCGTGCCCGGTGGGGACAGCAAGCAGCCCTGGGGCAAGTACGTGATCGCGTACAACAAGATCACCAAGGACCGTTATCTGCCCACGGGGCCCGAACTGTCCCAGAGCGCCCAGCTGTTCAGCATCGACGGCGACAAGATGGAGTTGCTGCTGGACTTCCCCACCACCGGCGAACCGCACTACGCCCAGGCCATCCCGGCCGACCTGGTGAAGCCGCGTGAGGTGAAGTTCTTCAAGATCGATGAGAACCAGCACCCCTATGCGGCCAAGGGCGAGAAGGACGCCCGGGTGGAGCGCAAGGGCAAGGAGGTGCACATCTACATGACGAGCATCCGCTCGCACTTCGCCCCGGACAACATCGAGGGCGTGAAGCTGGGCGATGAAGTGTACTTCCACGTGACCAACCTGGAGCAGGATTGGGACGTGCCGCACGGTTTCGCCGTCAAGGGCGCACAGAACGCCGAGCTCCTGATCATGCCCGGCGAGACCCAGACCCTCAAGTGGGTGCCGCAGAGCGTGGGCGTGAAGCCCTTCTACTGCACGGACTTCTGCTCGGCCCTCCACCAGGAGATGCAGGGCTACATCCGTGTGTCGCCGGCCAACAGCAATGTACCCCTGAGCGCGAACACCAAATCCCCCGACGCGGGCATCTGACCCGCCGGCATCATGAAAGGAACCACCCGGCCCCCCGCATCGCATACCGGTGTGATGGGGCCGGGTGGTGCTTTTTCCGGGGCGTGCATGCGCCCCCCGACGAACGAACAAAAGCCATCGAAATGGAAGTAGCAGAGATCGAGGCCCCGGCCCGGACGACCACCGTCAAGGTCGCCCCCCCGCAGCCTGTCAGCAGTTCCACCGCACCCGCCAAGCGGGCCACCAAACCGAAGTACATGCGCCCCATCTCCCGGATCCTCATCGCCGTGGCCGCCCTGGCCATGGGCATCATGCTCTGGCAGCCCATCTGGCGCATCGACCTATGGGCGCCGCAATACCCCGAAGGCCTGGTGCTGCAGATCTACCACGACACCTTCACGGGCAACGTGGACCAGATCAACGGCCTGAACCACTACATCGGCATGGCCAAGATCGAGAACGCCATGTTCCCCGAGTTCGCCATCATGCGCTACGCCATCGGCCTGCTCATCGGCGGCGGCGTCATCGCCGCCCTCATCGGCCGGCGCTGGGCCCTGGGCGGCTGGATCTTCACCCTGCTGGCCTTCGTGATCTGGGCCATGTGGGACATGTATTCCTGGGGCTACAAATACGGCCACAACCTCGACCCGCATGCCGCCATCAAGGTCGAGGGCATGGCCTACCAGCCGCCGCTGCTCGGCCACAAGACCCTGCTCAACTTCGAGGCCTGGTCCCTGCCCGATGTGGGTGGCTTCGTGCTCTTTGGCTCCATCACCATCGGTGTGCTGGTGCTGTACTATGAATGGCGGCGGCACGAACGCGCCCAGGCCGCTGCGGTACGGAAATGAAAAGGGCCCTGTTCGCCGCCGCGCTGGTGCTGGTCGCCGCGGGCTGCTCGGAGGGGCCGCCCACGATCGCCTATGGCGCCGATGAATGCGCGCACTGCCGCATGAACGTGGTGGACGCCCGTTTCGGGGCGGCCCTGCGCACATTGAAGGGGCGCACCTATGTGTTCGACGGGCCGGAGTGCATGGTGCCGCACGTGGCCAAGGGCGCTGTGGCCGAAGGGCAGGTGGCCGCCTGGTACGTGGCCGATATGGCGCACCCCGGCACCCTCATCGACGCCACCACCGCGCTGTACCTCCACGCGCCCTCGCTCAACAGCCCCATGCGGGGCAACGTGGCGGCATTCGCCAACGAGGCTGACCGCAAGACCGCCATGGAGCACTTCCCCGGGGAGGCCCTGGACTGGGCTGCGGTGAAGCAAATGTTCTCCGGGGAATGAGGGGCGGGCGGGCCTTCGGCCGTGCGGCGGGATGGACGCTGATGATGGGCCTGGGAGGGGCGCTGTCCGCCGCCACCTGGACGGTATCGCCCGAGGGACCGCACTCCGGTCTGAAGGCCGTTCTGTCCGCAGCGGCACCGCACGACAGCATCCGTGTGCTGGCCGGCACCTATGCCGAGGGCACGGTCACCATCGACAGGCCGCTCACCCTGCTCGGTGTCGGCGGGCCGGTGATCGATGGCGGGGCGCAGGGGCACGTGCTGGTGATCACCGCCCCACAGGTCACCGTACAGGGCCTCGTCATCACCGGTACGCTGGTGAGCAACCTGCAGGACAATGCGGGGATCCACGTGGACGGTGTGGACGATGTGCGGATCGTGGACAACGAGCTGCGCAACTGCTTCTTCGCGGTCCACCTGTCCAACGTGCGACGGGCTCTGATCTCGGGCAACCGGATCCTGGGCGACCCCGCGACGCCGGAGACACGACGTGCCAACGGCATCCACCTGTGGCGTTGCACGGACGCGGTGGTCCAGGGCAACCTGGCCGATCACCACCGTGACGGCATCTACTTCGAGTTCGTCACCGGCTCGCGCATCGAGGGCAACACGTGCAGGGGCAACCTGCGTTACGGTCTGCACTTCATGTTCAGCCATCGCGACGATTATGCGGACAACGAGTTCGTGGACAACGGCGCCGGGGTGGCCGTGATGTTCAGCCACAGCATCCGCATGACGGGGAACCGCTTCCTGCACAACCGGGGCGGCAGCGCATACGGTCTGCTGCTCAAGGAGATCAACGACAGCGAACTGCGGGGCAACACCTTCACCGACAACACCACCGGCCTGATGGTGGACGGATGCAACCGCGTGCATGCCGAGGGGAACACGTTCCGATCCAACGGTTGGGCCCTCCGGCTCTTTTCCAACGCCACGGGCTGTACCATTGCAGGCAATTCCTTCATCGGGAACACCTTTGATGTGAGCACCAACGGCGACCTCATGCTCAACACCCTTGCGGCCAATTACTGGGACCGGCACCTGGGCTACGACCTGGACCGCGACGGGCATGGGGACGTGCCCTACCGCCCCGTGGGTTTCTTCGCCCTGCTGGTGGAGCGCATCCCTTACGCCATCATCTTCTCGCGCAGTTTGTTCGTGACCCTGCTGGACCAGGCTGAGCGGGTGATCCCGTCGCTGTCGCCGGCGGCGTTGAAGGACGACCGGCCCCTGATGCGCCCGCCGCATGGATAGCATCACCTTCAGCGGCGTCGGCAAACGCTACCGGAAACTGTGGGCGTTGCGCGATGTGGACGCTGCGTTCCGACCGGGCGAAGTGGTGATGGTCATCGGGCCCAACGGCTCGGGCAAGACCACCTTCATCAAGTGCCTGCTGGGCCTGGTGCGCCCCACCAGCGGGGCCATCCATGTGAACGGGGAGCGCATCGGTGCCGACCCCGCCTACCGGCATCACATCGGGTACATGCCGCAGATCTCCCAGTTCCCGCCCGCCCTCACCATCGGCCAGCTGCTGGACATGATGCGCGATGTGCGCGGCCTGTCGCCCGAGCGCACCGACGACGGGCTGGTGGAGGACCTGGGGCTTTCCGCACAGCTCGGCAAGCGCCTGGGCACCCTGTCGGGCGGCACCATGCAGAAGGTGAGCGCCGTGCTCGCCTTCCGGTCCGCGCCGGGCATCCTGGTGATGGACGAACCCACCGCCGGCCTCGACCCGCTGAGCGCGCGCACCGTGCTGGGCCGCGCCGCCGCCGTGCGCGAACGCGGCGGCACGGTGCTCATCACCTCGCACTTGATGGAGGAGGTGGAGACCCTGGCCGACCGGGTGGCCTACCTACAGGACGGCACCCTGCGTTTCCTGCTTCCGTTGCGCGAGATCCTGGCCCGCACCGGCACCGACCGCCTTTCGGCCGCGCTGCCGCTGATGCTCGCAGACCCCCGATGACCATGGGCAAGGTGCTCTATTACACCCTGGTGGACCTGGCGCGCAACCGTTCGGTGCTGGCCTTCGCCGCCCTGTTGTTCGTGGTGGCCGAGGGGCTGTTCCTGGTGGAAGGGGAGGCCGTCAAGGCCGTGCTGAGCCTGGTGCAGGTGGTGCTGGCGCTGGTGCCGCTGGTGGCCCTGGTGTTCACCGTGGTCTACACGTACGGTGCGCAGGAGTTCACCCAGCTGCTCGCCGTTCAGCCCATCGGCCGCAGCGCCATCCTCGGCGGTCGCATGCTCGCCCTGGGCCTGTCCTTTCTGGTGGCCCTGCTCTTCGGGCTGGGCCTTCCGCTCACCGTGCACGCCCCGGGGGCCACCTCCCTGGTGCTGCTGGTGGCCGCCGTGCTGCTGGCCTGGGTGTTCCTGGCCCTGGGCACCCTCATCGCCCTGGTGAACCGCGACCGGGCCCGGGGTGTCGGTACGGCGCTCGCCGCCTGGGCCGGGGCGGTGCTGGTGTACGACGCCCTGTTGATGACCCTGCTCTTCGCGTTCAGCGACCGCCCCGTTGAGCCCTTCGTCCTGCCGGTGGCCGCCCTCAACCCGATCGACCTCGCCCGCATCGCCGTCACCATCCAGGTGGACCTGGCCGCGATGATGGGATACAGCGGTGCGGTGTACAAGAAGTTCCTGGGCTCCGGCCCCGGCATCGCCACGGCCCTGGCCTTCATGCTGCTGTGGGTCGCCTGGCCCACGGTGCTCTCCTTCCGCGTGTTCCGCTCCAAGGACCTCTGAGCCGACGGGCGCCGCAATGCCGCAGCGTTCCCGTTGACGAAGATCATGCGGCGCGCCGCCATCCGTCAGTGCACGAAAGGTCCGCACGAAGGAGGTTTGCATAACCATCAAAACAGGACCATGATCCCGAACATCCCTTCGAAGAACCTCCTGGCGACAGCCATGACCGTATTGCTGGCCGCATGCGGCGCACCGGCACCCGAGCAGACCACGGGATCCACCGCGCCCGCACCGGTGGGGGGAGGACAATCCACCGTGGTGGATGAACAATCGCAGAAGAACGTGGTGGGCGTGGCCGTCGGTTCGCCCGACCACAGCACCCTGGTGGCCGCCGTGAAAGCCGCCGAGCTGGTGGACGCGCTCAGCAACGCCGGCCCCTTCACCGTGTTCGCCCCCGTGAACGCCGCCTTCGATGCGCTGCCCGCCGGCACCGTTGACGGACTGATGAAGCCCGAGAAGAAGAGCGACCTGCAGGATGTGCTGCAGTACCATGTGTATGTGGGTGTGCTCAAGACCGAACAACTGCGCGACGGGCAGAGCCTCAACATGGTGAACGGGTCCAACGTGAAGGTGAGCGTGAAGGACGGCAAGGTGATGATCAACGACGCCACCGTGGTGGCGAGCGTACCGGCCAGCAATGGTGTGGTGCACGTGATCGACAAGGTGCTGCTGCCCGGTTGAACGGATCGCCTCGACGTGCCCGGTGGCATGTCGGTGAAAGTCGGCAAGGGCGCCCTCCCCGGGGGCGCTCTTGTCGTTCGAGCCCTTGCCGATCGCGGCCCCGCGCGGATCGTTCACAACCGTGTTGATGATCGATCCACCGAGGATGATCCCTATCAGCCCGGTCGGAAGATCTTGCGGGGAGTTTTGAAGCCCTCACCGAACCGATCCATGTCGACGCTCACCGCATCCCCCGCCCGCAGCACTGTGGCACCACGAACCACCACCGGACCATACAGCCCCGAAGAGGTCCTTGAGCTCACGCGGGCCTACTTCAAAGGCGATGAGCTGGCGGCCACCACCTGGGTGAACAAGTACGCGTTGCGCGATGAGCAGGGCCGGTTGCTGGAGAAGAGCCCCGAGGACATGCACCGGCGCATGGCCCGGGAGTTCGCCCGCATCGAATCCAAATACGGGGTGGTGCCTGCGGAGAAACGGTCGCTGCTCTCGGAGTACGGGCGCAGCCGCGACCCGCTGGACGAGGAACGCATCTTCAAGCTCTTCGACGGCTTCCGCGACGTGGTGCCGCAGGGCAGCGTGATGGCCTCCCTGGGCGATCCCTTCCGGCTGGCCTCCCTGAGCAACTGCGTGGTGATCCCCTCGCCGCTGGACAGCTACGGGGGCATCTTCCACAACGACCAGCAACTGGCCCAGCTCTTCAAGCGCCGATGCGGGGTTGGCTTCGACCTGAGCACGCTGCGCCCCGCCGGCGCCACCGTGAGCAACGCCGCACGCACCAGCACGGGCGCCGTGAGCTTCATGGAACGCTTCAGCAACACCACCCGCGAAGTGGCGCAGAAGGGCAGGAGGGGAGCGCTGATGCTCACCATGGACATCGCCCACCCGGATGTGGAGCACTTCATCACCATCAAGCAGGACCTGGCCAAGGTCACCGGTGCCAACGTGAGCGTGCGCGTGAGCGACGAGTTCCTGCGTGCCGTGGAGGCCGATGCCGACTTCACCCTGCGCTGGCCCATCGATGCGCCCAAGCCCGCGGTGACCAAGGTGGTGAAGGCGCGCGAGCTGTGGACCACGCTGATCACCTGCGCCCACGCCACCGCCGAGCCGGGGGTGATCTTCTGGGACCGCCAGCACGCGTACAGCACCAGCAGCGTTTACCCCGGCTTCCGCAACGAGAGCACCAACCCGTGCAGCGAGATCGCCATGCAGGGTGGTGACAGCTGCCGTCTGATCGCCATCAACCTGCACAGCTTCGTCAACGAACCCTTCACCCACCGCGCCTGGTTCGACCACGAGCGGTTCACCGCGGTCACGTACGAGGCGCAGCGCCTGATGGACGACCTGGTGGACCTGGAGCTGGAGGCCGTGGACCGCATCCTGGGCAAGGTGGATGCGGACCCCGAGCCGGACGAGATGAAGCGCACCGAGCGCGAGACCTGGGAACTGCTGCGCGACACGGGCCGCAAGGGACGTCGCACCGGCCTGGGCTTCACCGGCCTGGCCGACGCGCTGGCCGCCCTGGGCCTGAAGTACGACAGCGACGCCGCGATCGAGGCCGCCGAGGACATCCTGCGCACCAAGTGCCGCGCCGAGTTCGACAGCAGCATCGACATGGCCATCGAGCGCGGAGCCTTCGAGGGCTTTGCGCCCGCGGTGGAACGCACCAGCGAGTTCGTCACCATGCTGGGCCGGGAGCTGCCCGAAGTGCATGACCGCATGATGCGCCACGGCCGCCGCAACATCAGCCTCAGCACCGTGGCCCCCACCGGCACCCTGAGCCTGCTCACCCGCACCAGCAGCGGCATCGAGCCCGTGTACATGCTGGGCTACACCCGCCGCCGCAAGCTGGTGCCCGGCACCCCCGACGCCAAGGTCACCTTCACGGACGAACTGGGCGACCAGTGGGAGGAGTTCACCGTGCATCACCCGCGCGTCCTGGACTGGATGCACGTGACCGGCAAGACCGACCCCGCCGAGAGCCCCTATGCCGGTGCCACCGCCAACGACATCGACTGGCACAAGCGCATCCGCATGCAGGCCGTGGTGCAGAAGTACACCACGCATAGCATCAGCTCCACCATCAACCTGCCCGCCACGGCCACCGTGGAGGAGGTCGGCGGCATCTACCTCGAGGCCTGGCACCACGGGCTCAAAGGCATCACCGTGTACCGCGACGGCAGCCGCAGCGGCGTGCTCGTCTCCACCGACGACAAGAAGGACAAGGAACCGGCCAAGGAGGTCGCGCACAGCGTCATGACCAGGCCCGAGCGCCTGGAGGCCGATGTGCTGCGCTTCAACAACGAGACCGAGCCCTGGATAGCCGTGGTCGGCCTGCTCGACGGCAAACCCTACGAGATCTTCACCGGCAAGGCCAACGGCGGCTTCGAGCTGCCCCGCTGGGTGAGCCGCGGCTGGGTGGTGAAGCGCCGCGACGCCAAGCGCGGCAAGAACCGCTACGACCTGGAGTACGCCGATGACGAAGGCTACCACGTCACCGTGCAGGGCCTCAGCCGCACCTTCAACCAAGAGTTCTGGAACTACGCCATCCTGATCAGCGGCATGCTGCGCCAGGGCATGCCCGTGACGCAGGTGGTGGAGGTGGTGGCCAACCTCAACCTGTACGACGCCACCCTCAACACCTGGAAGAACGGCGTGGTACGTGCCCTCTCGCGCTACATCCCCGACGGCACCAGCGCCGGCGGCCGCAAGTGCGCCGACTGCGGCGACAGCGAGGGTGTGTACTACGAGGAGGGCTGCCTGAAGTGCCGCAGCTGCGGAAGCAGCAAGTGCGGATAAGACGGCCGGGACGGCGCGCTGAAGGCTGCGACCACCCGGTCGCAGCCTTCGGCTTTCCAGGGGGCGGCCCCCTGCGATGTGCTCGCCCGGGAAGTTGATGCTCGTCAACTTTTTGCCGAACCTGATGGTCGTTATTTGCGGCCATGTGGCAGCGTAAGGTGCTGGCCTTCCTTGGTGCGGCCTTCGTGGCCGGCACCTGGTTCGCGTACCGCGGCGCCGACACCGGCGGCAGCGCCGACGCGCAGGTGCGCCGGGGCATGGACGTGTGGCAGGCCAACAACTGCGTGGCCTGTCACCAGCTCTACGGGCTGGGCGGCTACATGGGCCCCGACCTCACCGACGTGATCACCATGCGGGGCGATGCCCATGTGCGGGCCTTCGTGCAGCACGGCACCCAACGCATGCCGGCGCATCCCCTCACCGAAGCGGAACTGGACGACCTGGTGGCCTTCCTCGCCTGGGTGGACGCTTCCGGCCAGGGCAGGGTGCCCGACAGCGCCGTGCATTGGACGGGCACATTCATCCTGGAGCCATGAACCTCGCGCACCGCTGGCACGTCCGCCTGGCCCTGCTGTTGCTGCTGGCCACCCTGCTGTTCGGTCTGCTGGCCGGCCTGGCGTACATGTACCCGGCCATCGGCCAGGCCATCGCCTTCAAGAAACTGCGGCCCGCACACGTGTCCGCCGCCCTGTTCTGGATCATCACCGGCGCTTCCGCCGCCGTGGTCCATCACCGCACCGAGGCCTTCCGGCTCCCGCGACCGACACGGTCGCATGCGGCCTTCGTCGCCATCTGGGCCGGCTCCATCGTCGCCATCCTCGTGGCGTATGCGCTGAACCGCTTCGGGGGGCGGGAGTACTGGGAGTTCCCGCCGTTGCTCGGTGTCCCGGTGCTGGTGGCCTGGCTGTTGTTCATGGTGGATCACTTCCGGGCCTGGCGGCACCGTCCCGCCGATCCCCCGCTCTACGTGTGGATGTGGACCACCGGGGTGGTCTTCTTCCTCATCACCTTCCTGGAGCAGAACCTCTGGCAGATCCCCTGGTTCCGCAACACCTACATGCGCGAGCTCACCGTGCAGTGGAAGTCCAACGGGGCCATGGTGGGCGCCTGGAACCAGATGATCTACGGCTCGGCGCTGTACCTGATGACCCGCATCGGCGGTGACGACGGCATCGCCAGGGGCCCCAAGGCCTTCGCCTTCTGGTTCCTGGGCCTGTCGAACCTGATGTTCAACTGGGGCCACCACATCTACAGCGCGCCCACGGCCGGATGGATCCGCCACACCGCGTACGCCATCAGCATGGCCGAGTGGGTGCTGTTGATCGACATCATCCGCGGGTTCAAGGCCAAGCTCGCCGAGAACCGCCGCCTGGGGCACCTCACCACCTACCGGTTCCTGGTCACGGCCGAACTGTGGGTCTTCCTCAACCTGGCCCTGGCCCTGCTGATGTCCTTCCCCTTCCTCAACCGCTACACGCACGGCACCCACGTCACCGTGGCCCATGCCATGGGCACCACCGTGGGCATCAACACCATGATCCTGCTGGGTTCACTGTCCTGGATGCTGCGGATCGACCAGGCGGGGGCGGCCCGGCGCTGGATGGAACGCGGACGCCTACTGGCGGTGTACAGCCTGCTGGTGTTCTGGGTGGCCTTGATCGTCGCGGGCCTCATCAAGGGCTGGCGCATGACGGCCCTGGGCATCACCGATCACACGCGGCTCATGGCCCCCGTGGACCCTGTGCTGCAGGTGTTCGTCGTGGCCGGCTTCGGCGTGGCTGCGGGCCTGGCCATGGCCGCCCTGCCGCTGCTCGCGGCTTCCTTCAAACCCCTGCCGGCCGTGGTGCCCGTGCCGGAGCGACCCGCCGCGACCACCGTGGAAAGGCCATGAACACCACCCTGCCGCCCCCCGAAGTGGACGAGGCCGCACGCCTCACCGCGGAGATCCTGCGCCTGAAACGCGAGAAGAACGCGGTCATCCTGGCCCACTACTACCAGACGCCCGAGATCCAGAGCCTGGCCGATCATATCGGGGACAGCCTGGCATTGGCCCAGGCCGCCGAGCGCGCTTCGGCCCCCATCATCCTCTTCTGCGGGGTGCATTTCATGGCCGAGACGGCCAAGATCCTCAATCCCGGCCGCAAGGTGCTGGTGCCCGACATGGCCGCCGGCTGTTCCCTGGCCGATTCGGCACCGGCCGACCTGTTCCGCGCCTTCCGTGCGGCCCATCCCCACCACGTGGCCGTCACCTACATCAACTGCTCGGCCGAGGTGAAGGCCATGAGCGACATCATCTGCACCAGCAGCAATGCGGTGCGCGTGGTGCAGAGCATACCGGCGGACCGCCCTGTGCTCTTCGCGCCCGACAAGCACCTGGGCGCTTTCGTGCAGCGTGTCACCGGGCGGGAGCTGCTGTTGTGGGACGGGGTGTGCGAGGTGCATGTGGAGATCTCCGCGGACAAGCTCAAACTGCTGTTGGGCAAGCATCCGCAGGCCCGGTTGATCGCCCACCCCGAATGCCCCGAGCACGTGCTGGAGCTGGCCCACCACGTGGGTTCCACCGCCTCGCTGCTGCGCTTCGTGCAGGAGGACCCGGCGGACACCTTCATCGTGGCCACCGAGGCCGGCATCCTGCACAACATGCGGAAGGCCGTGCCGCACAAGACGCTCATCGCCGCTCCGGCCCATGCCGAGAACACCTGTGCGTGCAGCGAGTGCCCGTACATGAAGTTGAACACCCTGGAGAAGGTGCTGGCCGCCCTGCGCGATGAGCGGCCCGAGATCGTGTTGGACGAGGACGTACGTGTTCGGGCGCACCGGGCGCTGCGCCGCATGCTTGAACTGGGATGAGCACGGTGCCCGAGATCATCGTGGTGGGCGGCGGCATCGCCGGCATGACCTACGCCACCCAGCTGGCCGACCGGGCGGGGAGGAGGCCGGTGCGCATCCGGATCCTGTCCAAGGCCGTGGTGCAGGTGAGCAACTCGTTCCAGGCGCAGGGGGGCGTGGCCGCCGTGATGCGCGGGGACGATTCCTTCGAGGACCACGTGCGCGACACGCTCGTCGCCGGCGCCGGCCGCAACGACGAGGCCGTGGTGCGCCTGGTGGTGCGCGAGGGGCCGGCCCTGATCCGCGGCCTCATCGGCCTGGGGGCCCACTTCGACCGGGGCACCGACGGGGCGCTGCGCCTGGCCCGCGAAGGCGGCCACAGCACGGCCCGCGTGGTGCACCATCGCGACCGCACCGGGGAGGAGATCGTGCGCGTACTGCAGCGGCGCGTGGAGCTCATGCCCGCGATCGAGGTGCTCTCCGACCAACGGGCCATCGACCTGATCATCTCGGGCGAGGGCGCCGACCGCCGCTGCATCGGCGTGCGTGCGGTGGACCTGCGCACGGGCGATGTCACCGACCGGTTCGCGCATCTGGTGGTGCTGGCCACCGGCGGTGCGGGACGCATGTACGAGCACACCACCAACCCGCAGGGGGCCTCGGGGGACGGCATCGCCATGGGCATCCGCGCCGCCGCCCTCACGCGCGACATGGCCTTCGTGCAGTTCCATCCCACGGCCCTCCACACCGGTGCCCACGGCACGGTGAGCCTGGTGAGCGAGGCGGTGCGTGGTGCCGGCGCACGCCTGCTCGGTGCCGACCTGCGGCCGCTGATGCGCGGTGTGCACCCCATGGGCGACCTCGCCCCCCGCAATGTCGTGGCCCGCGCCATCCATCGCGAGATGATGCACGCCGGCGTGCCCCACGTCTGGCTGGATGCCGGGCCCATCGGTGTGGAGCGCTTCGCACAGGAGTTCCCGGGCATCGCCCTGGCCTGCCGCGCCCACGGCCTGCTGCCCGGCCGCGACCTGCTGCCCGTGATGCCCGCCGTCCACTACATGTGCGGCGGTCTGCGCACCGACGACCGTGGGCGCACCTCCATCCCGGGCCTCTTCGCCCTTGGCGAATGTGCGGGCAGCGGGGTGCATGGCGCCGACCGGCTGGCGTCCAACTCGCTCCTGGAAGCCCTGGTGATCCCCAAGCGGGCCGCGGAGATCACCTGGGACGAGATCTCCGGCACGCCGGTGCTGCCGTCCCGCATCATCCGGCGCGACAGGCTGGCCAAGCGTCCGGTGGAGGTGGTGGACCGTGCCATGGCCGCCCTCACCCACACCATGACCAAGCATGTCGGCATCATCCGCACCGAGCACGGCCTGCAGCATTCGTTGCGGGCCATCAACCGCATCAGCCGGCAGGTGCAGCCCATCTGGGAACGCCGCCGATGGACCACGGCCCTGATGGACCTGCGCGACCTGCTGGTGGTTGCCCGCGCCGTGGCCGAGGCCGCGTTGAACGAGCCCGAGAGCGTGGGCGCGCACTGCTGGGAGGTGGAGCCGGTGAGCTGATCGGGCCCCGGTCGTGCCCAAGACGCAGAACCTGCGGCTGCTTGACCCTGCGCCGCAGTGCGCGTCAGTCCTCCACCAACGCCGGTTCCACCACCTGTTCCTGCGTGGTGCGCGACCGTTTCAACCGCAGGGTGCCCTGCAGCACCACCCAGGCGATGGGGAACACCCCGCCCAGGATGAAGAGGGTGGCACCGATGCCGCGCAGCCACGTGAGCCCCTCGAAGACCGGGGAGCCGATGAACCGTTCGGAACGGGCGTACCAGAAGCCATGCTCCAGCACGGCCTGCAACTGCACCAAGCCGGCGGGGAACAGGTCCATCACCACCATGAGCAGCAGGCCGATGTTGAGCGACCAGAATGCCGTGCGCACCGTCCTTCCGTGCCACGCCTCGGGCTCCATCAGCAGCTTGCAACAGAAGAGCAGGGCGGCGAGCGAGAGGTTGCCGTACACCCCGAAGAGCGCGGCGTGGCCGTGGTTCACCGTGAGGTAGGTGCCGTGCTCGTAGTAATTCACGATGGGCAGGTTGATGATCAGGCCCAGCACGCCGGCCCCGAAGAAGTTCCAGAAGTTCACCGCCACCAGGAAGAGGAACACCTCGGGCTGGCCGAAGGCACCGGCCGGGGTCGTCCGGTCGCGCCGCATCCGATTGAAGCGCCAGGCCTCCAGGGTGAGCAGGATCAGCGGCACCACCTGCAAGGTGCTGAACACGCTGCCCAGCGCCATGGTGGCCACCGGCTTGGCGTTCCAGTAGAAGTTGTGCGAGATGCCCAGCAGGCCCGAGCCCAGGAAGAGCAGCGTGGCCAGGTACACCACGCGGGTCACCGACGCTTGGCCCACCAGGCCCATGCGCACCATGAGCCAGCCCACCACGATGGTGGTGAAGACCTCGAAGAAGGCCTCCACCCACATGTGGATCACCGCCCAGCGCCACAGGTCGGCGATGACGAAGTTGGTGCGCGGCGTGGAGACGAAGCCCGAGAGGAGCAGCAGGCTGATGCACACCGTGGAGTACACGAGCCAGTTGGGCAGGGCCCACGGTCGGCCCTTGCGGAAGGCGGGTTTGCAGCCGGCGTACAGAATGCCCGCCCAGGCCACGAGCACCGCCAGCAACAGGCCCTGGAACAGGCGCCCGAACTCCACGAACTCCCATCCCTGGTGGCCCAGCATGGACCACTGCCCGCCCAGCAGGCCCAGGGGTCCCGCGTACGAGCCCACGACCGTTCCCGCCACCAGCACCACGATGGCCCAGAACAGCACGTTCGTCCACCGCACCAACCCTGCGGTCTCCCGGCCGATCATGGGGATCAGGAAGATGGAGATACCGATCCAGCATGCGCTGATCCAGAACAGCGCCAGCGAGAGGTGCCAGCTGCGCGACACCACCAGGGGAAGGATCCCGGACAGGTCGATGCCCACCGCGCCCAGATAGTCCGCGAAGGAGGTGATGGTGATGGCGCCGCTGAGCACCTGCACCACGAAGACCAGGGCGGCCGCCAGGAAGAACTTGAAGGTGGCGCGCTGGAGCGGGCCCGGCTTGAAGTCGCGCACGGATGCCGCGTCCATCCGTCCGGTGGCGCCGGCCGTCAGGCTTTCCTCCTTGAGGCCGTCGAACTGACCGTACGCGAACAACACGGCCCCCAGGGCCAGGATGAAGATGAGCACGCCGACCACGCTCCACCAGAGCACCGGGCCGGTGGGCAGGTTGCCCGCCTCGGGGTCGTACGGCCAGTTGTGGGTGTAGCTGAAGGTCTCTCCCGGTCGCTGGGCGGCGCAGACCCACCCTCCCCAGAAGAAGAAGTCGCTCAAGGCGCGCAGCGCGACCGGGTCGGCGATGAACCCCGGTGGGGGGAAGGAACCGGACCGCGCCAGCACGGTGAAGCGGTCCACCGTGAAGGCCCTGAGCCTTTCCACGGCCGAGACCTGGGCGGCGGTCAGCGGCACCACCCCGGCGGCCGGGTCATAGGCGGAGCCCTTCAGCTCACGCTTCACCCGTTCGGCGATCGCCAGTTGTTCGTCCGGGTCCGGTGGTGCACCCTGCGCCCGCTCCAGGGCATCGGCGTAATGCTCCCGCATGAAGCCTGCCGTGAGGTGCAGGGCCTCGGCCGAGAAGTCGGGACCGCGGCCGGCACCATCGCCGAACATGCTGCCGTACTCCATCAGCGCATGCTTCAGGAAGACCTCCTGCCCGTCGCGGATCACTTCACCGCGCACCACCACGGTCCCATCGGGTCCCACCATGTCCGCGATGGGCGGTGCATCGTGGTAAGCCTCATGCACGATCCACGACACCCCGGCCGCGCTGATCAGGAAGATGGCCAGCAGGGGGATCCACCAATGACGCGGCTGCATCAGCCACCGGAGCACGGGGCGATCGCTCATGGTCGTTCCTGCGCGGACCACCATCGGACGATGGGCGTTCACCTTCCCGGGCCCGCTGCAGGCGGATCGAAAGTGACCCGATGGGCAGGCGGGTGGGCTGAGCCGTATCAGGCGCGGGCGGGGCCGTGTGCGGCCGGTCCTGCGCGTCGTGTGGACCCGCGTACGGGCGATGCGAAACCGGCTCCCGGGGATCGCGATCAGGGATCCCGGAACATGGGAAGGCCCGGTCTCTTCCGGGATGAGGGACCTTCGTTGTGCGGCCCTGCCGGGGCCGGGTCCTGCGCATTTCCTGGTCCCACAACAACGGCTTCCGGCGATCCGATCCCTGACGAGCATCATATTCCGCGTTGGGGGATACCGGGACCTTCGCACGATGTCCGGTCCGGATACCGGGGTGTTGCGAGGCCCCCACACCTTCCACATCCCTGTCATGGGGTTGGGGTACACCATCGACACCCCCCTGAAGGTGGCGCATCTGGGCATCTCTTCGGTGGTGTCGATCATCGAGGACGAGCTGGTGGAGCGCATGCGGGAGCACCACGCGAAGCTGGCCGGCGAGCCCTACGAGCCCATTCCGAAGCCCTCGCCCGACCACCGCGCCCGGCGTGTCACGGCCTATCTGGACCTGTTGCAGCGGTTGGTGGACAGGAACACCGAGCGCGTGCGCCGCACACCCATCCGGCCGGGGTCGGAAAGCGCCCTCTACTTCGAGCTGCTGCCCACGGGGTCGGCCCTGGGGGAGCGGTACCGCCGCATGCTGGCCATGGCGCCCGGCGTGGTCCGCGAAGCGGAGGAGTCGCAACTGCGCGGTCACATCACCCCGGGGGCCATCGACGTGAACATCATGGCCAAGATCGATCCGGTGAACTACGGCCCGGACGGTGCGCCGTTGCCCGAGGAGTTCTGCGATGCCATGGCCGTGTTCCGGGGTTTCGCCAACAGCACCCTGGGCTCGGGGCTGGTGCTGAGCGCCGGGTACAACCCCCGGCTGTACAACTACATCGCCCGCTTCGCCGACTTCCTGCCCGATGCCGAAGGGACGCTGCGCAAACGCATCATCCTCAAGGTGAGCGACCTGCGGTCGGCCCAGGTGCAGGGCCGGTTGCTGGCCAAGAAGGGCGTGTGGGTATCGGAGTTCCGCCTCGAGTCGGGCCTCAACTGCGGCGGCCATGCCTTCGCCACCGACGGCTTGTTGATGGGGCCCATCCTGCACGAGTTCGCCCAGCACCGTGAAGCCCTGGCCGATGAGCTTTGGTCGGCCTGCAACAAGGCCCTGGAGGCCGCCGGCCTGGCGGTGTTCCGCGAGCGGCCCCCGCAGCACCTCACCGCACAGGGCGGCATCGGCACGGCGGCCGAGGACCGTTTCCTGTTGGAGCATTACGGCGTGGACGGCACCGGATGGGGCAGTCCCTTCCTGCTGGTGCCCGAGGTGACCAACGTGGACAAGGCCACCCTGGAACAGCTGGTGCGTGCGCGGCCCGAGGACTTCTTCCTGAGCAACGCTTCACCGCTGGGGGTGCCCTTCCACAACTTCCGGCGGAGCAGCTCCGAGCAGCAGCGGCAGGCGCGCATCGCCAAGGGGCGGCCGGGAAGCCCCTGCTACAAGGAGTTCCTGAGCAGCAACACCGAGTTCACCGAGCGCCCCATCTGCACCGCCTCGCGCCAGTACCAGCACCTGAAGCTGGCCCAGCTGCGCGCCACCATCACCGATCCGGTGGTGCTGGCGCGTGAGGAGGCCGCCGTGATGGACAAGGACTGCCTCTGCGAGGGGCTCGGTGCCGCCGCCCTGCTCAAGGCCGGCATGTCGCCGGCGCACAGACTGGAGGCCGTGGCCATCTGCCCGGGGCCGAACACCGCCTACTTCAACCAGGTGGTGTCCCTGCGCACCATGGTGGACCATATCTACGGCCGCACCGACCTGCTCGCCGGTGTGTCCAGGCCCCACATGTTCATCAAGGAACTGGGCCTGTACGTGGACCACTTCAAACGCGAGGTGGAACGCAACGCCTCCGACCTCAGCGCCAAGCAACGCCGGCGCCTCACCGCCTTCCGTGACAACCTGCTGGAAGGCATCCGTCATTACCGCACGCTGCTGCAGGGTGCGCTCGCCGATGCCGCCATGGACGCCGAGCGCTTCCGCAGGGAGCTCGAGCAGCACGCCGAGGAGATCCGGGTGCTGCTGCTGCCCGACCCGCAGGCCGTGCCCTGATCAGCATACCGCCGAACATCCGTGAAACCTGAGATGACCAAGAAAGCCTCCTGGGCCGAGCCCTTCAAGATCAAGATGGTGGAACCCCTCTTCATGACCACGCGCGAACAGCGTGTGAAGGCCATTGAGGAGGCGGGCTACAACACGTTCCTGCTGCCCTCCGAGCTGGTGTACATCGACCTGCTCACCGACAGCGGCACCAGCGCCATGAGCGACCGGCAGTGGGCCGGCCTGATGCTGGGCGATGAGGCCTACGCGGGAAGCCGCAACTACTACCACCTGGAGGAGGCCATCCGGAAATACTACGGCTACAAGTACGTCGTGCCCACCCACCAGGGCCGCGGTGCGGAGAACATCCTCTCGCAGATCCTGATCAAGAAGGGGCAGCTCGTGCCGGGCAACATGTACTTCACCACCACCCGCCTGCACCAGGAGCTCGCGGGAGGCACCTTCGCGGACATCATCGTGGATGAGGCCCACGACCCCCGGAGCACCTTCCCCTTCAAGGGCAACGTGGACCTCGGCAAGCTGCAGGCGCTGATCGACGCCCACGGCGCGGAACGCATCGCCTATGTCTCCATCGCCACCACGGTGAACATGGCCGGTGGCCAGCCCATCTCCCTGGCCAACCTGAAGGCCCTGCGCAAGCTCTGCACCAAGCAGGGCATCCGCATCATCCACGACATGACGCGCGTGGCAGAGAACGCTTACATGATCAAGATGCTCGAGGAGGGCCAGGGGCACCGTTCGGCCGCCGACATCGTCAAGGAGATCTGCTCGCTCACCGACGGGGCCACCATGAGCGCCAAGAAGGATGCGCTGGTCAACATAGGCGGCTTCATGGCCACCAACGAATGGGACGTCTTCGAGGAGGCCCGCAACATGGTGGTGGTGTATGAGGGTCTGCACACGTACGGAGGCCTCGCCGGGCGCGACATGGAGGCCATGGCCATCGGCATCACCGAGAGCGTGGACGACGATCACATCCGTGCCCGGGTGGGGCAGGTGGAGTACCTGGGGAAGAAGCTCATCGACATGGGCATCCCCATCGTTCTGCCGATCGGCTCGCACGGCGTGTTCCTGGATGCCAAGGCCTTCCTTCCCCACGTGCCGCAGACCGCCTTCCCCGCACAGGCCCTGGCCGCCGAACTGTACATCGACAGCGGCGTGCGCGCCATGGAGCGCGGCATCGTGAGCGCCGGCCGGAACAAGGAGACCGGCGACCACTACTACCCCGAACTGGAACTGGTGCGCCTCACCATCCCCCGAAGGGTGTACACCCAGGCCCACATGGATGTGGTGGCCGAGAGCGTGGAGCGCGTGTACGAACGCCGCGACCGGATCACCGGACTGAAGATGACCTACGAGCCGAAGTACCTGCGCTTCTTCCAGGCACGGTTCGAGCCGCTGGGGGCGTAGCGACGGTTCAGTCGCAGTTCTCCATCCCCAGGATGAAATAGCCCTGGCGGCGGATGTCCGCCTCCCATCGGGGTTGCAGTGCGCGCACATGGCAGAAGCGGCATTCCCTGGCCGTGAGGGGTTGTCCTGCCTCGCCCTTGCTTTCCAGGTAGGCGCGACCATGGCCGTGGATCACGGCGGTGTCCCGCTGGCTGCTCGGGGCGATGATGTCGAAGTGCATCACCCTGCCGTCCCTGCGGGTGACGTAGGTGTCCCATACGGCCACTTCGGCCGCGTCCGTGTCGTGGTTCATGTGCGTGCGCAGTTGGGCATGGAGGTCGCATCCCAGAAGAATGGCGGTCAAAAGGAAGGTCCGGTACATCGGGATCCGGTCGTTGCGGATCAAAAGTAAGGAAACCTAACTATATTAGCGCCGGAAAAGATGTCCCGTTCGGAACATCAACCCATAAAACCCCAACAACATGGAAAAGGCAGTTTTCTACCACGCCGGGTGTCCGGTTTGCATCAATGCGGAGGACCGCATCACGGAACTGGTGGACCGCAGCAGGTTCGAGGTGGAGCACGTCCACCTGGGCCGGGACCGGGGCCGCATCGCCGAGGCCGAGGCCGCCGGTGTGAAGAGCGTGCCCGCGCTGGTGATCGGCGGCGATGTGCTGCACATCAACCACGGCGCGAGCATGGCGGAGGTGAAGGGCTGAGAAGGCCCGGTGGAACGGCAGGGGACCCGGCCGCCCTGGTCGGGTCCCTTGTTCGCGATACCTTCGGCCATGGCCCGGGAGCATGCCTCCGATGAAGCGCTGGACGCGCACCTGTCCCGGTTGCTGGAGCGCATCGGCGAGGTGGCGCGGTCCCTGCGCTGGCAGCAGGCCACGGACGCCGGGCTCAGCCCACTGCAGCTCCGCATCCTGGGGTTCGTGTCCGACCACCCCGGCGGACCCGTGGGTGTGGCGCGCCTGGCGCAGGAGCTGCAGGTGACCCGGCCCACGGTGAGCGACAGTGTGGCGCTGCTGGTGGAGCGGGGCCTGCTCGTGCGCAGGCCCGACCCGCACGATGGACGCAGCCACGCGCTCCGCCTCACCGCTGCCGGCCGCCGTTGGCTGCCTGCGGCCGACCCCATGGAACGGGCGCTGGAGACCTTGCCCACGCGCGAACGCGAGACCCTGTTGCTGGCCCTGATGCGGGTGTTGCAGGCCCTGCTGGACCGCGGCGACGTACGGGTGCAGCGCATGTGCTGGTCCTGTGCGCACTACCGGGGCGACCGGCAGGGGAGGCACCACTGCCGCCTGTTGCGCAGGGACCTTGGCGTGGCCGAGCTGCGAAGCGACTGCCCCGACCACGAACCGGCCGGTGGCTGAGCCTCGTTCCGGTCGGTGCTATTGCGCCCCCAGGGCCCTCACGTCGCAACGCGAGTTGTCCACCCGCTCCAACGTGATCGTCTGGTCGCCCTGCGGAAGCCGCCAGACGATGTGGGCGCCCTGGCGGTAGCCGATCAGCGCGCTGCCCAGCACGGAGAGCACCGAGAGCTTGTTCTGCTTGAGGTCGGCGTCCGCGTGCATCACCAACTGAAGGCCGTTCTTGCGGCCGGCGGGCATGCCCACGTCCACGACACTGCACACGCGGACCACATCGGAGGGCATGTCCTCCTCCTTGCGCACATCGGCGTTCTCCAGCTCCTTGTACAGGCGGTCCAGGCTGTTGCGTACCTGGATGTCCGGTGCGGTGTGGCCGATGATCCAGGAACGCATCAGCTCGCGTTCCTTCTCGGAAACGATCAGGCGGGGATTTTCCATGGTCAGATGCGTTTGAGCTCGTCGATGATGGCGCGCAGGCTGCCGCGCGCATCGCCGAAGAGCAGGCGGCAGTTGGCGCGGTCGAAGAGGAGGTTCATCTCGCCGGAGTAGCCGGTGGCCATGCCGCGCTTGAGCACGATGACCTGCTTGGCGGCGTAGGCGCGGATGATGGGCATGCCGTGGATGGAGGAGCCCGGGTCGGTCTCCGCCGCGGGGTTCACCACGTCGTTGGCGCCGATCACCAGCACCGCGTCGTAGCGGTCCATCACATCGTTGGCGTCCTCCATGGCGATGATCTTGTCGTAGTCCACGTTGGCCTCGGCCAGCAGCACGTTCATGTGCCCGGGCATGCGTCCGGCCACGGGGTGGATGATGTAGTGCACGGTGGCGCCCATGCGCTCCAGCAGCACCTGCATCTCCTGGCACACGCCCTGGGCCTGGCTCACGGCCATGCCGTAACCCGGCACGATGGCCACCTGCTTGCTGAAGGCCAGCAGGGAGGCGGTCTCCGGCGCGCTGATCGGGCGGATGTCCTGCTCGCGGTCGCCGCCGCCGGTGTCGCGCTTGATGACGCCGGCCAGCACGCTGCGCAGGGTGCGGTTCATGGCCTTGCTCATGGCCACGGTGAGCAGGGATCCCGTGGCGCCCACCAGCACACCGCCGATGAGCATCACCGTGTCATGGAAGAACAGGCCGGCCAGCAGGGCCACCAGCCCGTGCAGGGCCACCAGGAAGCAGATGAGCACCGGCATGTCGGCCCCGCCGATGGGCAGGGTGAAGAGCGCCCCGTAGATCAGCGAGATCACGGTGATCAGGATCAGCAGGGAACCGAAGGGCAGGAAGGGCGTCGGCAGCACCATGTAGGCGGCGAACAGGGCCACCATGCTCCAGAGCAGTACCCGCGCGGCCAGGATGTGCGCCGGCCTGGCCTTGGGAAGTTTCTTGCCCTCCAGCTTGGAGTGCGCCACCAGGCTGCCGGTGAAGGCCACCCCGCCGAACACGGCGCTCAACAGCAGCAGGCCTCCGGTCATGCGCTCGTCGTTGCCGATGGGGTGCGCCAGGCCCTCGATGAGGGCGATCACCACGGCGGCCAAACCCCCGAAGCCGTTGAGCATGGCCACCAATTGGGGCATGCCGGTCATGGGCACGCGCACCGCCATCACCCGGCCGATGATGCCCCCGGCGGCAAGCAGGGCCACCACCAGGACGATGTTGAAGGTGCCGGCGCCCTTTTCCGGGGCGTACGACGTGATGACCACACCGATCAGGGCGGTCACCACGCTCAGGGCGGCCACGGCATTGCCGAGCACGGCCCGGGCGGGGTCGCCCATGAACTTCAGGCCGAGGATCAGGCCGATGGTGGCGGCGAGGAAAAGGAACTCCATGCGGGGGGCTTTGTGCGGTGGTTTTTCGGGATGGCGGGGAGCGGGTGGGGGGCGGGGGAAGCAGGGCTTGTCCGGGGTGCTGTGTTGCGGTGCTGTTCGCACCGGCATGCGCTCCCGTTCAAGGCCCGGTCACTTCTTCTCCGGCTTCTTCTTGTTCACCTGGAACATGGACAACATGCGGTGCGTGACGAAGAATCCGCCCGAGATGTTCATGGCGCCCAGCAACACCGCGATGGAGGCGAAGAGCAGCACCCACACCCGGTCCGGGGGCGTGCTCATCAGCTGGATCAACCCGCCGAACAGGATGATGCCGCTGATCGCGTTCGAGCCGGACATCAGGGGTGTGTGCAGCACCGCCGGCACGTTCTTGATGACCTCGAAGCCGAGCAGCAGGCTCATGGCCAGGATGAAAAGGCCGTCGATGGTGGTGATGTGGTAGGTGAAGTCCATGGGAGGCGTTGATGCGGTGGGACCGGTGAAGATGGGGAAAGTGGCGGAAATGGGAAGCTGGCTGAGCAAGGTGGCCTGGACGGAAGGGGCGGGAGGCTCGCGAGGGCGTCCACGCCTCCGATCCGGTCAGGTCGTCATCGGCAGCCTGGTTCAGGCCAGGTATCGGGCGTTCACCACCTCCCCGTTCAGCACCACGCGGGTGCCCTTGAGGATCTCGTCCTCGGCGTTGTCCTTGTTCTTGAGCAGGTGTTCGATGAAGGTAGTGTAGTTGTTGGACAGCAGGAAGGAGGTGGAGTGGGCACAGCTGCACTCGATGGCGGTGGGGCCCAGGATGGTCACTTCCCCGCGCATGGTCACGGCATCGGGTTCGGTGAGGGCGCAGTTGCCACCGGTGGCTGCCGCCAGGTCCACCACCACGGCGCCGGGCTTCATGCTGCGCACCATGTCCTCGGTGATCAGCAACGGGGCCTTCTTGCCGGGGATCTTGGCGGTGGTGATGATCACGTCGGCCAGGACGGCCTCCAGGTGGATCACCTTGCGCACCCGCTCGAGCTGGTCGGCACTTTGTTCCACGGCATAACCGCCGGCCTTCTTGTCCTCCATGGCGCCCTCCACTTCGATGAAGGTGGCGCCGAGGCTTTCCACCTCGGTGCGCGAGGCCGAGCGCACG
>JABWBQ010000044.1 GCA_013360395.1 Flavobacteriales bacterium
TACGCCCATGTCAACCTCGAACAGGACCAACCTGAAATTGCAACCCTAACACAGGACCAACACCTTTAACCTGTCAACTTTTTTCAGGACGAGACAGCCTCCTCACTTCTTCACCTCCTCACTTTCTCACCCTCTCACTTCCTCACCTTCTCACCCCCGACGTACTCATTTCGGATATACCGATTAGTTGCTCATAAACATCATACTATAAATATTATAGCCTCAATGATGCGCAACACCATCATTACAAGCATCCAACTCCAACAAAAATGTGTATACTTGTGGCGCATAAGCTGCGTTAGTTAACTGAACAACCACTTACGATGCCCACAAGCAACATCAACTGGCAAGGCATGAGCGACCAGCAGGTCGTGGCGAAGCTGGGGGCCGAGCTGCGGCGCATGCGACTGGAGCGCAACCAGAGCCAGGCCGAGGTGGCCATGCGCGCCGGCTTGGACCGCACCACCGTGGTGAAGCTGGAGGCCGGCCGCGCCGCCACCTTGCTCACCGTGGTGCAGGTGCTGCGCGCCATGGACCGGCTGGAGCTGCTCGATGCCTTCCACCAGGAGCCGCAGCCCACGCCCTACATGCTGGTGGAGGCACAGGAAAAATACCTGAAGAAGCAACGCAAACGCGCGGGGCGCAAAAAGCCGGACGTGCTGCCGCCCAAACCCAAGAGCACATGGTAACGCATGCGAAGGTGTTGTTGTGGGGCCAGGTCGTTGGCCTGGTGGTGTGGGACGAGCGCCTGCAGCGGGCCTCGTTCCAGTTCGACCGCACGTTCACGCGCAGCGGGCTGGACGTGGCCCCGGTGATGATGCCCTTGGCGAACGCGCGGGGCGGCGATGAGGTTTTTGTTTTCGGCAACAGCCGCAACGAGACGTTCAAGGGGCTGCCGGGCCTCCTGGCCGATTGCCTGCCGGACCGCTTTGGCGATGCGCTGCTGAACGCCTGGCTGAACGAGCAGAAGCGTGATCTGGCCAACCCGGTGGAGAAGCTGTGCTTCCTCGGTCACCGCGGTATGGGGGCCTTGGAGTTCGAGCCGAGCCACGCCGAGCTGGAGGCGAGCAGCGAGGCCCTGCAGGTGGAGGAGCTGGTGCGCGTGGCAAGGCGGGTGCTCACTGAGCGGGAGAAGTTCAGCACCAGCCGTAAAAATGGCGAGAGGGAGGCGTTGATGGACATCATCCAGGTGGGCACCTCGGCGGGTGGCGCGCGGGCCAAGGCGATCGTGGCGTACAACCACCGCACCGGCGAGGTGCGCAGCGGCCAGATCGACGGACTGGAGGGCTTCTCGTACTGCCTGATCAAGTTCGATGGCGTGACCAACGCCGCGCTGGGCGACCCCAAGGGCTTCGGCCGCATCGAGTATGCCTACCACCTGATGGCCGTGGCGAGCGGCATAAGCATGATGCCATGCACATTGCTGGAGGAGCACGGGCGCGCGCACTTCCTCACGCAGCGCTTCGACCGTGTGAAGCACGCGCGCACCGGCGAGACGGCACGCCTGCACATGGCCACGCTCTGCGGCCTGGGTCACCTGGACTACAACGACCCCGTGCGGCACAGCTACGCCGATGCCTTCGCCATGATGCGCCTGCTGGGCCTGCCCTACCCCGATGCCGCCGAGCTCTTCCGCCGCATGTGCTTCAACGTGATCGCCCGCAACTGCGACGACCACACCAAGAACACCTCGTTCCTGATGGACCCGCAGGGCCAATGGCACCTTTCGCCGGCCTACGACATCACCTTCGCCTATGACCCGAAGAACATCTGGCTGCGCCAGCACCAGATGAGCGTGAACGGCAAGCGCACGGACATCACACGGGACGACCTGCTGGCCGTGGCCAAGGCGATGAACATCAAGAAGGCCGCCGCGATCATCGACGAGGTGAAGGCCGGGGTGAGGACCTGGAAGAAGTGCGCGAAGCAGGCCGCGGTGAGCGCCAAGCAGGTGGAGGCGATCGGGAATTTGCTCCTGACGAGACTTTGATCACGGCGAGCCACCTCGGCATCCCGCGGTGCTCCTGCGCCGGTGGTACGCAACTTCGGGAATTGGACCGGAGTTATAGTGCTCTTTGCATCGCGGGATCCTTCCGTCCCTGCATCATGCCGTGCAGAAGTGGATATCCTCGTCCTCGGGCAATCCGTACCTGAACCTTTCCTGCGGTGAGTAATTGGTGCTGAACGGCACCACCTCCACCTGGAAGCCCGACTCGGTCAGTCGGTCCTTCAGGTCACGGCCGTACAACCGGAAGTGGTCGTGCTGACCGAAGCGTCGCTCACGTTCCTTCGGGTCGGTGATCGTCACATCCTCGTCGGTGGTGGCCATGCGCTTGTCCAGCGGCACCTGAATGATGGCCCAGCCCCCCGGCTTGAGCACACGATGCAGTTCCCGCATGGCCAGCCGGTCGTCGGGGATATGCTCAAGCACGTGGCTGCAGATCACCGCATCGAAGGTGTGCGGCGGGAAGTCGATGCGCGTGAGGTCCAGGTCGATGGTGCCCTTGGGATAGGCGTACCCCGGTTCGAATTTGTCCCCGGCGGTGTAGTCCACCAGGGGGTGGGCGCTCAACCGGTCGTGGTAGAATTGTTCCGGTGAAACATGGAGCAGTTTCAGCGGCTCCTTCATGAGCTTCGTGCGGCTCTGCAGGAAGAGCCACATCAGGCGGTGCCGCTCCAGCGAGGCGCACTGTGGGCACTGGGCATGGGCGCGACGCCGATGGGCCACACCGAAGGGCAGGTAACAAAGGAAGCGGCCGCCACAACAGGGGCATTCCACTTCATCACCGGCCAGGCCGATGAGACGGCGCTGCCGCGGTCCCATGCGCTTGAGCGCGGCCTGAATGAGCCATTGGTCGGATCGGGAACGTAGACGGGCGAACATGCTGCGGGCGAAGATAGTCCAGTCGCTTTCGCCGATCTTGAAGATGAAGTCGACAGGGGGGAAAGCCGAGCGGTATGTTGGCAATGGTTCCGGATCAGGTCCGGACGCATGTTGAGGTCGCTCGTGCCACGACGTCCATTTGTGGAATGGAAGGTCAAGCCCTGGACCTTTTGGCAGGAGCAAGCTCACCGAGTCATCGCATGCAGGGTGGCCAACAATGATCCGAAGGACCGGGCGCAACTATCCTCACCTCTTTCACCACTCTCACCATTTTCACCACCATCACCGCGCAATTCAGTACACCGGTTGTGGTGGGTGAAACGACGAAACCTGGGAACAACCCATTGAACCATGCATACCGCATTCCTTGGTTCACGATCCATATGTAACCGCAGCACCCGGACCGGGCGTCATACGCTCATGATGGTCAGATCCGCTTTGCCCGGTATCGGGCTTCTCCTTGCCCTTTCGTCAACCCACCCAGTTGCAGCGCAAATCGACACTTCGCTCACAGGCCGCATGGATGCGGTGCTGGCCGAGCACTTCACCCCCGATGACCCGGGCGGCGTGGTGCTGGTGGCGAAAGGCGACCGCATCCTGTACGAGCGCGCGTTGGGCATGGCCGATGTGGCGGCGAACAAGCCGTTGACCACCGCCAGCCAGTTCCGCATCGGCAGCATCACGAAACAGTTCACCGGGGTGGCCATCCTGCAACTGGCCGACCAAGGGAAGCTGAAGCTCACCGACGAGGTCCAACGCTACGTGGAATTTCCGAAGAAGGAACATCCCATCACGATCGAGCATTTGCTCACGCACACCTCGGGCATCCCCAATTTCACCGACCTGCCCGCGTACACTCCCAAGGCTTTCGCGGAACCGGTAAGCCTGGAGGCCGAGATCAAGATGTTCAAGGACCTGCCGCTGGAATTCAAGCCCGGCACGAAGTGGAGCTACAGCAACAGTGGCTACATCCTGCTTACGGCCATCATCGAGAAGGTCTCGGGCCGTTCATGGTCGGACTACATGGCGGAACACCTGCTGCGGCCAGTCGGCATGACGTCCTCCAGCGCGGCATTGGATGACCACTACCTGCCCCGTGAGCCCGGCCTGGGCTACCAACCCGAAGGCGAAGGCTGGGTGCCGGCGTTGCCGGTGAGCCTGACATGGCCGCGCGGTGCGGGATCGATCCGGAGCACCGTGGAGGACCTGTGGAAATGGAACACGGCCGTGCAAAAAGGCGATCTGCTACCGGCACAATTCCGTGAGCAGGCATTCAAGTCGTACGTCCTGGCCAATGACACGGCCTGTGGTTATGGCTACGGCTGGATGTTCCAGAACGTGCAGGGCAGCCCCACGCGGGAACACAGCGGCGGCATCAACGGGGCCACCAGCAACATGATCCACCTGCCGAACGAGGACATCTTCGTGGTGGTGCTGGTGAACCGCGAATCGGACGATGCGCACGGCCTGGCGCCCGAGCTTGCGGCGATCGCCTTGGGCAAACCCTATGGCGGTCCGGAGGTGCCGCTTACACCGGAACAAGCGCGGGCCTATGCCGGTGTGTACCGGAGCGAGCAAGGCGTGACGCGCTACGTCACCAGCGATAGCGACGGCCTGCACGCACAGCGCGAAGGCGGTAGACGTTTCCGCCTGCAATATCAAGGCAACGACCGGTTCCGCTATGCCGGCGATGTGATCAACATCACCTTTCAACGGACCGACGGCAAGGTAACTGGCGCCCTGTTGCAGACCCGCCAGGGCGATGACCCCATGACCCTGACCGATGAACCGCTCCCCGCGCGTACCGCCATCCCCCTGCACAACGCCGACCTGTTACCGTACGTGGGCGAATACGAGCTGGCAACCGGGTTCACCCTCACCTTCCGCGCCGATGGCGATCGTTTCTTCCTGCGTCCCACCGGTCAACAGGAGCTTGAGGTGTTCGGTTCCGCGCCGAACGAATTCTTCCTCACCGTAGTGGATGCCACCATCAGCTTCCACCCCGAGGCCGATGGACGAGTGCAGCGCCTCACCTTCCGGCAAGGCAAGGAAATGGAGGGCAGGCGGGTGAAGTGAACGAACTTTACGGGGCATGACCACGGAGCGCCCCGCACACCTGCCCACGGCAGCGTTCTTCCATCGCCCACGCCCCACGGCGGAACAGCCGTTGGTGGTGCTGCTGAGCGCCTGCATCGGCGGTGTGGGCTGCGGCGTGGACGGCAGCACCAACGGCGACCACGGCTCCCTGCGCTCCTGGCTCTTCCGTCCCGAAGTGCGGATCGTGAAGTTCTGTCCCGAGGATTTCTCCTTCGGCACGCCGCGCATGACACCCGACAGCCACGGCGGCAACGGCTTCGATGTGCTGGACGGCAAGGCCCGTTCCTTGGCCGAGGACGGCACCGACTGGACCGCGGGCATGGTGAAGGCCGCCTACGCGATGCGCGACCTCGCCCTGCGTGAGAAGGTGGATCTGGCGGTCCTCATGGACATCAGCGGTGCTTGCGGCAGCACGGTCACCTACTTGGGCTCGCGTTTCGCGGAGAACAAGGTGTACCAGAAAGGGCCGGGCGTGGCGGCGGCGGCGTTGATCCGTGCGGGCATCCCGGTGATCTCCCAGCGCGACGACCGTTCACTGCGCATGCTGCAGGATCTGCTGGACGGCACGGCGCTGCTCACCGACGAGCGCGACCACTGGGAGAAGGCGTGGTACCAGGGGTATTTCGGTCCCCCGCAGGGAGAGAGGGGGCGATGATCGGAGGCTTGTTCTTGTACAGGAACTGGCGCACCGCCGGGCCAACCGGCACTGCACACAACGCCTGGCACGGATCGCCCATCGCTTGTCGGATCAGCGAACGCCGCGGGCTCAGGCGGCCATCAGGCCCTGCTGTTCCTCGGCCACACGCTTGATGCCCACCAGGATCTCCACCCATTCGCGGCCGGCCTCGCGGGTGCGCCGCACATCGTGGGGCAGCCCGGCGAAATCACCGTGCCACAGCTCCAGACGGGTGCGCCCGTCGCGCTCCGGCTCCAGCAGGAAGTCCACCGTGGTATAGCTCGAAGGCTCGTCGGGCAGGTCGCCATCCACCTCCAGGCAGGTATAGCGCAGCCGCCGATCGGCCAGGCTGGCCATCACCGTGCCTTTGGCGCGCAACCGCTCCTGGCCGTCCACCTTGTCCACCCACAGCACCGGGGCGCCGGGTTTCCACGTGCTCCGCGCTTGGGAGCCCGCCAGGTAGAGTTTGGTCAGCTTCGGGTCGGTCAGCACACGCCAGATGGCACGGGGCGAAGCGTCCACTAACAAGGTCCGTTGGATGATGGTCTCGCTTTCCATGGTCACCCAACCCAACGCACGATCCGTGCCGTTGGTGCATCGGCACCTGCCCGAGCTTTCAACAACCTCGGAAAGCCAAGCCCCTGGCGCCTGACGTCCGGGTGACGATCGCCGGAGGGACCACTCCGCCCGGAGCTGAGGGCGCGGCCCCTCCCGTTCGTTATGTCGGCGCGCTTGGGGTTCGGAACCCAACCAGAGCCGCCAAAAAGTCATGCCACGCTGTCCCCTTCTGCCAAAGCTCCCCCCGGCCCCAGGTCCATGCGCCGGTCAACCCGGCCACGAACCATTGGTCCGCCGGGCGAACATTCGCGGCACGATTCTTCGTACTATCGTCGCTGAAGAACAACGAGGCCATGCCCCGCAAGAAGACCATCATCCTGACCCAGCCCGTCCCGGACGGGAAGACCATCAAAGTGCGCCTCGACGGAAGGACCATCGTGCACCTCAAGAGCATGAAGACCTTCGAGTTCTGGCGCAAGAGGTACCCGAAAGCCGAAGTGATCGGCTGATGGGCACCGGGGGGAAGTCCATAGGGGCGGTCCCGGCGCTCACCCTGTTATTATCTTTCATGGCCTGTGCCCAGGCGCCAAGCCAGGTCCCGGGTCGCACGATCACCATGGCCGGGAATCCCTATTACAACGAATCGGACAGCACCCCGCTGGACCTGCCGGACAGCGTGTGGCGCAAGGTGTTGGACCCGGAGGTCTATCACATTGCCCGGGAGAAAGGCACCGAACGGGCCTTCACCGGGGCCCTGTGGGACCATGAAGGCATCGGCCGGTACCATTGTGCCGCCTGTGGGAACATGTTGTTCCTGGCCGACAGCAAGTTCGCCAGCGGCTGCGGCTGGCCGAGCTTCTACCGCACCGAACGCGAAGGCAGCGTGCGCTACGCCGAGGACCGGAGCCACGGCATGGTGCGGACCGAAGTGCTGTGCGGCCGCTGTGGGGGGCATCTGGGCCATGTGTTCGACGACGGGCCGCCGCCCACCGGCAAGCGCTACTGCATGAACTCGGCCGTGCTGCGGTTCCGGCCGCAGGCAACGGCACCCGAGCCGCCCCGCTGAGGCACCTGCCCGCACTTGTGACCATCCGGTGATGCAGGGATGGTCGGTTCAGTGTCCGGATCGATTATACTTGTCGGACCGCCACGGCCGGGACCTGTGGAAGCCGTGGCCCGAACCAGTACAACCATTCACCCCAACGATCATGAAGAAAACCCTACTCGCATTGCTGCTCGGAACGGCCGGCCTTGGCGCACAGAGCCAGGTGATCCTGAACGTGCTCGAGCCCGCCAACATCGCTGGCAGCTACACCTTCACGTGGGCCGACCCGGCCGGTGGCTGGGGCTGCCCGGACCTGAACGACCCGCTGAACGCCTTGACCGACACCCTGGCCCTGGCTTCGGACGGCACTGCCGGTGACAGCCTGTGCTGCAACCCGGTCACCAACGGCGCCGAGGTGGCCGGCAAGATCGCCGTGATCTATCGCGGCAGCTGTGAATTCGGCACCAAGGCCCTCAACGCCCAGAACGCTGGCGCGGTGGGTGTCATCATCATCAACCGGGTGGCCGGTGCCCCCGTGGCCATGGGTTCCGGTGCCGACGGCGCCAACGTCACCATCCCGGTGGCGATGATCACCCTGGATGACGGCATCCTGGTGGAGGACGAACTGGAGGCCGGTACGCCGGTCGTCGCCTTCCTGGGCAGCATCAACAACTTCTTCCAGTACAACCTGAGCGCCTACAAGCCCGACGTCCTGGTGGCCCCGGCCACCGGCCAACCCGCCCTGGTCTCCCAGAACGCCAGCGAGTTCAGCGCCGAACTGGGCCTGTGGATCCATAACTACGGCACCGCAGCGCAGACCGACGCCACCCTCAACGCCAAGGTGGAACAGAACGGCAGCACCCTCTACGACCAGACCTCCACGGCCGTGTCCCTCAACCCGGGTGACAGCGCGTTCGTGACGCTGCCCGCCTTCTCGCAATCCTCCTACTCGGATGCGCTTTACACGGTGACCTACACCATCTCCACGGGCACCCTGCCGGACGAGTTCCCGGCCGACAACAGCTTCTCCTGTTCCTTCCTGGTGGACTCGGTGCTGAGCTACTGCCCCATGGACGAGACCACCGGCAAGCCCGCGCCCAACGCCCACTACCGGCCCAGCAACGACGTGGACGGCTTCCAGTCCTGCATCCACTTCCAGAACGCCAACGCCAGCCGCATGGCCGCCACCGGCATCTACACCAGTGCCACCTCGGCCTCGGGCACCACGTTGGACGGGGAGTTCATCGGGGTGCGCGCCTATGAGTGGGGCGACAGCTTCACCGGCCTGAGCGATCCGAACTTCCCGGGCCAGACCGCCTACACCCTCAGCGAAGAAGCCACCGGCGAGTACTACTACCAGTCCGACCTGCAGGGCGAAGTGATCTACGTGCCCTTCTCGCAGCCCCTGGTGCTGGTGGACAACTCGCGCTACCTCTTCTGCGTGTACACCCTGAGCGACGCCCTCTACGTGGGTTACGACGCCACGCTGGACTATGACGAGCACACCGCCGTGTACGACCAGCCCGTTTCCCTGATCGAAGATGGCGGCACCTGGTACAACGTGGGTTTCGGCACCGACGTGACCTGCGCGGCCGGTGTGGCCATGGTCCCCGCCGGTGGTATCGGCATGAACGAGCTGAACACGGTGGAAGCCACCCCCTACCCCAACCCGACCACCGACCGCATCCGCGTGCCCCTGGCCGGCCTCAGCGGGGCGGCCGACCTGCGCATCATGGACCAGACCGGCAAGCTCGTGGACGAGCGCCGCGTGAACATCGCCAACGAGGTGCTGGTGCTGGACGTGACCGGCCTCACCGGCGGCACCTACCAGTTCGCCCTCAACTTCCAGGACGGCGGTCGCACCACCTTCCGGGTGGTGGTGACCAAGTGACCAGGAACGTGTGCAAAAGAAGCGCGGGCCACGGCCCGCGCTTCTTTTTTCCAGCCCTCGCCGGAAACCTTCCGCATGCCCCACCACCATGACATCGTCCGGTGCGGATGGTCGGACGTAGCTTGCGGCACATCATCCGAACCCCATGGCCAGCTTCGACATCGTCAGCAAGATCGACGTCCAGACACTGGATAACGCGGTGAACACCGCCAAACGGGAGCTGGAAACGCGCTACGACCTGCGCGGGAGCAACAGCAGCATCGAGCTGGACCGTAAGGCGCTTACGATCAAACTCGCCACCGAGGACACCATGAAGCTCGATGCCCTCGAAAAGATCCTCCTGGAGCGCAGTACCAAACAGCGGATCGATGTGAAGGCCTTCGACCTAGGGCAGGAGCCCCAGCCCAGCGGCAAGCTCGTGCTCAAGACCATCAAGGTGCAACAGGGCATCGAGCGGGAGAAGGCCAAGCGCATCCTCAAGGCCATCAAGGACAGCGGGCTGAAGGTGCAACCCCAGATCATGGACGACATGATCCGGGTGACGGGCAAGAAATTCGACGACCTGCAGGCGGTGATCGCCTTGTGCAAGGCCACGGACTTCGAGGTGCCGTTGCAGTACGAGAACATGAGATCCTGACCCGGTCGCCATGGGCGGGAACGAGGAAGCGCGCCTTACGGGGCGCGCTTCTTTCGTTCTCCCGATGCCGGCTTACGGGCCGGGCCGGGGTCTTTCGGCGCCCAAGCGGGCAGGGACCCCGAGCATCAGGTATGCGTGGTCGGCCTTACGGGGCCGGTTGTCCAAGAGGCCTTACGGGGCCTCCGTGAACTTGTAACGCAAGCCTCGTGCCGGAAGTTTCAAGAGCCGCCGAAAAAACCGAAGGCCCCCGCCCGCAGCGCGGACCGGGGGCCTTCGCCAGCGGGGCATGCGCTTCAAAGCACCGTGCGCCCCTGCAGGAAAAGCACGAAGATGAAGGTCATCAGGAAGTGGTGCACCAGCAGGAGCACCGACGCCATGGCGAGCGCCGTCTTGCCATGGCGCTTGAGCTCGGGAAAGAGCTTTTTGTTGTTGAGGGCGATGATCGGCAGCGGCACCGCCGCCAGTAGGAAGGTCACCGCAAGCGCCTTGAAGGCGAAGGCATTGTCCAGGAAGCCGAGGAACAGGTGGGCGTAGTAGAACACGAAGCCCAGGGAGGACAACAACGCCAGCCGTACGAACATCTTGGCCTCGTAGACCATTTTGGCCTTGGTTTCCATGGTATAGACGCGTGGCTCATACGAGGTTGTGTCCGGCAGGGTTCGGAGTTTTCAACAGCAGCGCGGCTTCCCGAGGCAACCTACCGTGCCGCCTTGCGTACGGCAAGCCTCACCAGGCCGATCGCCCCGATCAAGCCCCCCATCAAGGCCAGGGGCCACGGATATCGTTCCGGGACAAGGCCGTCCAGGACGTTCCCTGCGGATCGCGACCCGTCCATCAGACGCAGCGGTTCCAGCACGAAGGAAGCGATCCAGATCACGGCCGACAGGGTCAAGAGCGACCAGGTTTGCCGATCGGGCGCGCAGGGCCCGCGTCCCGCACCACGCAACAAGAGCACCGCGAGCACGATCAACCCCACGGACACCACGCAGGGCGCCCACACGGGCCCCACCCACGGCACGGGGATCAGGAACAGGAGGTCGGGCTCCGCGAGGGAGGCGGGCCAGTCCAGCAGCACCTTCAACCATACGTAGTAGAAGATGTCCCAGACCCCGAAGCCGTAGCAGAACCAGGCGAAACGCCCCAGAGCGGAGCGCGTCACCAGGGCGGCGGGGGCCAGCAGCATCACCAGGGTGGCGAACTCGCGCCCCACCTCCGTGGCCACCAGGCCGGGGTCCATGGGCACCAGCGGGAAACGGAAACCCTCGGGGTAGTACAGCGCTCGCAGGTACACCACCACGGCACTCTCCAGAAAAGCCATGGCGATGAAGAACACCGTCATCCACACCCAGGGTCGCTTGGTGGCGGGATCCATGGTCTCAGAGGGTCAGTTCCGCCAAGAGGCCGCGGTGGTCGCTGCCGGGGATGTGCACGGTGTGCAAGGCCGCACAGCCCACCTCCGGCGACACCAGTACATGGTCCAGCGGGATCGCGGCCAGGGGCCCCAGCGCCGGCCAGGTGCGTTGGAAGGCTCCGGTGGTGCTGCGCAGACCGGTGCGCCCGCAGAAGCGCCCGAAGGCCGCATCCCACGGCACGGTGTTCAGGTCGCCCACGAGGATGGTGGTACTATCGTGCGGTGCCAGGTGTTCGGCCAGGCTGTTCAACTGCGCGTTCCGCCTGCGGAAATGGCCGTGGCTGATGGGAGACGTGGCATGCACCGCCAACAGCCGCACGGGGCGGCCTTCAAGCACCAGCCCGGCCTCGATGAACGGCGAACCGTTCACCTCCAGCAGCGCCGCACTTTCGAACGGCCGTTTGCTGAACAGGGCGATCCCGTAGCAGTTGCTGCGCGGTTCAAGGATCGCGTACGGATGCGTGGTGGCCAGGCCGCGCCGCAGGGCCGTGGCCCAGCGCGGATCCACCTCCTGCACACTGATCACATCGGCATCGCTGGCCCTGGCTACCGCGAGGACCTCGGCGAAGGCCGTGTTCGGCTGCAGCACGTTCATGTGGAAGAGGCGCAGCGCCGGGCCCGCGGTCCTGACGGTCGAGGTGGCCGTGGCGTGCGGCACCTGCACCAGCAGCATGGCGGCGCCGAGCAGCGCACCCTGCGCCAGCCACCACCGCCTCCACAGGGCGCTCATGACGGCCAGGGCCAGCAAGCCCCACGCCATCGGCACGATGAACGCGCGAAAGAGCATCGGCAGATAGGCGTCGGGGGCGAAGGCGCCCAGCAGGGCCAGGGTGAGCAGGGCCGTCGTGGCCCAGAGCTCGCGGTACTTAGCGTTGTTCATGGCCGGGAAGGCTTGCGGTGATCCGCATCGATCCGCCTGAGCACCAACCAAAGGGGCAGGACGCCGATCACGCCGAAAGAAGCGTCCACGCAACGCCAGAAAAAAGGAATGCCACGCACCGGGGCCCACAGAAAGGCGAATGGAAGCACCAGCAAGCAGCACCACAAGCCCCACTCCACCACCCATTTGTTACGCACGGGATCGCGGTAGGGGCCAATGAAGGCCAGGGCGATCAACACATGGGCGAAGGCGAGCCAGTCGGTGCCGTAGAACAACATGGGATAGGATGCACCTACGAGGGCCAAGGCCTCGGCCGTACGGGCGGTCCAGTCCGCCCAAGGCCCACCCCTTGCGTGTGTGAGCTCGGCCAGCCACCGGGTACCCCATTCCAATGGAACGGCGGTGAGGCCACTGAAGATGAGTGCGGCCATGAAGAACAGCAGCCAGCAGCGGATGTATCGGAGGTCGGCGGGGGTCATGGCCGTACGTTCAAGCCCGCCTCCTTCAATGCCGCCATGGTCCGGTGATCGGCCCAGCTATACTCCTGCCAATGCAGGCCCGCATAGCGCTGCAGGAATCGCCCACGCTTCTCATCCAGCTCGCGCCGGAACTCAGCGGGATCCAGGTGCTCCACCCAGCGCACGCGGTTGTTGCGGTGCCGGGCCATCTGGTGCTCCACCTTGTCCAGGTCGGCGTAGAGCAGCGGCAGCACCTTATCGCTCATGTGCAGGTAGTTGTCGATGTCGATCTCGCCGGGGTTGTCGTGCCGCAGGTTGTAGCGCACGATCAGGCTGTCCCAGTCCACGGTGGTGAGGCCCACCAGTACCACGAACCAGGCCCAGCCGTTCACCCGGACCAGGTAGAACAGGCTGCGGCGCCGGTGCACCTTGATGAACATGGTGACCAGCCCGATGAGCACCAGCGCGAGGAACACGATCACCCCCACCCGCTTGTAGGCCAGGCCGTGGAACGAGATGTAGTGGTAGTTGCGCAGGAAAACCGAGATGCCGAGGATGAAGTTCTGCACCACCCACACCACCGCGAGCCGCTTCAACGTGGCGTTGCGCGGGTGGAAGTTGAGGTTGCCGCGGAACATGTACAGCAGCACCACCATGCTCAGCATGATGCTGCAGATCAGCGCCCAGGTGCCCTCGTGCACGAACTGTTTCAGGCTGAAATCCTCGGGCACCGTGAAGCCGGACCACACCCAGCCGATGTCGATCGCGTTCACCACCAGCAGGGCGAGGTTCACCAGCACCAGCAGCACCACGCCGGCGCGGCGCTCGCGTTCCAGCGCGTCCATGGCCAGCGGGGCCAGCCAATGCGGTCGGCGTATGCGAACGCGCACCATGGCATCGGTGCATCCTTGCTCGAACCGGGCGGCGAGCTCCGGCGCCATGCGCCGCACCAGGGTGGCGCACACCATCAGGCCCCAGAGGAAGAAGAGCAGGTGCGGTGTGAGCAGCTCTCCAAGCAGGTCGAAGAGCCCGTCGAAGAACCCGGCGGTGAGCTGCTCGAATTTCGGGTTGCCCGTGCGGTACAACTGCACGAAGGCCAGCGCCACCAGCACGGGCACGATGACGATGCGGGTCCAACGCCAGCCGCTGCCGGGGGCAGCTCCCGCGCCGCGCAGGGTGGCCAGCCCCTGGCGCCCGGCCACCGGCGCCATGAGCAAGGACAGGACGGCCTGCGGCAGGGCGAACGGCACGCTGCGCAAAGCGGGCTCATGCACCAGGCCCGCGAAGAGCATCAGGCCCACCACGGTGGCGATGATGGCCACGGTGCTGTGATGCACGAACACCATGGCGGCGGCCACCAGGGTGCCCAGGGTGGCCCAGCGCGCCGGCACCGAGATACCCTTCCAGCCGTGGCGCCACGTGGCCACCGCCATCGCGGCCAGGGCGAAGAGCGTGAGGTTGAGCCCCACCGAACGGTCCCAGAACAGCCGGTCGAACAGCAGCGCGAGCGCAACGACCATGAGCAGGGGCGACCATCGGGACCAGGCGGTGGTGGCGGACGTGGAGGACATGGGGATCAGGTTCTGGGGATCAGACGTTCAATGGCGTCCAGGTGGGCACGGAACGCCTTCGCGCCGGTAACGGTGGCGCGGTAGCTCGTATTGGGCCGTTTGCCCACGAAACGTTTGCGCACCTGCACGTACTTCAGTTCCTCCAAGGCGGCCAGGTGGCTGGCGAGGTTGCCGTCGGTCACGTTGAGCAGTTCCTTCAGGCGGGCGTGGTCCACCCAGTCGTTCACCGCGAGCACGGCCATGATCCCGAGGCGGACCCGGCTCTCGAAGGCTTTATTGAGCCGCTCGATCATGGGTGTGCCGTGCCACGTTCGTGGCGCAGGTACATCAGCCCTCCGTAGAAGATGTGCAGCACCCCGAAGCCGATGGCCCAGAAGAGCAGTGCGGCCTCGAGCCAGCAGAGCGCCAGCAGGCCCAGCACCAGCTCGCTCAGGCCCAACCAGCGGATCTCGTCCAGGGTGTACTTGCCCGCGTTGAACAACGCCAGCCCGTAGAACACCAGGGTGGCGGGCGCCACCAGGCCGGGCAGGCCGTAGTAGAGCAGTGCCAGGCAGAACACGCCACCGGCGCCCAGGGGCACGGCCAGGTTCACCAGCAAGCGGCGGGCGCTGGCATCCCACAGGTGCTGACCCGTGCGGCGACCGCGGCGCCAGGTGAACCAGAAGGCGCCGAGCAAGGCCACGACAAGCACCAGGACGGCATCCATCAGCAGCGTGAGGCGCAGGTCATCGGCCGGCACCTGGCCGCGCGTGGTGCCGTAGGTGAGCGTGTCCATCCCGGTCGCGAGGGCCGCGGTGATGTGGTGGCGTGCCAGCGTGGCGCCCCCAAGGGCCACCACCCCGGCCACCACGCCGCTAAGGCCGCTGAGGCTGAGGAACCGGGTGCTGCGCTCCATCAGGCCCCGGATGTGGGCGAGCTCCTGGGCGGGGTCGTTCTGGGTCATGTTCAAAGTACTTTGCGCCACAAAGTAACGGGATCCGGAACGAGCTATTGTGCGTCCTGGGAAAAAGTCCGTCGGTAGGGCGGCAGGGCCACCGTTCCACCAGGTCGCGGAACCGTTCACACCGTTCCACCCGCCGCCAGGGGATGAACGACTTCAGCCGGTGGCCCTTGACGGCCGGGGCGGCTCTTACTCAGTCGGTGATAAATAACGGTTCCTGCACGGGCGGATCCGGGTGGTGAAGAAAGGAGGAAGTGAAAGGGAGAAGAAGCGCAGAGGAGAAGAAGGGAAGAAGTGGAAATGGTCATGGCTTCCTCGCTTCTTCACTTCCTCACCACCGAGCGGAACAGACCGCTTCTTTGTTGCCGCCTCTTAGTGGTGGTGCACCGAGAACAAGGCCAGCACCACCCCGACGGCCACGGCCACGAACCGTTTGGCGTTGAACCGGTGATCCGGGGCGCTCTCGAAGATGATGGTGGTGCTGATGTGCAGCAGCATGCCGATGGCCAGGCCGAGCATGTGTTGCAGGAAGCCGTGTCCCTCCCCGGCCCCGATGAGCACTCCGGCGCCGATCCCGAGCGGTGCGGCCAGTGCGAAGGTCACGAGCATGGCCCAGCTCGATGCGCTGCCCGTGCCGGAGCGCAGCAGCACCGTGGCCAGGGCGATGGCCATGGGCATCTTGTGGAGCAGCACGCCGAACAGGAAGGGCAGGTCGCCGGCCACCCGGGGATCGGCGAAGGGCATGCCTTCGGCGAACGAGTGCAGGCACAGGCTCAAGAGGGTCACCAGCGGAAGGGCCTTGCCGCCGTGGTGGTGGATATGGCCGTGCTCGATGCCCTGGCTGAAGAACTCGAGCACCACTTGCAGCAGGAAGCCACCGAGCACCCACAGGCCGATGTGCGCGCCCTCCTCGGCATAGAGCTCCGGCAACATGTGCAGGAAGACCACGGCCAGCAGGAAGGCGCCGCTGAAGGAGAGCAGCAGGCTGAGCCATTGGGCCTCGGGCCGGATGATGCGCACCAGCGCGCCGGCGGCCAGCGGTAGCAGCAGGAAGAGGGCGACGGTGGACAGCAGGCTCATGGGTTCGGTCGTCGGGCCCAGATCACCAGGCGTTGGGAGCGGGCCGGGTCGAAGGGTGCCGGTGCGGGTCCGTCGGTGCGGTCCGCCACGTGGAAGCCGGCCTCGCGCACCAAGGCCGTCAGGCGGTCGGGCGCCAGGGCGGCCACACGTTCCTCGAAACAGTGGCGGCCCGACGGGTCCTCGGCCACGATCCGCTTCACCACCATGCCGCCCTCCACCGTGCGGGCGATGGTGAACCGCACCCCACCGGCCTCCACGCACTCCATCGGCACCAGCTCACGCAACACCCGGTCGCTGTTCATGAAGTCCAGCACGAAGTGGCCGCCCGGACGCAGGGCCGTGTAAGCGGCGGCCAGGGCCTTGCGATCGTCGTTCTCGTCCTCGAAGTAGCCCAGGCTGGTGAACAGGCACACCACCAGGTCGAAGCAGGCCGAGGCGTAAGGAGTCCGCATGTCGTGGACCGCGAACCGGGCCGAGGGCACCTCCCGATGCGCTTCGGCGATGCTTTCCGCCGAGAGGTCGATCCCGGTGACCCGGCATCCGGCTTGGGCGAACCAGCGTGCGTGGCGCCCACGGCCGCAGGCCATGTCCAGCACCTCGGCACCCTGGCCCATGCCCGTGCGGCCCAGGATCGTGCGCACCCAGACCTCCGCGTCGTCCTCATCGCGGTGGCCGTAGAGCAGCTTGTAGTAGGGCGTGCCGAACCAGGTGCGGTACCAGGCCATGGCGGTGATCAGGGGGCCCGAAAGTACGGCACGCACGCACGCCGGTGCGCCCCGTACTTTCGCCGCATGAAGCGACACGCCACGCTCCTGCTCATTGCCTTGATGCTCGCGACCGGCTGTAAGAAGGAGGACGACCTGAGCAGCGAAGAGGCCAACGCCATGGTGGACCATGCCTTCACCGAGAACCTCGTGGCCCCGCTCTTCCCGTTGGCCCAGGCCCTGGGCCTCGGACCGGGCCGGTGGGCGGTGGACAGCGCGACCTTCTGCCTCGGTCTGGACAGCCTGGTGGGCGACACCGGCGCTTTCCCGGCCAACGGGCCGGTGACCCTGCACCTGCGTTTCCTGGGCGGTTGCACCGGTGCCGGGGGGCGGGAGCGGACCGGCGTGTTCATCCTGCGGTACGACAGCCTGGAGAGCGACGGGCGGGCCCGCCTGGCGGCCTTCAGCACGCCCGACCTGCACGCCGCAGGGTTCCGGCTGCGCTGCGATGCCACGGTGAGCCCCCTGGCCGACGGTCGCCACCGGGTGCGGGTGGACAGCTCCTTCGTGTGGAACGACGGGGCCTGGAGCCGCCGCTACCACGGCAACCTGGACCATGCACTTCGCTCCGGCACCGTGGACAGCATCGCCAACGACGACGTGTACGACGTGCACGAGGAGCTGATCGGCCAGGACCGTTCCGGCACCGCGTACACGGCCACCAGCGGCACCGACCTCGAGGTGGCCACGGGCTGTGCATGGGTCCGGGGCGGGACCCTCACCTTCGTGCAGTCCGACGAGCGTGAACGCGTTCTCGATTACGGCAGCGGCTGCAACGCGCGGGCCGACCTCACCGTGGCCGACACCCGGTTCGGGTTGATAATCCCGTGAATAACTCACCGTCGCCCGGGACGCACACCGCCACCGACGGGCCTTGCTTTGCGGATGTCGCGCGGACGCCGCCCCCGGCCCCCTGCCGGCCGCCCAGGTCCGACCGGTACGCACCATGGAACCGCTGATCCTCGAAGGCACGAGCAAGACCCCCTCCGTCCGGTTCGACGAGGCCCAGGGACGTCTGGAGCTCAAGGGACGTTCGATCCCCGAGAACTCCATCGATTTCTACAAGCCCCTGATCGCGTGGGCGGACAAGTACGCGCGCAGCCCCAAGCCGTCCACGGTGGTGCACGTGCAGTTGGAGTACTTCAACACCAGCAGCAGCAAGTGCATCCTGGACCTGTTCAAGAAGCTGGAGGCCATCCGCACGCAGGGCGGCGAACTCTCGGTCCACTGGCACTACGAGGAGGATGATGAGGACATGCTGGAGGCCGGCGAGGACTACCAGGCCATCATCAACATCCCCTTCCGGATGGTGTTGGTGAAGGAGGTGGAGGGCACTTAGGCGCCGCCGGAGCTGCGCGAAAAGCGCCGCACGATCCACGGGAAGAGCTCGGCGCGGAGCGCGATCGCGAAGGCCAGCGACATCAGCCACAGCACGGCCGTGTTGGCCCAGAAGGTGGGGATGCGCAGCGTGCCCAGCCATTTGGCCGGGGCGTAGAAGTGCGCCCCGAAGAAACCCATGCCCCGGGCCTCCAGGTACACGGGGTCGCTCTTGCGCACCAGGCTGCCACGGTCCACGGCGATCACGTTCACGTCGTTCTTGTTGGTCACGAACTCGGCCAGGCTTTCGTTGCGATGGGCATCGAGCAGGGCGAAATAGCGGGCGCGTGCGGCGGGGTCGCGGGTGAGCCCGGCGATGAGCGCCTCCTTGTCCCGCTCGGCGTCCTTGTACATGCGCCGGTAATGGACGGTGAGGTCGTTGAGGACACGTTCCACGGCGTCCAGGTCGGCGGCGCTCACCGCACCATCCGCTGCCGTGCGCAGGGCGGGCACCGTGAGCCCGCTGACCCGCGCGGCTTCCTTGTGGAGCTCGTTGCGCAGCAGGTCCAGGTCGCGGGCCCTGCGCGCACGCAGCGCCGGATCGTTCGCGGGTCGGCGCAGGTCGGCGGCACGGTGCTGCAGCTCGGGCACCCACAGGTCCTTCTTCCAGTTCGCCGCCTTCATCCGCTGGTCCAGAGCGTAGAACTGGCGCTCGTAGGCGTTGTCGGTGAACTGGGTCACCGCCAGCCCTTCGTAAGCCCACCGGCTGGCCATCACGTTGCCGATCAAAGGAACGCCCTGCTGCGACGCGAACCACGGGTGCAGTTTGTCGAAGCGCACGATGATGCCCGAGAACAGCAGCTGCGGGATGATGAGCACCGGGATGACGATGTAGATCACCTTGGCGCTGTTGAAGCTGGCGCTGACGTTGAGCCCCAGTACGTTGGCGAAACAGGAGGTGCTGAAGAGCAGCACCCAGTGCACCAGCGCCATGTCCTGGATGCCCAGTACGCGGTTACCGACGGCCACGAACAGCAGCGACTGTACGGCCGAGATCAGGAAGAGGATGCCGATCTTGCTCAGCAGGTAGCTGTTGCGGTTCAGTGCCAGGAATTTCTCGCGCTGCAGGATCTTGCGGTCGCGGATGATCTCCTCGGCGGCCACGGTGAGGCCCAGGAAGAGGGCCACGATCACGGCGATGAAAAGGTATTGCGGGATGTTGTCGTTGGCCCGGTAGATGTACGCCCCCCCCTCCTCGCCCGCCCCGTGGTAGCGCAGGAAGAAGGCCATCACGAAGGCCAGCACCGGGGCCTCCAGCAGGTTGATCAGCACGTATTGCCGGTTGGCCAGCTTGGCCAGGATGTCCCGGGTGAAGAACACCTTGAACTGCACGGCCCATCCGGGTGCCTTGAAGGTCGAGCGCGGCACCTCGACGGCCTCGGGCACCTGGGCCATCCGGCCGTCGCGCTGCGCCCGGAACACCTCGTTCCACGCCTCGGGGCTGATGCGCCGCTGGTCGGTCTCCATCCCGTACTCGTCCACCAGCTTGGCCTCCAGGATGTTGAAGATCTGCTCGGGGTTCACGTTCCCACAGGCCCTGCACTGCCCCACCTCGCTGTTCACCTGGCCGGTGACGCGCTTGAAGTAGACCACCGACTCCACCGGGTCGCCGTAGTACACCGGGTGGCCTTCCTGGTCGATCAGCAGCAGCCGGTCGAAGAGCTTGAAGATGTCCGAACTGGGCTGGTGGATCACCACGAACACGATGCGCCCGCGCAGCGCCAGCTCCTTGAGCAGGTCCATGATGTTCTCCGAATCGCGCGAGCTCAGGCCGCTGGTGGGCTCGTCCACGAACAGCACGCTCGGCTCGCGGATCAGCTCCAGGGCGATGTTGAGGCGCTTGCGCTGGCCCCCGCTGATGGTCTTCTCCAGCGGTGAACCCACCTTGAGGTCCTTGGTGTCGTACAGGCCCAGCTGTTGCAGGAGCTTCAGCACCCGGTCGTGGATCTGGGCGTCGGTGAGGTCGCCGAAGCAGAGCTTGGCGTTGTAGAACAGGTTCTGGTGAACGGTGAGCTCCTCGATCAGCAGGTCGTCCTGGCTCACGTGGCCGATCACCCCGCGGATGCGGTCGGCCTCCCGGTGCACGTCCACCCCGTTGATGGTGACCCGCCCGGTGGTGGGCCGCAGGTTGCCGTTCAGTACGTTCAACAGGGTGCTCTTGCCGCTGCCGCTGCCGCCCATGATGCCCACGAGCTTGCCGCTGGCCTCGGCCAGGTCGAGCTCATGCAGGCCCACGCGCCCGTTGGGGAAGGCGTAGGTGATCCCCTCGGCCTTGAACACCAAGGCATCGCGCTGCCGCGACCGCATGAAGCTGCCCAGGATGTCGCTGTAGTAGATCGGCCGTCCGTTGGGCGGGCGGATCGACGAGCCGTTGGAGAGCACGTAGTGGTGCCGCCCGCTCATGGGCTGGCCGTTGAGCAGCACCCGGTCGCCGCCCAGGTAGCGCACCATGTACAGGTTCACGTTGGGCACGTGCAGCACCCGCAGTTCGCCCTCCAGATGGGCATGCAGGTGCCGCGCCTGGCTCAGGGCGCTGTCCACGGCCGCATCGGCGTACAGCAGATGCGGGGAATCCACCCGTTCGCCGGCGGCCTGCGCCACAAAAGCCTGGCAGCGCTCGAAATCCTCCCGGCCGATGTTGAAGGTCTCCGCCACCGTGTTGACGAACTCCTGCTCCTGTTCGGCCACACCCCCGGCATGGATGAACTCCAGCAGGTGCATGAGCACGATGAACTTCTGGCGTTGGGCGAGCTCTTCGTTCACCTGCACACAGATGCGCAGCACGCGCACCGAGTTCACCGAAAGGCGCTTGCGGCCCGACCGGCCCGACCCTTCGGCGTGGAACGAGCTCACCAGGGCATCGAAACGGGCCAGATGTTCCTGCACCTGCTCGGCGGTGAACTGCTGGCGCAGGAAGCGCTCCAGCATCATGCGGCCGGCAGGACGCCCCGTGCCCGCCCCCGAGTCCGCCCGCGCGATGATCGCGAACAACTGGAGCAGGGCGTGCAGGATCTTCTCGCTCATGAGGGGTCCGTCGGTGATGCCCGGAAATGGAACATCCCTCTTACGCGAGGGATGTCCGCAGGGTTCCGGGAACGCCGCCCCCTATTGCTTGAAGCCGATGAGCAGTACGGCGCACCCGGAGCCCAGCTTGGCCGGATCGAGCTGCGCCTCGATGGTGACATCGAGCGTGTTGGCCACCACCAGGTCCCAATACGGGCTGTTCGTATGGTCCTTGTTGGTGAAGAGCACGTTGCGGTCCTGGTCGAGCACGCTGAAGACCAGGTTCCCGTCGCTGAGCCCGCTGCACGCGGCCACGCGGTACGTGGTGCCTCCGAAGAGCGTGAGGGAGAACTCGGCCATCTCGTCGCCCTGCAGGAGGGCCCGGTAGAACTGGCCGTCGGGGATGTACGCCGCCGTGATGTGGCGGGCGCAGAGGTCGGCGATGGTGTCGCACTGGGCGGTGGCGCGGCCCGCGGTGAAAAGGCCGAGCACGGTGGCGGCCGTGGCGATGGTCGTCCTCATGGTCAGATCAGGTACTTGGTGCGCAGCGCGGCGACCTGCTCGGCGATGGCCGAAAGGTCCTGCGGGGTGATGGTCACCGCCGAGGTGCTGTGGATGAAGGTGGTGCGTGCGGCCGCGTCCGTGACGGGCTTTTCGAAGGTGTACGTGCTCTTGATCCCCGCGAAGGCCTGCTGCAGGGTGCGCAGGTCCGCGCACAGGGCGGTGCACTGCTTTTCCTTGTCGTTGGCTTCCAGCAGCGCCAGCAGGTCGCCCAGGGCCTTGCGTTGCTCGGCGATCCGGGGCCCCAGCTTGGCCTGGGCATCACCGGTGGCATGGGCCAGGGCCAGGTGCAGCGAACCGATCCAGCCGCCGGTGAGCACCAGGGCGGAGATGTCGTTGCGGTCGTTGTTCTTCAGGTAGCGGTCGGCGGCGCGGAAGGCCTCACCGCTCAGGCGCAGCAGGCTGTCCTGCACGTTCATGTTCCGCTTGAAGCGGTCCAGCAGCTGCTGGTCGAAGGCGTTGCCCATCTCCAGGGCGCTGCTGAGCTTCTCGATGGTCTGCAGGGTGGCCATGGCCGTCTGCCCGTCCTTGTGGATGGTGGCGTAGGCCAGGTCCGAGCCGTAAAGACCCACGGCCAGCGCACGCCCCACGCGGCCCGTGAGGGCATCGGCCTTGCCCTTGTCCAGCAGCAGGTCGCGCTGGTAGGGGGCGCCGGTGCTGCGGATCAGCAGGGCGGTCTGCACCGGCGACGGGATGCTGAAAAGCTTGCCGCCCACATTGACCACGCCACCGCCATCGGTGGGTTCGGCGGCCAGGCTGTCCTTGGCGGTGGTGTCGGTGCCTTCACCCTGGCCACCGCCGCCACAGGCGGCCAGCAGCACGGACCCGGCAAGGGTCAGGATGAGTTGAGGTCGGGAGGAACGCATGGTACGAAAGCCGTCCGCAGGTACGGACAGGGGACGAAAGTAACCGTACCCCCATGGCCTGCCCGACGATGCCTGCGGCACTTATCAACAGGTCGGCGGGATTCGCCTCAACGCTTCACCAGACGGCCGGCGGCATGGTGCGCACCTTCCAGACGGTAGAGATAGGCCCCCGGGGCCAGGTCCCGCCCATCCACCCGCAGCTGGCCCGTGGCGGGTGCCTCCACGCGGCGCACCACGCGTGCCTGCAGGTCCATCAGGTACAGCACCACCCTTTCCCCGGTCCGGGGGGCGAAGGTCACCGTGAAGTGCGTGTCGAAGGGGTCGGGCATCACCGACACGCCCGCCGCCTCCGTGCTGCCGGCCACCGCGGTGCCCACCACGCACGGGTCCTCCAGCACGGGCACCGACACGGCGTAGTCCTCGTTGACCACCTCCACCACCTGATCGATGCAGACCAGGTTGTCCGGGTTCACGAAGTGCACACGAAGCAGCGGGGCGAATGCCGTGTGCCGGTCGAACAGGCTGTCCACGTACGACAGGCCGATCACATGGCCCGTGCTGCCGTTGAAGGCGGGCGTGATGGGGTAGTGCACCGGGTCGCCCAGGTTCTCCACCCCCGTGATGGTGATGCCGCTGAAGCGCAGCTCGTAGCCGAGCATCTCCTTGGCGGGGTTGCGCACATGCACGTCCAGGTGGCCCGCACCGGGGTCGAAGGCCCCGATGGTGAAGGCCACCGTATCGTAGATGTTCTGCATGTCCACCACCGGGAAGCTGCACCGGGTGTCCATCAGCATGCTGTCGCCCAGCAGGTGCGCCTGGTGGCAGTAGGCGATCAGCGCCGCATCGGCCACGGTGAGGGTGCCGTCGTCGTTCACATCGGTGCAGGGGGCCGCCGTGAGCGAGGCGTCCAGGATGCCCGTGACGTAGCCCGCGGCATCGATGGTGTCGTTGTCGGCGTCCACATCCAAGTCGCCGATCAGGCGGGTACCGGCGCACACCCCCTCACAGTCCAGCTGGGCGTTGCCGTAGATCTGGCCCAGGCAGTCCACGTAAGAGGGACAGTTCTGCTGCACGGTGACCGTCAGGTTGGGGTTGTGCTCGATGAGGATGCAGGCCTGGCCCCAGTTGTTGAAGATGTCCATCTCGTAGCGGCCGAGCGCGTCGGGGCTGTTGTCCCAGTTGGTGCGCACCACCAGGGTGTAACGCCCGTCGGGCACGCCGGTGATGTCGATCCACTGGCAAGCCAGGCCGCTGCTGTAAATGTCGCCGCAGCCCATGCTGATGCCCATGTTGCTGCACCCGTACTGCGCCGAGCCGCCACCGCTGCACTCCAGGTCCATCACGCAGAAGCCGTTCTTGAAGCCCTGGGCCATGGCCTGGCCGAGGCTGTCGTACAACAGGTATTCCGCGTAGCCCTCGTAGTGCCAATGGTTGTGGCAGGCGTCGAACTCGAACTGGTCGGGGTTGTTGCCGGGGCTGCCGATGTAGTAGTCGGCGAAGCCGATGTTCTGGATGTGCGTGGTGAAACGCACCAGCTCCCGCGTGCCGAAACCGGCGAGGCAGCCCTCCTGGATGTAGCAGTCGTTGGCGTTCACCACCATGGTCTGCACGTGGATGGAGTTCTGTAACACGTCGCTGCGCACGGTGAGGTCCGGGCCCAGCGGGCAGTTCGGGTCGCCCCAGGGGATGCAGCTGCCATCGTCCACCGCCGCCAGCGGGTTGTAGTTGCACGAGCCGGGGTCCATGCAGCCGGCGATGGGGCCGGCGTACACCAGGGTCCAGTCGATGGGGCCGCCCGCGCAACTGGTGTCGCTGTCGCCGATGCGGATGTAATACGTCACCCCCGCCTCCAGCAGGGCGTTCACCTGGGCCTGCGGACCGCATCCCCCCTCGTCGTTGTCGTAGTAGATGGTGGCGATGTTGGTGTCGTCCCAGATCAGGCCGATGCAATGGTCATAGACCCAGATGCGGGTGTCGCAGGTGGCGGTGCCGCAGGTGCTGATGGTGTACACGCCGTTGCTGTCGGGCACGAAGACATACCACGTGTCGTCGTCCACGGTGCTGTGCGCGCCCTGCACCACGGTGTCGGGCGACAGGCAGCCGAAGCCCGGCGGGCAGTTCCACTCCACGCGGTCGCTCTCGTCGAAGTTGCCGCCCTGGGCGATCAGGGCACCGTCGTAATAGAGCCAGTAGCCGCCCGGTGCGAAGATCCCGTCGCCGTATGAGTCGTACATGGTGAACACCAGGCACAGGGCGGTGTCCACGCACAATGCCGCGCCGGACGAGGTGCCCGAGGCCAGGACCACGCCGTTGCCGTTGCGCAGGTCCCAGCTCATCTCGTTGGGATAGGTGTCGGGCACGATGTTCACCTGCACGGCCACCTCACCCGCACCGCAGGCCGGCGGCGGCGGCGGAAGGTTCGCGCTCAGGCTCCACACCACGGTGTCCCCCGCGCATTGGTTCTGGTAGTCGCCCACCCGGATGTACACCTCCTGGCCCGCGGTCAGGTCCAGCACGATCCTGCTCTGCAGATTGCAGGCATCGTCGTTGTACGCCAGCGCGTTGAGGCCCTGCTCGTTGGTCACCAGCCCCGCGCAGTGGTCATAGACCCAGAGCTTGGTGTCGCAGCTGCTCAGCCCGCAGGTGCTGAAGGTGAACTGGCCGGTGGCTGGTGCGGTGTACACGTACCAGGCGTTGTCGAAGGGCGCTGTGTGGGTGCCCGGTGCCACGGGGAGGGGGTTGGCACAGGACGACCCCGCCTGACCCGCAACGGAGAGTGCGATCGGAAAGAGCAACGTTCCAACAAGCGCGCGCATGGGGTGGGTGGTGTGGGGCCCGAAGGTAACGGGTGGGCTCATCGGTTCCCAAGGGGCCGACGGCGGCGCGGGGAACGCGCCTGGCGCCGCACCAGCAGGTAGTAACGCCGCCACAACGGGGAGTCCAGCAGCTCGGTCAGTCGCCAGCCGACCTGTGCCCGGCCTTCGGTACGCGTCCGCCCGGTCTTGGTGCCCATGCCCGTAGGACCGATCGCGGGGGCCGTTCGTTGCCCCGCCTCGTCAGCGCAGCAGGGTGATGTGGCCGAACCCTTCCTTGACGTCGCCGGCGATGGCCTTCACACGGTAGCGGTACACGTACACACCGCTGGGCAGGGGAGCCCCGCCCACCGCGCCGTCCCAGGCCGGGCCCAGCTCGTTCGCTTCGTACAGGGTGGCGCCCCAGCGGTCGAACACCCGGATCCAGAATTCCTTGACTCCGGTGCCCACCGCCTGAAAGGTCTCGTTGAAGCCGTCGCCGTTCGGGGTGAAGCTGTTGGGGATGTACAGGTGGAACTCGGGGTCCACCAGGAGGCTGCGCGAAGTGCTGTCGCGACAGCCCAGCGTATCGGCGATCACAAGCTGCACCTCGTAGAGACCGGGCTCCGGATAGATGATCCCCGGGTTCTGCTCCTGGCTCTCCAGGCCGGCCGCACCGAAGTCCCACCACCATTGGGTGGCCCCCATCGACAGGTCCACGAAGTGGATGGGGGCATTGTTCACCCAGTAGGACCCGTCCACCGTGAAGGAGGCGTGCGGCGCGTTCACCCCGAGGCCGCTCTGGTCCACGGCGACGATGCCGCAGGCGTCGGTGACCGTGAGCGTGTAGAGGGTGTTGCTGCCGGGATGCGCCGCCAGCGTGTCCGCCGTGCCACCCGGCTGCCACAGGTAGCTGTACGGTTGCTGGCCCTGGGTCGGCACGGCGCGCAGCACCGCCGTATCCCCGATGCAGATCGTCGTGTCGGGCGTGATGCGCACCTGCACCGTGTCGTAGGCCACGGTGACGGTCACCTGGTCCGTGCTGTCCTCCCCGCACAGGTCCGTCACCGTCACCGTCCAGCTGGTGGTGACGGGCGGTGCCACCTGCACCGTGGTGCCGGTGCCCAACCCGCCGCTCCAGGCGAAGGTGTAGCCCGGCGTGCCGCCCTGCACCACCGCGGTGAGCTGCACCGGGGTCTGCGGACAGGGCACCACCACATCGCTCTGGATGGTCACCACCAAGGGCTGGGGGATCGGTACGGTCACCGTCACCTGGTCGGTCCCGGTCACCACACCGCAATCATCGTTCACCGTCAGGGTGTAGGTGGTGGTCTGCCCGGGCGACACCCACCCGCCCAACTGCCCGTCCGGCACGCCCTGGTCCCAGTCGAGGGTGTAGTTGCCGAAGCCGCCCGTGACCGTGGCCGCGATGAAGGTGCTGTCCACGCACTGCACGGTGACGTCGTTGCTCAGCACCACGGTGATGTCGGGCGCCTCCTCGATCAGGATCGTCAGGCTCACGGTATCGCCACCGCATGCGGTCTCGTTGATCACCATCAGCACGATGGACTCCTGGCCTTCGGGGATGGCGTCCAGGATGGCGTTGAACTGCACGTTGATCGAATCCTGCCCGGGTTGGAAGATCACCTGGTCGGGCACGTTGGTGTAATCCGCACCCTCGGTGGCGGTGCCATCGATCAGGATGTCCACGGTGTCGGGGTCCAGCAGCGGGCCACCGCGCACCAGGTACAGGGAGGCCGTTCCACAACCCTCGTAGAACAGGCTGTCCATGCCCCCGGCCACCACCCCGCCCACGATGGCCACCTGGTTGCTCTGGAAGCTGCCCGCCTCCAGGAACACGGCGCTGTCCCACACATGGTCGTTGGCATCGCCCACCACGAGCTTGATGTGGTAGGTCTCCCCGCAGATCACCTCGGCCAGCGCCTGCATCACCACGGTGAGCCCGTCGTACTGCACGTAGTACGGGTTGCTGTTGTACGGAGGGGTGAAGCCGTCGCCGTTGTCCACATAGAACTGCGGGTTCACCATGGCGTTCACCGTGTTGATGGTCACCGGGTCGGATGTGCCCGGGATCAGGGCGATGTTGATGGCGTTGTTGCTGAAAGGCCCGGCGATGCCCGGACCGCTCAGGAAGAAACCGAACGCATCGTTGATGCTGTTGACGAACTCCAGGTACTCGTCCGAGGCGAACACGAAGTTGAACTTCAACGAGTCGCCCGTGGGCACGAAGTCGAACTCCAGCACCGCACAATCGTTCACATCCTGGATGGTGGGCTGGCTCTGCTGGGCGAGCAGGAACAGGTCCGGGTCCTGCACGTTGGTGCCCACCAGCGCCACGGACGAACTGCCCGAATCGTTCGGCCCCAGGGCGTTGCTGATGCCGCCCGTGGCCAGGATCACGCCCGCGGGGATGCCCACGTTGGCGTTGGCGCTGTTGAACTCCCCGGCCTGCATGGACACGGTGTTGCCCGGCAGGCCGTTGAAGGTGATGTTGCTGGCCGTGACCCCGCCGCCCAAAAGCACGTTCTGCACCAGCTGGGCCGGGGTCTGCGTGTTGGTCAGCACCAACTGGGCGCGGACCGGGCCCAGCACCATTAAGGTCGGCAGCAGGAGCAGGCGCCACATGGCGCCGCAAGGTACGGCCGTCGTTCCGCCGGCCCCGGCGACATCCCCCACCGGCCCCGGTGGGTAAACTTGCGCGTCCATGCCGCACTTCGCCGACGTCATCCTGCCTGCGGCCGTCCCCGGGACCTTCACGTATGCCTTGACGGAGGAACTCGGCACGGTGTTGCCCGGCATGCGCGTGGTGGTGCCCTTCGGCGCGGGCCGCAAGCTGTACAGCGGCCTGGTGCTGCGTGTGCACGACGAGCGCCCCGCGGGCCGCACGGTGCGCCCCGCGCTCAGCGTGCTGGACCCCG
>JABWBQ010000106.1 GCA_013360395.1 Flavobacteriales bacterium
GGCGCGCAATGCCCGCAGGTGACCGCCCAGCAGGTGGGCCGGGTCGCCCAGCACCAGGCGCTCCTGCACCATGCCGCCGGGCCTCAGCAACCGCGCACGCACCGCGTTCATCAGGCTGTCCAGCCCCGCGTCGTCCAGGGTCGTCAGCCGGGTCAGGGCCGCGGTGTCCGCGAAGGCGGGCAGGTCGGCCAGGGCCACCTCCACCGCCGCATCGAACCATTGCGGGTCCGGGGTGTTGTCCACCTGCACGAGGCGGTCGGCCAGGGGTCCCTGGCGCACGGCATGCACGAACCGGTCGGAGGCGGCGATGGCGCTGTCCACCGGGGTGCCCTCACGGGCGGTGAAGCCCACCATCAGGCGATCGGCGCCCGGGGCGCTGCCCAGCACCTCGCGGAAGCGCCGCACCTGCGGATCGGCGGGCAGGGCCTGGAACAGGTCGTTCACCGGCCGCAACCGCGGCAGCGAGAACACCACGAACACCGCCCACACCGCCAGCAGGACCACCAGGGTCCATCGACGGCTTCGGACCATCCGGTACAACGCGCTGAACCCTGCTCCCATCCTCGATCGTCCCGCGGTCGCCACGGACCCGGCGAAATTAGGCGGGTCGGTTAACTTTGCCCGCCTTTTCCGGACCTGTGACCACCACTGTGGACATCCGCCAGCGCCCCGTGCGCGACCTGGACCTGGACGCCTTCGTTGCCATCGCGCTGGGCACGGGCACGCTGCGACCCGCAGCGGAGGACCTGGAGGCGGCCGGGCGCTCGTTCGCCTTCCTGCAGGAGTTCGCCCGCGACAAGGTGATCTACGGGATCAACACGGGCTTCGGCCCCCTGGTGCAATACCACATCCCGGAGGAGGACAGCGAGCGCCTGCAGTACAACCTGTTGCGCAGCCACGCCTCGGGCATGGGCGCTCCGCTGCCCGATGTGGCGGTGCGGGCCTGCATGCTGAGCCGTGCGATGACCTTCCTGCTGGGCTGCTCGGGCGTGAGCCGTGCGGCCATCGACCAGCTGCTGCTCTACCTGGAGCACGGCATCCACCCCACGGTGCCCCAGCACGGCGGTGTGGGCGCCAGCGGCGACCTGGTGCAGCAGGCCCACATCGGCCTGGGCCTGATCGGCGAGGGCACCGGCACCTACCGGGGCGTGCGCAGGCCGATGGCCGACATCCTTCGGGAGGCCGGCATCGCACCGCTGAAGCTGCACATGCGCGACGGCCTGGCCATCGTCAACGGCACGGCCTGCATGAGCGGCCTGGGCGCCATCAACGTGCACCAGGCCCGCCGGCTGGTGGACCGCGCCATCGCCATGGGCGCGCTGATCAGCGAGGTGGTGGGCGCCTACGACGACCATTTGAGTGAGGTGCTGAACGGCGCCAAGCGGCACCGGGGTCAGAACACAGTGGCCGCCGGCCTGCGGGAGCGGCTGGTGGGCGCCGGGTGGACCAAGAAGCGCGAGGAGCACCTTTACAAGCAGCGCGACGCCGCCAACGGCGGCACCTTCGACCACAAGGTGCAGGAGCACTACAGCATCCGTTGCATCCCCCAGGTGCTCGGCCCCATCCTGGACACCGTGGAGCACTGTGCGCGGGCGGTGCACGACGAGCTGTTGAGCGTGGACGACAACCCCGTGGTGGACCACCGCACGGCCAGCGTGTACCACGGCGGCAACTTCCACGGCGACCAGGTGGCCCTGGCCATGGACCAGCTGAAGCTGGCCATGACCAAGCTGTGCATGCTCACCGAACGCCAGCTGAACTTCCTGTTGAACGACAAGGTGAACGGCCGCTTCCCGCCCTTCCTGGTGATGGGCCGGCCCGGCATCGACTACGGCCTGCAGGGCATCCAGTTCACGGCCGTGAGCACCACCGCCGAGTGCCAGGCGCTGAGCACCTCGCTGTACGTGCACTCCATCCCCAACAACAACGACAACCAGGACATCGTGAGCATGGGCACCAACGCGGCGTGGATGGCCGCGCGGGTGATCGACAACACCGCGCAGGTGATGGCCGTGCAATGCCTGGCGCTGGCCCAGGCGGTGGACATCGCCGGGGTGAAAGAGGCGCTGGCCCCCGCCAACCGCGCGTTCTACGAGGAGGTGCGGGCGGTGGCGCCGCCGGTGGTGACCGATGCGCCGAGCACCGACATGCTGCATGCGCTGCGCACGCGCCTGCTGGTCCACGATCTTTTCACCGGATGAGCACCGCCCCCGAACGTTACGCCCTGGTCACCGGCGCCTCCCGCGGCATCGGGCGTGCCGTGGCCCTGGCGCTGGCCGCCGACCACGGGCTGCACATCCTGGTGAACTACGCCCGCGGCGCCGTACAGGCCGAGGAGACCGCACGCCTGGTGCGCGAGCTGGGCGTGAAGGCCGAGGTGCTGGGCTTCGACGTCACCGACCGCGAGGCGGTGCATGCGGCCATCACCCGCTGGACCGAGGCGCACCCCGAGGCCCGCATCGAAGTGCTGGTCAACAACGCCGGCATCACCAAGGACAACCTTTTCGTCTTCCTGCCCCCCGAGGACTGGCACGCGGTGATCGGCACCAGCCTGCACGGTTTCTACAACGTCACCTCGGCGGTGATGCAGAAGATGGTGCGCCAGCGTTCGGGCCGCGTCATCAACGTGGTGAGCGTGTCGGGCGCCAAGGGCGTGGCCGGGCAGACCAACTACAGCGCGGCCAAGGCCGCCGTCATCGGCGCCACGCGCAGCCTGGCGCAGGAGGTGGCCAAGCGCAAGATCACCGTGAACGCCGTGGCTCCGGGGTTCATCCGCACGGACATGACCAAGGACCTGCCGGTGGACCAGCTCAAGGGCATGATCCCCATGGACCGCTTCGGGGAGCCCGAGGAAGTGGCGCACGCCGTGTCGTTCCTGGCCTCGCCGCGGGCCAGCTACATCACCGGCGAGGTGATCCATGTCAACGGCGGCATCCATTCCTGAGCGCGTGGAACGGGTCGTCATCACCGGCATGGGGATCTGGTCCTGCCTGGGCAAGGACCTGGCCGAGGTGGCCGAGAGCCTGCGCATCGGCCGCTCGGGCATCGTGTTCGACCCGGTGCGCAAGGAGATGGGCTTCCGCAGCGCCCTCACCGGCAAGGTGGACATGCCCGACCTGAAGGCCGAGCTGGGGCGCCGCCAGCGCGTGGGCATGGCCGAGGAGTGCTACTATGCCTACGCCGCCACCGCGCAGGCCTTCCGCCAGGCCGGCATCGGCGAGGAGGAGCTGCGGGCGCACGAGGTGGGCATCCTCTACGGCAACGACAGCAGCGCGCTGGCGGTGGTGGAGGGTGTGGACGCGCTGCGGCGCAAGAAGGACACCACCCTCATCGGTTCGGGCTCCATCTTCCAGTCGATGAACTCGACGGTGACGATGAACCTGTCCACCATCTTCGGGCTGCGGGGCATCAACTACACGGTGAGCGGGGCCTGCGCCAGCGGCTCGCACGCCATCGGCATGGGTTTCCTGCTGATCCGCCAGGGGCTGCAACGCATCGTGCTCTGCGGCGGCGCCCAGGAGGTGAACCCGGTGGCCTTCTGCAGCTTCGACGGCATCTCGGCGTTCAGCGTGCGTGAAGCGGACCCCACACGGGCCTCGCGTCCCTTCGACCGCGGTCGCGACGGGCTGGTGCCCAGCGGCGGCAGCGCGGCCCTGGTGCTGGAGAGCCTTTCGTCCGCCCTGGAGCGCGGCGCACCGATCCTGGCCGAAGTGGTGGGCTACGGCTTCTCCTCCAACGGCAAGCACATCAGCGACCCCGACCTGGACGGCCAGGTGCGCGCCCTGCACATGGCCCTGAAGATGGCCGACATGGGCCCGGCCGACATCGGGTACATCAACGCCCACGCCACCTCCACGCCCATCGGCGACCTGGTGGAGGCGCAGGCCATCGACACCGTCTTCGGTGCCACGCGCCCCCCGGTGAGCAGCACCAAGGGCATGACCGGCCACGAATGCTGGATGGCCGGCGCCAGCGAGGTGGTGTACAGCATCCTGATGATGCAGGGCGGCTTCCTCGCCCCGAACCTTAATTTTGAGGAACCTGACGAAGCCTCCGAACGTTTGAACGTGGTGCGCGGCCCGATGCAACACCGGGTGGACGCACTGCTCTCGAACTCCTTCGGCTTCGGGGGGACCAACTCCACGATCATCATCAAACGCTACGCCAGTTGACATGAGCACCGTTGCGCAACGGGAGCGGATCGAAGCCCGCACCAAGGAGTTCCTGGTGGCGGAATTCGAAGTGCAGGAGGACCTCATCCTGCCGGATGCCGATATGAAGGAGACCCTGGCGCTGGACAGCCTGGACTACGTGGACCTGGTGGTGGTGATCCAGGACAACTTCGGGGTGAAGCTCACGGCCGAGGACTTCCAGCGGATCGGCACCTTCGCGGATTTCTACGAGCACATTGAACAGCGCATCGCCAGCGCCTGAGCGGCCGTCGGCGGCCTGGCAGGGCCGCAGCCGGGGCACTCCGCTCGGCCACCGCATCTTCATCTTCCTGATCCGCCGTGCGGGCCTGTGGGCCGCCTATGCCCTGCTGGTGCCCGTGGCGCTCTACTTCGTGATCGCCGCACGCGGTCCCGGACGGGCTTGGTTGCGCTACCATGCCCGGGTGCGCCCTGCGGACCGGAGCCCGCGCGCCTGGGTGCTCTTCCGCGCCTACCACGCCTTCGGCCAGCGCATCATCGACAAGGCCGCGGTGATGGCCGGCCTGCACGACCGCTTCGTGACCGACCACCAGGCCGCGGCCACCCTGCAGCGCATCCTGGACGAAGGCCGCGGCGGCCTGCTCATCAGCGCCCACGTGGGCAACTGGCAGATGGCCAGTTACATGCTGAAGCGCTACCGCGGGCAGGTGAGCGTGGTGATGCTCGACGCCGAGGAGCAGGCCATCAAGCGGGCGCACGACGAGGCCACGCAGGACCGGCGGTACGAGGTGATCGCGCTCAAGGACGACATGTCGCACCTGTTCCGCATCCGGGGCGCGTTGGCCGAGGGCCGGTTGGTGTGCATCCACGGCGACCGCGCGCTGCCCGGGAGCCGCACGGCGCGGGTGCCCTTCCTGGGGCACGAAGCCTCATTCCCGCTGGGCCCCTTCGCCATCGCCGCCGCCTTCGACGTGCCGGTGTGCTTCTCCTTTGTGCTGCGCACGGGGCCCCGGCACTACACCTTCACGGCCACCGACCCGCTGCCCCACCACCGCGACGCCAAGGTGCATCTGGCCCGCTTCGCCGCCGCCCTGGAGGAGGTGGTGCGCCGCCATCCTTTCCAATGGTCCAACTTTTATGATTTTTGGGGCGATGTCCCTGCCGCTGCCCCGGGGCGAGGCCGTGCTGCGGTTCCTGCCGCACCGCCCGCCGATCATATTGGTCGATGAGCTCACCGCCTCCGACGGCGACACGCACCACACCCGGTTGACGGTGCGGGACGACAATGTTTTCGCCGAGCACGGACGGCTGCTGGAGGCCGGGCTGATCGAGCACGTGGCGCAGAGCACCGCCCTGGGGACCGGGTACGCCGCCGCCGGTGCCGACGCGGGCAGCCCGCCGGTGGGCTTCATCGGCGCGGTGTCCCGCCTGCGCATCGACCGCCTGCCCGTCGTGGGCGCGCTGCTGGAGACCACCATTGCCCTGCAGCATCGCCTGCCCCAGGTGCAGGTGCTGCACGGCACCGTCCGCTCCGGCGGCACCGTGATCGCCGAGATGGAGATGAAAGTGTTCCTGATGGGCCCTGCCGATGCCGCCTGAGCTCACGGACATCTGCGAGGTGCCGATCACCTTCGGCGACCTGGACCCCATGGGCATCGTGTGGCATGGCAACTACGTGAAGTTCATGGAACGCGGCCGCGAATCCTTCGGCCGGGCGCACGGTCTGGACGCCATGCGGATCCTCGACCTGGGCTTCACCACCCCGGTGGTGCGCACGGTGATCGACCACAAGGCCATGCTGGAGTACGGCGACCTGGTGGAGATCGCCACCACCTTCATCCCGCAGGCCGCGGCCAAGGTGGTGCTGCGGTACCGCATCAAGGCCAAAGGCCGTGCGGCCGTGGCGGCCGTGGCCGAGACCACGCAGGTGTTCCTGGACCGCGAGCGCCGCCTGCAGCTGGTCGACCCGCCCTTCTACCAGGAATGGAAACAACGGCACGGGATACGATGAACGGCCCGGTGCTGCTGGGCGCTCCCGGCTGCGTGACGCCCCTGGGGGCTTCGTTGGAGGAGACCTTCACGGCGATGCAGGCGGGGCGGTGCGGTCTGCGCCCCGAAGCCTTCCCCGGCGGCGAGGCGCCGGTGCATGTGGGCCGTTGCGACGAGGCCGTGCTCACCGGCAGCGGCAGAAGGGCCCAGCGCCTGTTGGGTGCCGCCGTGCGCCGCACCATGGGGGGCCTGGC
>JABWBQ010000045.1 GCA_013360395.1 Flavobacteriales bacterium
CGGGGAGGGCCGGTCGGCCCTGCACACCGCCCTGCGCAAGGAACAGGCACGTGCGGCCCTCGGCCTCGGCGATGCCCGCAGCGCGGGCCGCCACCTCGACTCGTTGGAGCTGCTGCTGGACCGCACCGGCGACCGCTGGGCACGGCTGGAACTGCTGGACCTGCGCCAACAGGTGGCCCGCGCCATGGGCGCCGACCACGAGGCCCTCGCCTACCTCGACCAGCGCATGCGGCTCAAGGACTCGCTGCTGAACGCCCAGATGACGCGGCAGCTGGCGGGCCTGCAGGCCATGTACGAGATGACCGCACGCGACCGGGACAACGCCCGGCTGCGCGAACGCAACACCATGAACGAGGCCATCATCGCCTCGGCCGACCGCCGCGGGCGCATGCTGATGTGGTCGCTGGGCCTGACCACCGCCCTGGTGGTGCTCTTCGGCGCCACCCTGTTCCAGGTGCGCCGCACCATCGGGCGCATGCGGCACAAGAGCCGCCTGATCCGGGAACAGGGCGAACAGCTGCAGGCCAAGAACCTGGAACTGCAGCGGCAGAACGCGCGCCTGGCCGTGTCGCTGGTGGCCGAGGGCGAGAAGGACCTGATGCTGCGCGAGATCCACCACCGGGTGAAGAACGACCTGCAGGTGGTGAGCACCCTGGTGCGCCTGCGCATCCTGCATGAACCCTCCCACGGCTCGCGCGAGGCCCTGGAGGACCTGGAGCGGCGCGTGCGCACCATGGCCCTGGTGCACGACCGGCTCTACCGTTCCAACGACCTCCGGCGCATCGGGCTGCACGAGCATCTGAACGACCTCGTGTGGGGCGTGGTGCGCAGCTTCGCCGCCGAGCACCGCGTTTCCGTGCGGGTCTCCTGCACCGTGGACCAGCTGCCCACGCCCATGCTCATCCCACTGGGGCTCCTGGTGAACGAACTGGTGATGAACTCCCTGAAGCACGCCTTCCCGGAAGGGCGGCAGGGATCGATCGAGCTTGTGCTCGGGCCCTGGGAGGACGGCCTGCGGCTGCTGTACCGGGACGACGGGACGGGCATCGCCGGGGCCGGCACCATCGCCACGGGCGGCTTCGGGCACGACCTGGTGCAGGCGCTTGCCGAGCAACTGGACGGGGAACTGCGCGTGGGCACCGACGATGGGTTGCGCGTGGAACTGCGCATCCCGGCCTGGGGGACGCCGCTCCGGGCGGCCGTCTGAGCCCCGCGCCACCAGGGACCTAACTTCGCGCCGCGCCGCGCACCGACCTACCGGTGCCCGGATGCACGCAACCGCACATGGGTTTCACGCAACTGGGGATCAACCCCGACCTGCTCGAGGGCATCTCCGCCATGGGCATCCGTACGCCCACGCCCATCCAGCAGCAGGCCATCCCCGCCGCGCTCGATGGTCGTGACCTGATCGCCTGCGCCCAGACCGGCACGGGCAAGACCGCCGCCTTCCTGCTGCCGATCATGGACGTGGTGCACAGCTACCGGCCCAAGGTGGAGGGCAGCATCCGCGCGCTCGTCGTGGTGCCCACCCGCGAACTGGCCCTGCAGATCGACCAGCAGTTGCAGGCCATCGCCTACTTCACGCCCATCACTTCGATCCCCGTGTACGGAGGCAGCGATGCCTCCTCCTTCGACCAGCAGAAGCAGGCCCTCACCAGCGGCACCGAAGTGGTGATCGCCACCCCGGGCAAGCTGCTCAGCCACCTCAACCTGGGCTACGTGCCGGTGAAGGGCCTGGAGTTCCTGGTGCTCGACGAGGCGGACCGCATGATGGACATGGGTTTCATCGACGACATCATGCGCATCATCAGCTTCCTGCCGGAGGACCGGCAGACGCTGCTGTTCAGCGCCACCATGCCGCCCGCGATCCGCGAGCTCACCAAGCGCATCCTCAAGGACCCTGTGGAGATCACCATCGCGCTCAGCAAGCCGGCCGAAGGGGTGGACCAGCAGGCCTTCGTGGTGCACGAGATGCAGAAGGCACCCGTGCTGGAGCACCTGTTGCGCACCACCGAGGCGAGCTGCATCGTGCTTTTCGCCGGGCGCAAGAGCGAGGTGCGCAACCTGGCCCGCCACCTCAAGCGCAAGGGTTTCGACGCCGAGGCCATGCACAGCGACCTGGAACAAAGCGAGCGCGAGGAGGTGCTCCTGCGGTTCCGGAACCGGAAGCTGCGCATCCTGGTGGCCACCAACGTGGTGAGCCGGGGCATCGACATCGACGACATCGACATGGTGATCAACTACGACGTGCCGCAGGACCCGGAGGACTACGTGCACCGCGTGGGCCGCACGGCGCGCGCCGCCCGCAAGGGGCAGGCGGTCACCTTCATCAACGACAAGGAGATGCGCGAGTTCGGGCGCATCGAAAAGCTCATCGGCTATGCGGTGCGCAAGGTGCCCCTGCCGGAAGGCTTCGGCCCGGGCCCGGAGTACCGGCCGGACGCCCCCAAACGGCGCGACGGCGGTGGTCGCCGGGGCGGTGCCCCGCGTCAGGGCGGTGGCCGCAGCGGTGGCGGTCGTGGCCCCGGCGGCGGCCGCGGGCGTCGTTGAACACCATTGCACCCCAACGCGTGGACCAGCGGTGCGAAGGGATCCTTTCGCAGGACCCGAAGGCTGGGTCGTTGCCTGGCCGGAGCTACGGAACGATCACACCGGAGAGGTCAACCGGCAAAAGACCGAGCGGATCGGCCTACGCCTTGATGCGAGGCGGAAGAAGTCAGCGCGGGCGGAACATGCCGGCGTTGGCCGCCAGCACTTCCGTGGCGTTGAAAGCCTGCGCCTTCTCCCCCACCCGTTCGATGCGGATGCTGTCGATGCGGTCGCCCTGGGCGATGGCGTTCACCACGTCCTGCCCGGCGGTGACACGGCCGAACACCGCGTGGCGGCCATCCAGCCAGGGTGTTTCCTTGTGGGTGATGAAGAACTGGCTGCCGTTGGTGGCGGGGCCGGCATTGGCCATGCTGAGGATGCCCGCGCGATCGTGCTTCAACGTGGGGTCGATCTCGTCCTGGAAGGCGTAGCCGGGGCCGCCGGCGCCGGTGCCCGTGGGGTCCCCGCCCTGGATCATGAAATCGGCGATCACCCGGTGGAAGGTGAGCCCGTCATAGTACGGCTGCCCCTGCGCCCGTGCCGTGTTCTTCACCGTGCCTTCGGCCAGGCCCACGAAGTTGGCCACCGTCACCGGGGCTTTCTCGTGCTCCAGGCGGATGGTGATGACGCCCTTGTTGGTGCTGATCTTGGCGAAGACGCCTTCGGACGGGTTGCTGCTCATGGGTTGCTGTGCGGTGGTGGTGAGAGGGTCGGCGACCGGTGCGGGGTTGCGCGTGCCGCCTTCGCCCGGCGGTGTGCAGGCGGCCAACAACAGGGCCCAGAGCGCGGTGAAGGGGATCGCGGTGCGCATGGTCGATGGGAAGTGGGCGCGAAAGTAAGCGACCGCTCACTCCATCAACACCTCCTCGATGGCGTCGAGCTTCTCCAAGGAGTAGGCGCCTTCGGTGCGATGCACCACCCGGCCCTCGCGGTCCAGCACGAAGAAGTACGGGATGTCCTTGCTGCCGAGGCCCAGCGCCTGCTCGAACGGCTCGATCTCGCCCTGGTAGAACAGCACATGGTCGGCCACCTCCGGATCGGCGCTCTTGCGGAAGCGCTTCATGCTGGGCTCGTACGCCACCTTGTTGCCACCCACGAACATGGGGATGAACCACACGTCGGCCTCGTACGTGCCGGCGAAGAGCCCGTGCTTGGCCACCAGCCGCAGGAAGGCCGGCTCGGCCCATTCCTCCAACATGGGCGAGGCCTGCTGGCTGTAGGCCAGCCCCACCACGGTGAACCCCGTGGCCTTCGGATCGGGAAGCTGCACCCGGGCACCGTCCGCCTTCTCCCCTTCCAGCATCGGGAAGGTCACGGTCTGGGCGGTGGCGGGCAGGGCCAGCAGGGCGGTGAGCAGGACGCTGGGGATCAGGTGTGGTCGCATGGCGTGGACCTCCGTAGCAGGAATGATGCCATCAATGGACGCCCTGCTCCGGATGGCGGCCGCGCACCGGGCGGAAGTGCGCCTTCATGAACTCCACATCGGCGTCCACATCCCCGGTAGGCCAGAACGGCGGGGAGAAGGAGACGCACTTGCGGCCGTAGTCCATGGCGGCCAGGATGATCGGGACACGCGCCTTCACGGCGATGTGGTAGAAGCCGGTCTTCCAGGTGTCCACACGCTTCCGGGTGCCTTCCGGAGTGATCGCGATCTTGAACCCCGGCACCGTGCGGAACAGTTCGGCCACCTGGTCCACGAGCTGGTTCTTCTGGCTGCGGTCCACCGGATACCCGCCCAGCCAGCGGAACAACGCGCCGAACGGCGGACGGAAAAGCTCCCGCTTGGCGAGGTAACGCACATCGCCCATGCGTGCGATGCTGCGGGCGAAGAGACCGATGGGGAAGTCCCAGTTGCTGGTGTGCGGGGCCACCACCACGATGTAGCGGTCGAGGTCCTTGGGGCGATGGTCCTCGATGCGCCAGCCCATCAGCCGGAACATGAACAGGGAGAAGCGCCGGAACATGCGGTCACGTCTGTTGCAGCAGCCAGGCCACGGCCTCGGCCTCGCTGGTATGTACGCTGGTGGGGAACGGATGCCGGATGTAGTCGTAGTACATGCGGGCCAGTTTCTCGTTGAGGGCCGTGGTGGCCACGGTGGCCTCGGCCACGGTCCGGTCGGCCACCATGGGCGCCGTGTCGGTGGTGGTGGTGCCCAGCTCGAAGTCCACATCCGGGGCCAGCACCACCATGACGCGGCGTGGTCCCGAACCGCAGATGCGGCGGCGCGCCGTCACCACTTCCTGCACGCCGGCCACGTCGGTGGTCAGGCCGGGTTTGAAGCGGATCTCCACGATGCCGTCCGCCCGGAGCTGCAGCACCGCAAGCCGGACCTCGATGGTTTCTCCCGGAGCCATGGCAGGGCAAGTTACCAAAGCGGCCTCTGCCCGGAACCCGCCCCATCGTCCCGCCGTATGAACCGGCCATGGACCGTGCGCAATACGCCGTGGTGGATGTGGAGACCACGATGGGCGACCCCACGCGGGGCCGCATCATGGAAATGGCCCTGGTGCTGGTGAACGAGGACGGGCCGGTGGCGTGGAGCGCCCTGGTGGACCCCGGCGTGCCCGTGCCGCCGTTCGCCCGGATGCTCACGGGCCTCTCCGCCCGTGCCTTGCGTCATGCTCCCCGCTTCCACCGGCTGGTGCCCCGCCTGCTGCTGTTGACCGAGGGCCGCGTGATGGTGGCGCACAACGCACGCTACGACATGGCCGCGCTCTCGGCCGAATGCGCCCGGGCCGGGGTGACCTTCGAGCGGCCCGCCCTGTGCACCGAACGCCTCAGCCGGCAGCTGGTGCCGCAGCTCACGCACCACAACCTGGGCGAGATGTGCCGCTACTTCGGCATCCCCTTCACCGGGCGGCACCGTGCGCTGAACGATGCCCGCGCCACGGCCGCGCTGCTGGAACGGTTGATCGACGGCTTCGGCGTGGAACGCGTGTCGATGGCCGTGAACCACCCGGTGCGCGCGGCCCGCGCCTGATCCCCTCAGGGCAGCGCCCCTGCCGCATACAGCACCCACAGCAGCGCGCTGAGGACCGCTCCCGCGACCGCGATCGCGATGCTGCGTTGTGCCTGCCGCAGGCCCTGCGGGCCGTGCCGATGCGGATGTGCCACGGCACGCGCCTTGGCACGCATGGCCAGGACCAGGGCGCACAGCGCCATAAGCAGGGCCGGGACCACCAGCTGCGCCAGGAGTGCCGCAGGCAGGCTCAGCAGGGCGAGCACGCGCGCCGTACGCGCCCCGGGCACCGGTTCCATCCCGCTCATCGCGTCGCGCGTTGCAACAGGGCCTGGTGCACCTCCAGCACCTGGGGGATCACCGGCCGCCGGTCGTCGTTGACGATCACATGGTCCGCCGCGGCACGCATCTCCTCCTCCTGCAACTGGGCCGCCATGCGGGCCCGCACCGCGTGCTCGTCGGCGTCGTCGCGGGCCATCACCCGTTGCAACCGCAGGGTTTCCGGGGCGGTCACCAGCACCAACCCGTCCAGTGCCCGGGCCCCGCCGCTGCCCACCAGCAACGCGGAGGCCATCAGGACGTAGGGGGCTTCCTGGTCCGCCGCCCAACGGCCGAAGGCGGTGCGTACCGCAGGGTGTACGATGGCGTTCAGCTTTTCGCGCGCCACGGGGTCCGCGAAGATGATCCCCGCCAGGTGGTGGCGGTCCAGCCGGCCTTGCGGGTAGGCGTCGGCACCGAACGCGGCGGTCACTGCGGCGCGCACGTCCGGATCGTCCGCCAGGATGCGTTTCCCTTCGGCATCCGCCTCGAACACGGGCACATCGAGCACTTGGAACATCCGGCCCACGGTGGACTTTCCGCTGCCGATGCCGCCGGTGATGCCGATCTTCAGCATGGTCGTCCGTGCGTGTTGGCCCTATCCCTTGGGCCGGTCGCGGGGACCGGCGTGCATGCCCCGTCGCGCCTCAGCCGGCCTTGACGGTCTCCTCGTTCAGCTGCTGGGAGCTGTCCAGGGCCAGGGCGCTCTTCTCGAACCGGATCTTCACGTTGGTGTCCACCTCCAGCAGCACCGTCTTCTCGTTCACTTCGGCCACCTTGCCGTGCACCCCGCCGATGGTGACCACCTTCATGCCCTTCTGGATGGACTCGCGGAACTTGCGGGCCTCCTTGGCCTTCTTCTGCTGCGGCCGGATCATGAAGAAATAGAAGACGACCATCATCAGGCCCATCATGACCCAGAAACCGTAAGGGCTCTGTTGGCCGGTGGCCTGCAGGGGGAAGGAAAGGGGGAACATCATGCGCTTGGTAGTGTTCAGGGGTTAGGAAGCGGGGTGAGCACCTCGCCTTGGATGGTGAGGATGGTGGTGGGCGGCCGGGTGTTGGCCACCACGGAAACGGTCTTCTCCTGCATCCCTTCGCGCCCTTCGCTGTCGAAGGAGACGGTGATGGTCCCCGAGCCGCCTGGTGCGATGGGCTGCCGCGGCCAGTCCTTGCCCACGGTGCAGCCGCAGCTGCCGCGCACGTCGGCGATCACCAGTTGTCCCTGGCCGGTGTTGCGGAAGCTGAAGGTGCGCTCCACCACCGCGCCTTGTGCGATGCGGCCCAGGTGGAGCAGCGTGCTGTCGAAGGTCATGACGGCCAGCGGGCCTTCGGCCTCGCCGCTCCCGGAGATCCGGCCGTCCAGGGCGGTGGGGTCCACGTCCTCCGGTCCGCGCTCGCTGTGGTCGGTGATGCGGCACGCGCCCAGCAGGGCCAGGGGGGCCAGCAACAGCCACGACCGGCCCGCCCGGGCCAGGGATGCACCGGGCGTACAACGGATGCGGCAATGGGCGCGGGTGTCCATGGTCAGCTTTCGAGCAGGCCCCGGCCCACCTTGTGGATGCCGCCCTGCTCCTTGAGCTCCTGGAACAGCTTGTCGAGGATGCCGTTGATGAAGGCCTTGCTCTTGGGCGTGCTGTAGGCCTTGGCCACCTCGATGTACTCGTTGAGGGTCACCTTCACGGGGATGTCCTCGAAGGTGCGGGCCTCGGTGAGGGCCATGCGCATGAGGATCATGTCGCTCAGGGCGATGCGGTCGGCCTCCCAGTTGGCGGCCTTCTCGGCGATCAAGCGCCCGTGCTCCTCGCCCTGTTCGATGCTCTTGCGGAAGAGGGTGCTCACGAACGTGCGTTCGCCTTCGGGTGCGGCCAGCACCTCCAACACCGCCGGCTCGAAGGCTTCCGGTGCGCGCAACGACTCCAGCACGCGCTTCACCAGGGCACAGGCCAGGTCCAGGTCCTCCAGCCAGTGGATGCTGCGCGCCTCGAAATGGTCGTGCAGGGCCTCCAGGTTGGCCACATGTTCCACGAAGAGGTGCAGCAGGAATTGTTGTTCGGCCCGCAGGTCGTCCGCAGACGTGGCCAGGTAGGCCTTGAACCGCTCGTCCTGGTCCAGCTGCTTGAGGATCCGCTGGAAGATCTCGCCCTCACCCATCCAGCCCAGCTTGCGTTTGCCGGCCTCGGCCTCCAGCACCGCGGAGGAGGTGATGGCCTTCAGCAGGGTGCCGTCCACGAAACGGCGGTTGGGGTTGAGGTCCTCCGGGGTGGGCAGGCGCTTGAGGCGTCGTTCCTCGATGCGCATCTCGCCTGCGCGGCGCAGCTCGCCGAAGGTGAGCAGCAGCGAGACGAACAGGTCGAACGTGCGGTCGATGCTCAGGAAGAGCTCCTTCTCGATGCGTGCGGCGCTGGAGGAGTCGCTCTGCCAGAAGGCGTAGAGCGACTGGTACACCTTGATGCGCAGGTAGCGCCGGTTGAGCATAGGTGCGGGGCGTTGCGTGCGGGATGCTCAGGAGCGCAGGCCGGCCTGGCGGATGCTGCGCACGCGTTGCTCGGCGGCCTGGTTGGCGGCCAGGTAGGTGGGGATGCCCTCCTCGGCGCTGCGCTTGAAGATGGCCAGGGCCGTGTGGTAGATGCCCTCGGTCTGCATCAGGGCCGCCTTGCGGTCGTAGCCTTTGCGCTCCCACGCGCAGTTGATGATGCCGCCGGCGTTGATCAGGAAGTCGGGGGCGTAGAGGATGCCGCGGCGCATCACCTCCGGGCCGTGCACGGCCTCGTTGGCCAGCTGGTTGTTGGCGGCACCGGCGATCACGCTGCACTTGAGCTTGGCCAGGGTCTCATCGTTCACCGTGGCGCCCAGCGCACAGGGCGAATAGATGTCCATGTCCAGGTCGTAGATCTCGGCGGGCTTCACCAGGGTGATGGCGGGCAGCTCGGCCTTGATGGCGGCGAGCTTCTCGTCGTGGATGTCGGTGAGGAAGACCTGTGCGCCGTCCTTCACCAGGTGGGCGGCCAGGTTGCGCCCCACGTTGCCCGCGCCCTGGATGGCCACCTTGCGGCCGCTGAGGCTGTCGCTGCCGTAAGCCGTCTTGGCGGCGGCGCGCATGCCGCAGAACACCCCGTAGGCCGTCACCGGGCTCGGATCGCCGCTGCCGCCGATCTCCACGGGCAGGCCGGCCACGTGCGGGGTCTCCTTGCGGATGTTCACCATCTCGGCGGTGCTCATGCCCACGTCCTCGGCCGTGATGTAGCGGCCGTTGAGGCTGTGGACGAAGCGGCCGAACCGCCGGAACATGGCCTCGGTCTTGTCCTTGCGTGCGTCGCCGATGATCACGGCCTTGCCCCCGCCCAGGTCCAGCCCGGCCAACGCGCTCTTGTACGTCATGCCGCGGCTCAGGCGCAGCACATCGCTCACGGCCTCGGCCTCGGTGGCGTAGGGCCACATGCGCGTGCCGCCCAGGGCGGGCCCCAGGGTGGTGTCGTGGATGGCGATGATGGCCCGCAGGCCGGTGGCGCGGTCGAAGCAGAAGAGCACCTCCTCGTGGTCGTGCTGCTCCATGCGGCCGATGATCGCGGAGGTCTCGGCGGTCTTGGCGGTGGTGGTGCCCATGGCTCGGATGCTGGGGGGAACAGGGACCGCGGAAGGCCGGGATGGCGGCTACCTTTGACGGGCCTGTCCTCTGCGGCGGCGCAAACTTAGCACGTTCGCCGCTCCCCGATGCGACCGCTCCTCGCGCTCAACCCCTACTTCCGCCGCTACCGGGGCCGGTTGCTGCTGGGCTTCCTCTTCATCGTGCTCAGCAACCTGTTCGCCGTGTACAGCCCCCAGGTGGTGCGCGAAGCGGTGGACCTGGTGGCCGCCGGCCTCGCCCAAGCGCAACGCCCCCCGGCCGAGCGCTCGCTGGCCGTGCCCGCCACGCTGCAGCTGTGGACCGGATGGACCGGCCTGGACCTTCACGACCTGCTGAACGACCTGCACGACCCGGAGGCCATCGCCATCACCGTGACCCGGTGCGCCCTGCTGCTGGCCGCGCTCTACCTGGTGTTCGCCCTGCTCAAGGGCCTGTTCATGTTCTTCATGCGGCAGACGATCATCGTGATGAGCCGCCTGATCGAGTACGACCTGAAGAACGTGGTCTTCGAACACTACCAGTCGCTGGACCGGGCCTTCTACAAGCGCCACAGCACCGGCGACCTGATGAACCGGATCGGCGAGGACGTGGGCAAGGTGCGCATGTACCTGGGCCCCGCGGTGATGTACACGGCCAACCTGGTGGTGCTGTTCGTGCTATGCATCGGCTTCATGCTCTCGGTGAACCCCGAGCTCACCCTGTGGACGCTGCTGCCGCTGCCCTTGATGAGCCTGGCGATCTACCGGGTGAGCGACCTCATCAACCGGCGCAGCCTGGACGTGCAGCGGCAGCAGAGCGCACTGAGCACCCTGGCGCAGGAGTCCTTCAGCGGCATCCGGGTGCTGAAGGCTTACGCGCGTGAGGGCCACGCCGCCGAGCGGTTCCGCGCCGGCAGCGCGCGCTACCGCACCCTGAGCCTGGCCCAGGCCCGGGTGGATGCCGTGTTCATGCCCGCCATCGGGCTGCTGATCGGCATCAGCTCGGTGCTCACCGTGTTCGTGGGCGGGCGCATGATCATCGCCGGCGACCCCACGGTCACCGTGGGCCACATCGCCGAGTTCATCATCTACGTGAACATGCTCACCTGGCCTTTCGCCTCGGTGGGCTGGGTGGTGTCGCTGGTGCAGCAGGCCAGCGCCAGCATGGAACGCATCAACGAGTTCCTCCAGGAACGCCCCGCCGTGCGTCCGGGGCCCTTGGTGCCGAAGGATGTGCGGGGCGAGCTGCGGTTCGAGCACGTGAGCTTCACCTATCCGGACACGGGCATCGACGCGTTGCACGACGTGAGCTTCCACGTGCCTCCCGGCGGCACCCTGGCCATCGTGGGCCATACGGGGTCGGGCAAGAGCACCGTGGCCGACCTGCTGATCCGCCATTACGACCCCACCGCGGGCCGCGTGCTCATCGACGGGGTGCCTTTGCCACACTACCACCTGGCGGAACTGCGTCGGCACATCGGGCATGTGCCCCAGGACGTGTTCCTGTTCAGCGAGCGCATCGCCGACAACATCGCCTTCGGGCTCGACGCGGTGGACCCGCGGCGGGTGGAGGATGCCGCGCGGCAGGCCCAGGTGCACGACAACATCGCGGGCTTCCCCAAGGGCTACGACACCCTACTGGGCGAACGGGGCATCACCCTCAGTGGCGGCCAGAAACAGCGGGTGAGCATCGCACGGGCCCTGGCCACCCGGCCCCGCATCCTGATCCTGGACGACCCGCTGAGCGCGGTGGACACGGCCACCGAGGCCGCCTTCCTCCGCGACCTGCGGGCCCAGCGCGACAGCGGGCGCACCACCGTGCTCATCAGCCACCGCATCAGCGCCGTGCAGGATGCGGACCACATCCTGGTACTGGACCACGGGCGGGTGGTGGAAGAGGGCGACCACACCACCCTGCTCGCCCGGGGCGGTGCCTACGCCCGCCTGCACCAGGAGCAGCTGTTGGAGGAGGCCCGCCAGGACTGAGGCGCCCCTTGCATCGTCCGGGCCGGCTTTTATCTTTGGTTGCCGGTAGAGGCATCCACCCATGGCCGACGATCGTGAGGATGTGTATTCCAAGGCCGTGCGGGCCGGGAAGCGGACCTATTTCTTCGATGTGAAGAGCACGCGGGGTCGCGACCTCTTCCTCACCATCACCGAAAGCAAGAAGCACAGCAACGCGGACGGTACGGCCACCTACGAAAAGCACAAGATCTTCCTCTACAAGGAGGACTTCGACAAGTTCCTGGACGGCCTGCACGACGCCTTTGACGAGATCGAGCGCCTGCGGGCCACCGGCCAGTACCAGGCCGACCAGCCCCCGCGCGACCCCGATGCCGCACCGCCGGCCGAAGGTGGCGCCTCGTTCACCGACCTGGACTTCGACGATCTGGACCGGAAGGAACCCTGAGGACCACGGCCGGACCGCGCCGACAGCGGGTTGTTCAAAAATCGTCCGTTTATCAACAGCGTCCAGCGGTCTCCCCTGCCCTTCTTTGCGCCGACCGTAGCCGTTGACCCAACGTTTTGTACGGAGCGCTCCGCGGCCGGTCCACACCCATGGGCAAGATCATCGCCATCGTGAACCAGAAAGGCGGCGTGGGCAAGACCACCACCGCCATCAACCTGGCCGCCTGTTTCGGCGTGCTGGAGCGCCGCACCCTGTTGGTGGACGCCGATCCGCAGGCCAATGCCACCAGCGGGGTGGGCTTCGACCCGCGCCAAGTGAAGGCCAGCATCTACGAATGCATCATCAACGGCACCCCGGCCAGCGACGTGGTGCTCACCACCTCGAACCCCAACCTGGACCTGCTGCCGGGCCACATCGACCTGGTGGGCGCCGAGATCGAGATGATCGACATGGCCGAGCGCGAGCGCCAGATGAAGAAGGTGCTCGACCCGCTACGTGACCAGTACGACCTGATCATCATCGACTGCAGCCCCAGCCTGGGCCTGGTGACGGTGAACGCGCTGACGGCGGCCGACAGCGTGATCGTGCCGGTGCAGTGCGAGTATTTCGCCCTGGAAGGCCTGGGCAAACTGCTCAACACCATCAAGATCGTGCAACAGCGCCTCAACCCCGAACTGGTGATCGAGGGCATGTTGCTCACCATGTACGACAGCCGGCTGCGCCTGGCCAACCAGGTGGTGGAGGAAGTGAAGACCCACTTCCAGCAACTGGTGTTCGACACGGTGGTGCACCGCAACGTGGCCCTGGGCGAGGCGCCGAGCCACGGCCAGACCATCATCATGCACGATGCCAGCAGCAAGGGGGCGGTGAACTACCTGAACCTGGCGCGCGAGATCCTGCAGAAGAACGACATGACGCGCATCCCCGGTTCGGAGCGCGTGATCGCCATCCCCGAGGAACAATGACCAAGAAACGCGGCCTGGGGCGCGGCCTGAGCGCCCTCCTGGAGGACAGTGGCGCCGAGGTCACCGAACGGCCCACCGGCGGCGACCTGGCCGTGGCCGGCGGCGCACCGGCGCGGAGCACCGGCCACGTGGCCGCGATCCCCGTGGCGCACATCGAGCCCAACCCCTTCCAGCCCCGCACGCACTTCAGCCCCGAGGCGCTCACCGAGCTCAGCCTCAGCATCCGCCAGCTGGGCGTCATCCAGCCGGTGACCGTGCGCAAGGTGGGCTACGACAAGTACCAGCTGATCAGCGGCGAACGCCGCTTCCGTGCCAGCCAGGCCGCAGGGCTCACCGAGATCCCCGCCTACATCCGCATCGCCAACGACGAGGCCATGCTGGAGATGGCCCTGGTGGAGAACATCCAGCGCGAGGACCTGGACGCCATCGAGGTGGCCATCAGCTTCGAGCGCCTGATCGACGAGGTGAAGCTCACCCAGGAGCAGCTGAGCGAAAAGGTGGGCAAGGACCGCAGCACGGTGACCAACTACCTGCGCCTGCTGAAACTGCCGCCCGAAGTGCAACTGGGCATCCGCCAGCGGCAGATCGGCATGGGCCACGCCCGCGCCCTGCTGGCCCTGAGCGACCCCGACCGCCAGGTGGACCTGTACCGCCGCATCGTGGAAAGCCAGCTCAGCGTGCGCGAGGTGGAGGACCTGGCCCGCACCGCCAAACGCGGGCCCGTGCCTTCCGGCACCTCCAAGCTGAGCGGTGCGCTGCACAAGCAGACCGCCAAACAGCTCAGCCAGCGCTTCGGCACCAAGGTCGCCGTGAAGCAGAACGCCCAGGGCAGGGGCCGCATCGAGATCGTCTTCCGCAACGGCGACGAACTGGCGGCCCTGCTGGCCAAGCTGGGCAGTTGAGCCCCGCCATGCGCCGCTGCCTGCTGCTGCTGCTCCTGCTCCCCCTGGCCGCAGGGCTGCGCGCACAACGCGACACCACCGCGGCGGACAGCGTTCCGAACTGGCGCCTGCGCCACAAGCCCGGCCGGGCGGCCCTGTACAGTGCACTGCTGCCCGGCGCGGGACAGATCTACAACCGCAAGTACTGGAAGGTGCCCATCGTGGCCGCCGGCCTGGGCGTATCGGCCTACTTCATCGTGAACAACACCCGGGAGTATCAGCGCTACAAGAAGGCCTACATCGCCCTGGTGGACAACGACCCCGCCACGGTGGACGAGTTCAACGGCGCCTACTCGGCCGCGGCCGTCCGCGATGTGGCCGACACCTACCGCCGCTGGATGGACCTGAGCTATGCGGGCCTGGCGCTGGTGTACGTGCTCAACATCGTTGATGCCACGGTGGACGCGCACTTCGTGCGGTTCGACGTGGGTGACGACCTGAGCCTGCAATTGCGCCCCGGGCTGGACCTGGCGGCGCAGCGGGCGGTGGGTTTGACGGTGTGCGTGGGGTGGTGAGCGTGCCGCTCCCGACCTTCACCGCATGAAGATCGCACTCTACGGCACCGGCCGCATGGGCCGCGCCATCGAAGAAACGGCCCTGCGCCGCGGCCATGCCATCGCCCTGAAGGTGGGCTCGGCCAACGCCGGCGCGCCGCCCACCGGCTGCGACGTGGCCATCGAGTTCAGCCGGCCGGCGCACGCCGTGGACAACATCCGCCTGTGCGTGGGTGCCGGCGTACCGGTGGTGGTGGGCACCACGGGCTGGTACGACCGCCTGCCCGAGGTGCGCACGCTGGTGGGCACGGAGGAGGGCGCGGTGCTCTGGGCGAGCAACTTCAGCATCGGCGTCAACCTCTTCTTCCGCATCAACCGCCTGCTGGCCGGCCTGATGGACGGTCGCGACGGGTACCGGGTGCGGGTGGACGAGGTGCACCACGTGCACAAGCTCGATGCACCCAGCGGCACGGCCATCACCCTGGCCCGCGACATCGACCTGCAGCACACCGCCTACGCGGGCTGGTCCCTCGCTCCGGCCGACGACACCGCTCCGCCCGCCGCGACCGCGGAAGGATCCCCGGCCCCGGTGCCCATCCACAGCGAGCGCAAGGGCGAGGTGCCCGGCAAGCACAGCGTGCAATGGACCGGCGCGGACGACCGGATCATCCTCACGCACGAGGCCTTCGGCCGCGGGGGCTTCGCCACCGGTGCCGTGCTGGCGGCGGAATGGCTGGCCGGTGGCGGCCCGCAGCGCCGCGGGCTGTTCACCATGGACGATGTGCTGGGCCGGCCCTGACCGCCCGTTGGCCCCCTTCCCCACCCCGCTCATCCATCCGTGCATGGCCGCTGGCCGATCCTTGCGCACCTTCGCAGCCTGATGATCCCCTACCTCTTCCTCCTCGCCTACTTCGCCGTCCTGTTCGGCTGCCTGTGGAAGTACTTCGTGAAAGCCGGCCGCAAGGCCTGGGAAGGCCTCGTGCCCGGCTACAACCTCCTCATCTGGCTGAAGCTGAGCGGCAAGCCCTGGTGGTGGATCTTCCTGTTCCTGGTGCCCGGCGTGAACCTGTTGATGTTCATCATCATGAACGTGAACCTCAGCATCACCCTGGGCGAACGCAACTTCAAGGACCACCTGGTGATGACGCTGCTGCCCTGGGTGAAGGTCCCGCAGCTGGCCTTCTCGCCCAAGCATGCGTACGTGGGCCCGATCCCGGTGGCACAGCGCAAGCGCGGACTGCTGGGCCAGTGGGGCGATGCCATCCTGTTCGCCGTGATCGTGGCCACGGTGTTCCGCACCTTCACCTTCGAGGCCTTCACCATCCCCACGCCCAGCATGGAGAAGAGCCTGCTGGTGGGCGACTACCTGTTCGTGAGCAAGCTGAGCTACGGGCCGCGCATGCCGATGACCCCGCTCACCTTCCCCTTCACGCACCACACCATGCCGCTCACGGCCAGCACGCCCAGCTTCGTCACCTGGTTCAGCCAGCCCTACCGCAGGCTGCCCGGTTTCGGCAAGCCGGAACGAGGCGATGCGGTGGTGTTCAACTTCCCGGAGGGTGACACCGTGGTGGCCAACTTCCAGAACCAGAGCTACTACCAGCTGGTGCGCGACCACGGCCGCGACAAGATCCACGACCCGAACTACCGCATGCTGAACCTGGTGGACGGCCAGGTGCGGCAGATGCCCACCGGCGGCATCCTGGTGCGGCCGCTGGACAAGAAGGAGAACTACATCAAGCGGTGCGTGGCCGTGGCGGGCGACACCGTGGAGGTGCGCGGCGGTCTCGTCCATGTGAACGGTGTGGAACAGCACGTGCCCGAAATGGCCCAGTACGCCTACGAGTTCATCCTGAAGGACCGCTTCAACGAGCGCATGCTGAAAGAGCAGTACGACATCAGCCCGGACGACCTCTCGCCCGGTGAGAACGGCGGGGTGAGCATCCCGCTCACCGAGGCCAACGCGAACAAGCTCAAGGGCTTCGGCAACGTGGTGAGCATGGCCCGGCAGGACCATCCCAAGGGTTACAGCTCGCCCTACCACAAGCTGCCCTACTTCCCCAACCACCCGGCCTACGACTGGACCGAGGACAACTTCGGCCCGCTGTGGATCCCCAAGGCCGGGGCCACCGTGGCGCTGACCACGGCCAACCTGCCCCTGTACGAACGTGCGATCCGCGTGTACGAGCACAACGACCTGCGCGTGGAGGGCGATCGCATCCTGATCAACGGCGCCCCGGCCACCAGCTACACCTTCCAGCAGGACTACTACTGGCTGATGGGCGACAACCGCCACCGCTCGCAGGATGCGCGTTTCTGGGGCTTCGTGCCGCACGATCACGTGGTGGGCAAGGCCGTGCTGGTGTGGTTCACCAAGGACCCCTACACCGGTATCCGCTGGAAGCGCCTGTTCACCGTGGTGCGCAACGGCCTGGAGTGAGCCCCGCCGATCGCCGAGCTTTGGGCGATGCGCGCACTATGGCACCGTTGGTCGCGGCTGGGTCCCTGGACCCGGGCCTTCGTGCAGGCCCTGCTGCTGATGGTCGTGGTGCATGCCGTGGTGCTGCGCTGGGTGATCGTGCAGAGCACCAGCATGTTCGCCACGCTGGTGCCCGGCGACCTGCTGCTGGTGCAGCGCTGGCCGGTGTGGACGGGCGTATCGCGCGGGGATGTGCTGGTGTTCCGCGACCCGGCGCAGGACGACCGGGCGGTGCGGCGGCGCCAGCTGCTGGTGAAGCGCGTGGTGGGCCTGCCCGGCGACACCGTGGAGCTGCGCGCCGGCCTGGTGCTGGTGAACGGGAGGCCGCTTCCACCCTGGCCCGGTGAGACGCGCCGTCACCTTGTGCGCATCGCGCCGGGCACATCGTTGGACAGCATCGCGGAAGCCATCGGGCTGCCCCGTGCGTTCGTGAGCGCCGGCGAGCGCCAGCTGGAGCTCCCCCTCAACCCCGTCCTGGAGCAACGGCTGGTCCGGGTGCCGGGCGTTCGCGGCGCCGAACCCATGAGCCTGAGCCGGCGACCGGCACGCCACCTGTTCCCCTTCAGCCCCTTCCATCCGTGGAGCAGCGACGCCTACGGCCCGCTGCGCGTTCCCGCCGCCGGCGACAGCGTGTCCCTCGACCCCGCCCAACTGCCGCTGTACGACCGGATCCTCACCCGCCACGAAGGGCATGTGCTCGAGGTGGGGCGCGACGGGCTGCTCTTGGACGGCCGACCGGCCACCAAGGCGGTGATCGCCCAGGACCACTATTTCGTGCTGGGCGACAGTCGGCACAACAGCGCCGACTCGCGGCACTGGGGCTTCGTGCCGGCGGATCACCTGGTGGGCCGGGCCACGCGTGTGCTCCTGTCGTGGGATGCCGCGCAGCACCGCCTGCGCGGGCAACGGTGGTGGCGGCCGTTGGGACGGTAGCACCGCGGCCGGGGCGCACGGTACCTTCGCGCCATGCGCCATCCGGCCCCGTTGTTGTTGCTGCTGTTGCTGATGGTCCTGGCCGCATGCACCGGACCCGCGGATCCCTGCACAAGGCACTACGAACCCTTCCCCGACCTGATCGGCGGACGGGCGCGCACCGCGCAGAACGCAGCCCTGCTGGACGCCATGGCGCGCTACAACGCCGGCGACCTCACCGCCGCCATCCCCGTGCTGGAGGCCGAGCTCCACGATGCGCCCAACGAGGAGCAGGTGCGCATGCTGCTGGCGAGTGCGCTGCTGGGCGCGGGCCGGCCCTACGATGCCGAACTGCAACTGGACTTCATCGAGACCTCGGCGCGCAACGACTACGATGAGGCGGCGGCGTGGTACACCGTGCTGTGCTGGCTGTGCAGCGGGCAGCACGACCGCGCGCTGGAGGGCGCCCGGGCCATCGCCGCCCGGCCGCGCCATGCGTACAAGTCCAAGGCCGAGGCCCTGGTGAAGGACCTGTCGCGATGACGCTGGACGTCGTGCATGCCCGGCTTGCCGAGGCCCTGCGCGGCCCCCTGCCCGGCCACACGGCCTTCCTGGCGCGCAGCGGCTACACCAGCGCCGAGCTGCTGGCCGCCCTGCGCGCCGACGATGCCCCGCGCGAAAGTGCGGTGCTGGCCCTGCTGTACCCGCGCCAAGAGGAGCCGCACTTGCTGCTGATGCGCCGACCGGAGTACGATGGCGTCCACAGTGGCCAGGTGAGCTTCCCCGGCGGTCGGCGCGAAGTGGCGGACAGCGACCTGCGTGCCACGGCGCTCCGGGAGTTCCGCGAGGAGACCGGCGCCACGCCTGCGGACCTGCAGGTGCTGGGCTCCCTGTCGCAGGTGTACATCCCCCCGAGCCGGTCGTTGGTGACGCCCTTCGTGGCCCTGGCCCGGGAGTTGGGCCCCACCCGGCCCGACCCGCGGGAGGTGCAGGCCCTGCTGGAAGTGCCGCTGGCCGAGCTGATGCGCCCCGATGTGCTGCGTGTCCGCAACCAATACGTCCGTCTCCTGAGGCGCGACACCGAGGTGCCCTACTTCGCCCTGGGCGGCCAGGTGGTGTGGGGCGCCACCGCCATGATGCTCGCCGAGCTACGCGAGCTGCTCGGCGGCTGAAGGCAGTCCGAGCTCCTGGAGGAACCGTGCATGGGGCCGGCCCCCGGCCGCATCGGCGCTGAAGGCCGGAAGGATCCGCCGCACGAAGTACATGTCGATGGCCCCCTTGTTCTTGGCCTCCACCCGGCCCCGGTGTACGCACTCGAACCGGTCCTTGACCAGCAGGTAGGTGGAGCCGCTGATGTTCACCTCACCCGGTTCGCCGCTGCTTTCCATGCGGCTGGCGGTGTTCACCGTGTCGCCCCAGATGTCGTACGCGAACTTGCGCCGGCCCACCACACCGGCCACCACCGGGCCGCTGTGCACCCCGATGCGCAGGGACCATGGCGCCTTGCCCTTGGCCTCGCGCTGGCGCCGCCATTCGTCCATCAGGTCGCGCACCTCCAGGGCCGCAAGCACGCACTTCACCGCGTGGTGCGGGTCGGCCACGGGCACGCCGGCAGCGCACATGTAGCTGTCCCCGATGGTCTTGATCTTCTCGATCCCGTAGCGCACCGTGATCTCGTCGAATCGGATGAAGCACTCGTCCAGCTCGTTCACCAGCTCCTCGGGGCTCATGTTCTCGGCGGCCCTGGTGAAGCCCTTCATGTCGGTGAACAGCACGGTGACGGCTTCGTGGCGGCGGGCGGTGGCGCTGCCCTTGTCCTTGAGCTCCTCGCTCACCTCCTTGGGCAGGATGTTGAGCAGCAGGTCCTCGATGCGTCCCTTCTGGTGTTCGATCTCGCGGCTCTGGGCGCGTACCTCGGCGGTGCGTTCCTCCACCTTGGTCTCCAGGAGCTGATTGCGGGCGCGCAGCTGGCGTTCACGCACCTTCACCCAGCTGAAGAGCACCAAGGCGATGAAGGCCGTGAACGCCGTGTAGAACCACCACGTGCGGTACCAGGGCGGCAGGACGGTGAAGGACAGGCTGGCCGGTGCGCTCCACAGCCCGGCGTGGTTGATGCTCTTCACCCGGAAGGTGTAGTGCCCGGGCGGCAGGGCCGGGAAGAAGGCCTCGGTGGCCGTGGTCATCGGCTGCCAGTCGGGATCGAGCCCCTCCAGGAAGGTGCTGTAGCGCACGGCCCCGGGGTCGGTCAGGCTCACCGTGCCGTAGTGGATGCGGATCGATCGTTCGTCGTGGGCCAGGCGCAGGTCCTGTTCCATGGGCCGTTCCTGAAGGTTCACGCTGAAGCCGCGCAGGGCCGTGATCGGCGGGGTGGGCGTGCCTTCGCCCATGCCGGGCACCACACGCGTGGCGCCGCGGGCCGTGCCGAACCACAGGTCGCCAGCGCCGGTGAGGCAGGCGGCTCCGGGCTTGGCCTCCACTCCGATGAAGCCTGAGCGTTCGGTGAAAGGAAGGAAGCCGTCCTGGTCCTTGCGTCGGCAATTGAGACCGTTCACCGTTCCGATCCACAGGTCGCCGCGCGCATCGCGCAGCAGCGAACGCACCGTGTTGTCCAGGAGCCCGTCGGCCTGCGTCCAGTTGTGCTCCTCGCGCCCATCGGCAAGCACCACCAGGCCCTGGTTGCGGGTGCCGACCCACAGGCGACCGTTCGCGTCCTGCGCAAAGGCGGTGGGGGTCAGGCTCCTGCCCAGGTCCATGGGCCGGGCCTTCCCCTGGTCGATGCGGGTGATGCCACGGTCCTTGCTGCCGGCCCATACGGTGCCGCGGTCGTCGCAGTACAGGGCGGTCACCGGTGTGCTGGGCACACCGTCCTCCTCGCTGTACACCATGGGCGGAGTGCCTTCGGTGTAGCGGCGCAGGCCGGTGATGGTGCCGATGTACAGCTCGCCCGCCTTGCCGACGGCCAGGGCGGTCACCTTGCCGCGGGGGATCAGCACGTCCAGGTCCGGGTGCGGCACGGGCTGGAAGGCCACCGGGTCGAGCTCCACCAGCCCGTCGTTCTCGGTGCCCACCCAGACGTTGCCGTTGCCGCCCAAGGCCATGGCCCGGACGCGCGCGGTGCGTACGGTCTGCAGGTTCTTGATCATCCCGGTGCCCTGCACCCGGGGGTCCAGGATGCTCACGCCGCCGTCGGTGCCGAACCAGATGCGCCCTGCCCGGTCTTCCAGCACGGCCCACACCTGCTGGTCCGGCAGCCCATCCTGCTCCAGCAGGTTGAGGAAGCGTTCGCCCTTGAAGATGTTGAGCCCGCGGTCGTTGGTGGCCAGCAGCATGTTGCCCTCGCGGTCGCGGGCGATCCGCCGGATCAGCACGCCCTCCAACCCGTTGCCGGGACGGTATTGGCGGCGGGTCCCGTTGAGCCCGATCACCGCGGCACCGCCGCCCCAGGTGCCCACCCACACCTGGCCCACGGCATCCTCACCGAAGCAGGTCACGAAGTCGCTGGGCAGCCCGTTGGTGCCGTTGTGAACGACCACCTGGCCGCTGCGCGGGTCCAGCACGAAGGCGCCGCTGGCCTGTGTGCCCAGCCACCGCCGCCCGTGCGAGTCCTCGTACAGGGCGCTTATGCCCAGCACGTCCTCCAGGCCTTTCCATTCCACGGAGGTGAACCGCCTGGCGGCGGGGTCCCATTGCTTCAGTGTCCCGCCATCCTCCAGGAAGGCGAGGGTGCCGTCGCGGAAGCGATGGGCGTCCACCAGATGGTCCAGCAGCCCTTGGTCATGCCCGAAGCGCTCCACGGTGGGTGCGCCGTTGTCCGGGGCGGGAACGATGCGCAGGGCCCCCTGCCCCATGGTCGCGGCCCACACCGCGCCGTCGGCGTCCTGCACCAGGGCGGTGATGTCGGAGGTGAGCGGCTCGCCAGGGATGGGCAGGGTGGCGAAGGTGGTGCCGTGGTGCAGGGTGATACCGCCCCCGGTGTGGCCCGCCCAAAGGCGGCCGCTGCGGTCGATCAGCAGGCAGCGAACGCCCTTGGCAGCGGTGCCTTCCTCGGTTCCGTACGTCGCGATGCCGGTCCGCTCGCGGCCGTCGAAGCTCGCAAGGCCGTCCTCCGTACCCAGCCACACCAGGCCCGTGCTGTCCTGCACCACGGCGTACACGTTGCCCGAGGGAAGGCCGTTGCGCATGTCGAGGCGCTCGAAGTAGAAGCGTTGCGCGGCCACCGGCAGGGTCGATCCGAGCAGCAGGGCGAACAGGGCGGCGCGCATCGGCTACCGGGTGAGGTCGTAGAAGCTGGCCTCCGAGCCGGCGGCGTCGCTCACCACCAGCGTGTGCGTGACGGACTCGCTGTAGTTCTCGATCAGCTTCTTCAGCGGACCGTAGTTGTAGAAGGTGTAGATGTCGTCCTTGCGGGCATCCACGGGGATCCAGTAGCTCTTGCCGCCTACGGTGCGCCCGTGCCCGGCGTACCACACCAGCACGGTGTTCACCTTGTTGCTGCGCACCAGGTCGCGCAGTTCGGTGCTGAAGAACCGTTCCAGCTGCTGCTTGCTCATGTTCTTCCTGGTGATGGTGCGCTGCACGTCGTACTTGGCGAAGGCCTTCTGCATCTTGTTGGCATCGCCGCCCTGGCCCTGCAACGCCGGGAAACTGCGATAATCGCTGTTCTCGATGTACACCACCCAGGTGGTCCCCGAGGCGACGGTGCTGCCGCCGGTGGGCCTGCCACCCTGCCGCTCCACGGTCTTGTCGGCGGGCCTGTCCACCGTGGCCGCGGCCTCCACGGGCGGCGGTGCCGGCGCGGCCCTGCGACGCAATTGCACCTGCCGCTCGCCGACGTTACCGAAGCGGTCCTCGGCCCGCACGGTGAAACGGTCCTTGCCGGCGATCGCCAGCTTGATGCTGAACTCCGTGCGGGTGGTGTCCGGCACGTAACTGGCCACGATGCCGTCCACCGTCACCCGCCGGATGATGTTGTCGTCGCTGGCCACGCCCTCGATGAAGAGCTCCTCGCGGTCGGATGCCACGGTGATGATGCCGTCCGGACCGGGGTCGGGGGCGGTCAGTGCCAGCACGGGGGGCACGCCCTCGGTGCGCTCGATCCTCAGACCGATGCTGGCCTGGTTGCCGTACACGTCCTCGGCCTCCACGGTAAGATGCTCATCGGTGGTGGCCAGGGGGATGCTGGCGAAGAATTCCGGGTCCTTCTCGTCGCGCGCGAAATCGGCCTCGGTGCCGTTCACACGCACGGCCTTGATCGGGTTGCGGTCCCGCAGGTGGCCGGAGACCTGCACCTGGCGGAGGGCGCTGCCCACCTGCACCACCTCGCCGTGGCGTCCGGGTTCCACAAGGGTGATCACCGGTGGGTCCTCCTCGCGGTTCAGCTCGAAGAGGGCCGCGGCCACCCGTTCGCGCCGCTGCTGGATGTCCTGCAGGGTGATCCCGTCCGTGCGCTGCCCGTCGGGCAGGGCCTTGGCGGCCAGGTCCAGGTCGCGCTGGGCGCCCTCCAGGTCCACGTTGGCCTCCTTGCACTCGGCACGGAGCAACAGGGCCTGCACGTCCTTGGGCTGCTCCTGCAGCACGCGGTTCAGGTCGTTCACGGCGTTCTGGTGCTGGCCGTGGCCCTTGTAGTAGGTGGCGCGCTGCCGGTACACCTCGGCATCGGTGCGGCCGTTGGCGATCACCTTGCTGATGTCGTCGATGGCCTTGCCGTACTCCTTCTGCAGGGCATAAGCCTTGCTGCGGGTGAAGAGGGCGGCCGTGCTGCGCGGGTTCAGTTCCAGCGCGGTGGTGGTGCGCTCCACGGCCTTGTCCAGGGTGCGCAACTGCATGGTGGGGCCCGCGTATTGGTCGTGGAGCCTGAGCTGCACCTCGGCCAGCGCCACGTAGGCGTCCTCGTACAGGTGGTTCCATCCGATCACCCGCTCCAGGTCGGCCTCGGCGGTGAGGTAGTCACGCTGGGCCATGCGCACCAGGCCGTGCAGGTAGTAGGTGTCGGTGGTGCCCTTCACGGCGATGGCCCGGTCGCTGGCCGCGGCCGCGGCATCGAGGTCGTTCAAGGCCAGGCACGCGCGCACCTTGGTCTGCAGGGCCTCCAGGTTCCTGGGGTCGATGGTGAGCGCCTTGTCGCACAAGGCCAGCGCCTCCGGGGCCCGGTCCAGGTCGAGCTGGGCGCTGGCGGCACGGGACGCATATCCGGCATCGCCGGGGTCCAGTTCGTGCACCTTCAGCAGGTCGGCTGCTGCATCGGCAGGGCGTTCCAGCAGGGTGTAAACCTCGGCGCGGCCCTGGTAGGCCTTGATCATGCCGGGGTCCACGCGGATGGCCAGACCGTACTTCTCCACGGCCTCACCGAGGCGCTGGGCCGCGCGCAGGGCTTCGGCCTCCTTGACAAAGGCCTTGCCCCCTTGTGCGGCCACCGGCAGGGCCAGGCCGGGCACGGCGCACATGAGCAGCAGCAGGATGCGGCGCAGCATGGAGCACGAATGTAGAGGCTATCCCAATAATCAGTCGGTGAGAAGGAAGCGGCTTCTGCACGGGCGGGTCCGGGTGGCGAAGAAGAGAAGAAGTGAAGAGGTGAAGAGGTGAAAATGGTCGTGGTATCCTCGCTTCTTCACTTCCTCACGACCGAGCGGAAACCGCTTCTTTGTTGCCGCCTCAATATCACCCTTTGGGGTGCCTCGAAGAACCTCGAACGGATGGCGCGCGCCGTCAGATGCGGAACCGCAGGATGCCCATGGCCAGTGACACGGTGGGCGTGTTCTGGCTGAAGAAGGAGAGCATGTCGCGGCTGGCGAAGCCGCCCTCCCACTGGCCCGAGGGCAGGCGGAAGAGCAGGCCCATGGGCAGGCGCGTGTCGTAGTTGCCGCCGGTGACCACCCCGGCCTGCAGGGTAAGGAACTCCACCGGGCTGTATTCGCCGCCCAGGCTGAACTGCGGCCGGGTCAGGTTGCCGGGCACTTCGTTCAGCGGCAGCACCACGTCCAAGCCCACTTCGGCCTTGTCGGGCACCACGTAGCCCACGCCCATGCGGAGCATGGACGGGGTGGCCACACGCTTCTCCACCACGCCGTCCCAGTCCAGGATGCCCAGCTCGGAGGTGATCACCTCGGCCTGGTCGAAGAAATTGTAGCTGGTGAAGCCCGGGCTGTCCAGCGTGTACAGGGTGTCGTCGTTGGCCTTGTAGGCGTTGCCGTCCCACACCATGGAGCCCAGGTCGGTGGCGGCCACGCCCAGCTTCAGGCGGTCCTTGTACACCACGCTCAGGCCCACGTCGCCGCTGAAGCCACGGCCCACGCTGCGCATGCCGCTGCCCCCCACGGTGCTGGGGTTGCTGGCGGCGGCCGTGCCGTAGTCCACGTCGAACACGGGGCTCAGCGCGCTGAAGGCCTGCCACCGCCCGTCCTTCTCGCCGATGTCGATGTGCGCGAAGCCCTGCAGGTAACGGAAGCCGATGCCGCCGTGCCACTCCACCGTGCCGGTGGTGAACAGGCGCCGGCCCCAGGAGAAGGCGTAGGCCCGTGTCCAGTTCAGGGCCATGCGGGTGTCGCCCATCAACTGGCTGATGCGGCGGCCCGTGCCGGGGTCCACGAAACCGCGGCGCACCAAGGCCAGCGTGTCGGCGCCCAGGTCGGGGCGGTTGGCGATCACGGTGCCGTCGGCCAGCTCCAGGTGCGTGAAGTAGGGCGCGCGGCGGCCCAGGAAGAGCAGGTCGCTCGTGGTGGTGTTGTAGTGGCTATCCCACTGGAACCGGTCGCCGATGCCGAGGGCGAAGCCGCCGGCGTCGTCGTTCAGGAAGCTGAAGCCCAGCAGGCGCACATCGGCGTTCAGGGCCAGGTCGGCATCGCCGAAGTTGGTGGCGGCGGCGGCCTGTTCGTTGCCGGTGAAGGTGCGGTCGAAATCGCGCAGCATGTCGCGCCGCAGCACCTTGCGCGTGGCCCCCGTGGTGTGCACCGCATAGCTTGCCTCCAGCAGGCCGAAGACGAAGCGCGGGTCCTCGTACTTCAGGTCCCAGCCCAGGTTGGCCGGGTTGATGCCCATGCTCTGGTAGTCGGAGGCCAGCGTGGTGGCGATGCCGGTGCCGGTGACGGTGAAGGAGGCGCCTTCGGTCTGGCCGTGGGCGGTGGCCATCGTCCCCAGCAGGGCCGGAAGCAACAGGGCGCGGGCGGTGGTGCGCATCGGGTGGTCGGTTGGGCGACCTGCGCCACGAACGAGGCTACGCGCCGGAGAACTTGGCCACCACTTCCGGGGTGGCCCCCGTGGTGCTGAAGCCGCCGTCGTGATACAGGTTCTGCATGGTGACGTAACGGGTCAGGTCGCTGAAGAGGGTGATGCAGTACCCGGCGCAGTCCACGGCCGGGGCATTGCCCAGGGGGCTCATGGCCTGGGCGAAGCCGTAGAAGCCGTCGAAGCCCTTGATGCCGCTGCCGGCGGTGGTCATGGTGGGGCTCTGGCTCACGGTGTTCACGCGGATGCGCTTGCTGCGGCCCAGGCGGTAGCCCCAGCTGCGGGTGATGCTCTCCAGCAGCGCCTTGGCGTCGGCCATGTCGCCGTAGTCGGGGAACACGCGCTGGGCGGCGATGTAGGTGAGGGCCACCACGCTGCCCCCGGGGGCCAGGGCCCCGGCCTTCTCGGCGGCCTGCAGCATGCGGTGCAGGCTCATGGCGCTCACGTCCAGCGTCTGCTTGTACCAGTCGTAGTTCAGGTCGTCGTACGGCCGCCCCTTGCGCACGTTGGGGCTCATGCCGATGCTGTGCAGCAGAAAGTCGGCCGGACCGCCCAGGTGCTTGACGCTTTCGGCGAAGAGCTTCTCCAGGTCGGCGTCGTTGGTGGCATCGGCGGGGATCACCGGGGCTCCGGTGGCATCGGCAAGCTTCTTGATCTCGCCCATGCGCATGGCCACCGGCGCGTTGGTGAGCACGAAGCGCGCACCTTCGGCATGGGCCAGCTCGGCCACCTTCCAGGCGATGCTCTGTTCATTGAGGGCACCGCTGATGATGCCTCGTTTGCCACTAAGAAGACCGTAGGCCATGGATCCGGGTTGTGGGGTCGAAAATAGCCGTTCGGACGGGAGTGGGTGGATGGCGGGCCGGGAAGGAGCGTGCGGAGCGGGATGTGCGGTCCTCGCGTTGGCCGGGCGGCAGCTCGGGGGCGCAGCGATCGGTCCGGCCACCTTGCAGGTGGTGGATGCGCAGGGCAGAGTTGTGCGGGTGAAGCGTGTTGCCGGTGGACCCGCCGTGCTGGACCTCACCGGCCAGGCCGCCTGGGTCTATGCAGTACGGGTGCGCACCGAGGCTGGCCGCAGTGGACATGCGCGGATCGCGCTGCAACCGTGAGATCGATGAGGAGCAGGGTCACGACCGTGTTCGCCCAAGTGGACAAGGAGAACGCGCTGGTGAGTGATGCGTAGCTCGGCCGCCCGACCCATCACCGAGCCCCCTCACCTCCCCTTCAGCAGTTCGCGCGCGTTCTCCAGGGCGGCCTTGGTGGTCTTGCGGCCGCTGAGCATGCGGGCGAGCACCTCCACGCGTTCATCGGCGAGCAAGGGGCGGATGTGGGTGGTGACGACCTCGGCCTCGTGGTCCTTGTGCACCAGCAGATGCACCTCGGCCTTGCTGGCGATCTGGGGCAGGTGGGTGATGGCGATCACCTGGCGGCGGCGGGCCATGGCGGCCATCAGCTCACCTACGCGGTCGGCCACCTCGCCGCTCACGCCCGTGTCGATCTCGTCGAACACCAGGCAGTCCAGGCCGAGCCCTTCGGCGCTGCGCTCCAGCAGGGCCAGCATCACGCGGCCCAGTTCGCCGCCGCTGGCCACCTTCTCCAGCGGCTCGGGCGCGCGGTCCTTGTTGGCGCTGAAGCGGGCATGCACGGCGTCCATGCCGTCGGGGCCGGGATCCGTGAGGTGGTGCTCGAAGGCGAAACGGGCGTGGGGCATGCCGAGCTTCTTCAGGGCGGTTACCACCTCCACGGCGAGCTGCGGCATGGCCTTGCGGCGGGCGGCGCTGAGGCGTTCGGCGGTCTCCCGCACGTGCTGCCGCATGGCGACCGCCTGCCGTTCCAGCGCGGCGATGCGCTCCCCCAGGGTGCCGATGCGGCCGTGGCGGTCGCGCAGGTCCTCGCGCACCGCGATCAGCTCTTCGGTGCCTTTCACGCGGTGCTTCACCTGCAGGCGCAGCAGCAGGTCCAGCCGTTCGCGCAGGCGCGTGGCGTGGGCGGGGTCGAGCACCACGGCGGCGGCCATGCGCTCCGCCTCCCCGGCGATGTCGTCCAGTTCGATGCCCACGCTGTGCAGCCGGTCCACCAGGGCGGCCAGCGCTGCGTCGTGG